>CAMNFS010000004.1 GCA_946537255.1 uncultured Erysipelotrichaceae bacterium
CATATGAATCTTAGCACACAGAATGACAGAATTGCATTTCTTACAGAAGAATGGAGTAATTATGAACAAACGTATACTTGCGCTGGTCAGCGATGACTTTGAAGATCTTGAACTCTGGTATCCCATCCTTCGGCTGCGGGAAGAGGGCTGCACGGTAATCACAGCCGGAGAAAAGAAAGGGCAGCTCTTTCATGGAAAATACGGCGTGCCCTGTACTTCAGATCTCTCTTTCCTTGATGTGAAGACTGAGGAATTTGATGGATTGCTGGTGCCGGGAGGCTGGGCACCGGACAGGCTTCGAAGGTTTCCTGAGGTGCTTGAAATTGTCCGCAGGATGAATGAGGATGGAAAGGTGATCGGTGAAATCTGCCATGCTGGGTGGGTGCTGATTTCCGCCGGGATACTCAAGGGCAGAAAAGTAACCAGTACACCGGGAATCCGTGATGATATGGAAAACGCCGGTGCCCATTGGCTGGATACTGCGTCTGTCGTGGACGGAAATGTGGTAAGTGCCCGCAGGCCGCCGGATCTGCCGGAGTACATGAAAGATTACATTGCGGTGCTTTCCGCGCAAGAATAAAACATTTATCAAGAAGAAAAGGGGCGTCAGCCCCTTTGATCGTCCTTCCTTACCAGTCCGTATCCCAGTCGGTATCGTTGGAATCCCAGGAATCATAATCGGAAGAAGTGCTGTCCTGGCTTTTGATCTCTTCATAGGCAGCGGACTCCTTGAAATCGCTGACCCCCCAGCCGGAGCTGTAATCCTCACCCAGATAATACTGACTGCTGTCTCCCTGATAGACCGGCTCGCTTTCGACCCAGCCATAATCTGTGTCCGTGTACCAGTTATCGCCGTAATGATAATAAATCCCGTCATCAAAGTGATAGTAACCGTCATGGCGGTGATTCATCATCTGATAGGCGGTACCGCCGAGTGTCACCACAAGCCCGGCAATTGCCGCAAACATGACAATGCGCCGGTACAGGTTTCTCTGCTTTGCGACCTGAGCTCCTTTCTCCGGAGCGCCATCCGGATAGATGCCGCGGTTGCTGCATTCCTCCATCAGCTTGTCGAACAGCTCATTGACCGCATGCGCTTCATCGCTGCCCTGGTAGCGGATGGCACGGGATCCGTCCGCTTTGTTTTTGTATACCACATACTCACTGCCGTTCTGATAGATTCCGAAGGCTTTTGGCTCCCTGAAATCCTCACCGATGAAAAAACGCATTTTCAGCAGCGGCATGCCGCGTTCACTGCAGTATTGCTTCAGCTCATCAATTGTCCTTGGATGAAAGATCTTCCGCTCGTTGTTGTCATTTGAATAGTTCGGGTTTGGCGCGCCGCACTGGGGACATACCGGATCAGTGGAAAGAAGGGTCGCGCCGCAGTATTCACATTTCCCTGTAGATGCCATTGAATTCTCCTTTACTGGTTTTCAAACCGGTGCAGAACCTCCTGCAGCTTGAGATAAACCTCTTTTACCGCATAGGCTTCGTCATTTCCCTGATAACGGATCAGCCGGGTACCATCGGCCATGTTCTTGTATACCGTAAAAGAATCACCGCTCTGAAAGATTCCGATCGCCTTTGGCTTTGTGTAGTTCTCTCCGATGTGGAAATGAATGTCCTTCAGGGGAAGCCTGTGGATTTCGCAGTATTCCTGAAGCTGGGCGATCGTTTCCGGGATGATCGGGCCGGTGGATGGAGGTGTGTATTCCGGATTGGCGGCACCGCAGTTCGGACAGAAACGGTTCAGGGTAAGAATGGATGCACCGCAATAGCGGCAGATAACCTGTCTGCTCATAATATGAAATCTCCTGTCATTCATTTTAGCAGAACGGACTGTCTGCTTCACAGTATTACTATTGTTTCCGGCAGGACATTTCTCCGCTTTATATTACATAAGATTCTCAGTCCTGAATCGATTCGTCATACCAGAACAGTTCATCCAGTGTCTTGCCAAGCACCCGGCAGATCCGGATGCAGAGGTTGATGGTAGGGTTATAATCTCCTTTTTCTATGGCACTGATCGTCTGTCTGGAAACCCCGACTGCTTCCGCAAGTTCAGACTGGGAAAGATCAAGTCCGGCCCGGGCTGCCTTCAATCGAAGATTCTTCATTCCTTTTCCTCTTTTCCTTCTGTCGTTCGAATCCATCCGGCAAGGCCGATGATCAGAAAGGCGATACCGACCATAAGATTGCAGAAGGGGGCCATCAGGACTCCGTTTTCAATCATGCGTCCGTCTTTGAACGCGGCAAAAGCAACAGCGAAGTTAATGACTGCAATGACTGCCATGATAATCAGATAACGGTTTTTCTGCGTGTTGAGTCCGATGAAGGCATCATGCATGATGCTGTAGACTGCCTGGACTGTGACTCCGATCATGATGGCAGTAAAGTGAATGACAAGCGGTTCTGCCGGAATCGGCTGAAAAAATTCGGTCAACATGGTCAGAAACTCGAAAAGAATCATCGCATAGAAGCCGTACATATAGGCTTCTCCCCGTGCCTGTTTCTGCATTTCATCATATTCCGTCCGGATCGACCGGTTTTTGTTGAACGCTCTGAGAATAAAGATCGACACGATAACGCCGAAGGTAATTCCAAAGAGAAATCCGATTGCTCTGTAGCTGTTCATATCATCCTCCTTTTTGCAGAAACGATTCTGCTTACGGATTCAATATAGCAACTGCACGACATAATGTCAAATATATCTGTCAAATATCACGAAATAAATGAATTTAGAATAGTTAATCATATTTTTTACTGCATGGAAGATCAAATGAATTCCTTGTTTGATGAAAACAAACAGGAAGAAGGGAAAGGGGTCTCGAAGAAAAAACCTTCCAGGACCAGATGGTCAAGGAAGGTTTTGGTTATCTCGAAAGAAGCGCTTCATCGCTGGCAAAGGTTTCACCGCTGGCTTCTTCAAACTTGCGGAGAAGATCCTCAACTGTCAGCTTTTTCTTTTCTTCACCGCGGACATCGTAGAGCACATGTCCCTCATCCATCATAATCAGACGGTTTCCGACTGCGATTGCGTCACGCATATTGTGAGTGACCATCAGAGTCGTCAGATGATCACGTTCGACAATCTGCTGCGTCAGCTCAAGCACTTTTTTTGCTGTTTTCGGATCCAGAGCAGCGGTATGTTCATCGAGAAGGAGAAGCTTCGGTTTCTGCAGACTTGCCATCAGAAGCGTTAGCGCCTGTCTCTGTCCGCCGGAAAGAAGTCCGACCTTCGATGTCATTCGATCTTCCAGTCCCAGTCCGAGCGACTTGAGACGCTCCTGAAACATGGATCGTTCTTCCGGTTTGACATTCCAGCCAAGCGTTCTTCTTTTTCCACGCTTGTATGCCAGGGCAAGGTTTTCCTCAATCTGCATGTCCGCGGCAGTTCCGGTCATCGGGTCCTGAAAGACTCGGCCGATCAGATAGGCCCGTTTGAAATCCGGAAGACCCGTTACATCGGTACCGTCAATGCGGATAGATCCTTCATCAACCGGCCAGACCCCGGCAACAGCATTGAGCATGGTGCTTTTGCCGGCACCGTTTCCGCCGATCACCGTTACAAAATCGTTTTCTTCCAGTTCAATACTGACATGGTTCAGGGCAATCTTTTCATTAATGGTTCCGGGATTGAATGTCTTGCATACATTCGTAAGTTTCAGCATTGCGGTCATGATCAGTCCTCCTTTACGGTTTTAGCCATTTTCCCGGCGCGGGAGAAGGACGACTTGGCATGTGCCTGCAGATTCGGAACGGAAAGGAATACGGCTACGATCACTGCGGTAAACAGTTTCAGATAGTTGGAGTCAAGTTTCAGCCAGAGAACGACAATAATGACAAGATAGTAAATGATGCCGCCGATGGTCACAAAGGTCAGTCTTCCGGCAAAGTTCATGCGTTTGCCAAGCAGGGCGCTGCCGATGACTTCCCCGATGATGACCGCCGCAAGTCCGATCACGATCGCACCGCGTCCCATATTGATGTCCGCGAATCCCTGATACTGGGAAAGGAGTCCTCCCGCAAGGGCAACCAGCCCGTTGGCAAGAGCGAGGCCGATGACCTTCATGACGTTGATGTCAATACCCTGTGCTTTTGCCATTTCCGGATTACAGCCGGTTGCACGCATGGCGCTTCCATGTTCCGTACCGAAATACCAGTACAATAGCGCGATAATGACCGCCGCTATCAACAGACCAGTAATAATAGCGGTTGGAATATGCCGGCTGGTGATGGCCAGTGCGTATTTGTCAACCGGAAGTCCTTTGTTTGCGGCCATCCCCATGATTGCGAGATTGATGGAGTACAGGGCAAACTGGGTAAGGATTCCGGAAAGGATGGCAGGTATGGAAAACAGCGTATGCAGAATGCCGGTCGCAAACCCTGCAAGCATACCGGCGGCACAGGCAATGAGAAGGGCAATCCAGGGATTGACACCGCCAAGAATCATCATGACCGTAACTGCTCCCCCGGTGGTAAACGATCCATCTACCGTAAGATCCGATACACCGAGCAGCCGGAAGGTGATATAGACACCAAGGGCCATGACACCCCATATGATGCCCTGTGCTACGCCCGCCGGAAGGGCACCGATCAGATTTGCAAAATTGAGACTCATATTTTTGTTCCCCCAACAGATGTTCTGGTTTTCAGAAAAAGAAGGGTGCATATGCACCCAGATAATGAAATCCTTATCGATTACTATGCGCGAGGTGCGGCAGTGTAATCACTCGGTACATTGATGCCAAGCGCCTTGCAGCGTTCTTCATCATACTTCTTGACCGGGTTCTGGTAGTATTCGATCGGCATTTCACTGACATTGGATTCTCCCTTGAGAATCTTAGCTGCCATGGCGCCGGTTGTCTTGCCGAGCTCATAATAATCAATGGACAGGGTAGCGATTCCGCAGCCGGCCATGATTCCTTCCTCACCGCAGATGATCGGGCACTTGGCTTCACTGGCAACCGGATCAATGATGCCGGTATTGCTTGCGCAGGTATTGTCGGTCGGAATATACAGGGCGTCATTTTCAGAAACCGCTGTTTTGGTGACTGCCTGTACATCATTGGAATCCGTGAAGGTGTAGACGGTTACTGTTTTACCGTTCTTCTCAAGCGCTGCCTTTACGACATCTGCCTGGTACTTTGAGTTTGCCTCTGCCGTGCAGTAGAGGATTCCGATCTTTTTGGCTTCCGGAAGCAGTTCATCGAACATCGCGGCCTGCTGATCCAGCGGGGCAAGGTCAGAGGTTCCGGAGACATTGGTTCCGACGGTTCCGCTGAAGTTATCAATGGAAAGGGCGGTGCCGTATTCCGTAATGGCGGTTCCAAGAACAGGGATCGCTGCAGTACCGTTGGCTGCGGCCTGAAGCGCAGGTGTGGCAATCGCAAGAATCAGATCTGCCTTTTCTGTGACAAATCCGGATACGATCGAAGAGCAGGTAGCGGAATCACCGCTGGCATTCTGATAATCGAATTTGACGGCATCTCCAAGCTGGCTCTTCAGTTCATCCTGGAAACCCTGCGCGCTTGCATCGAGCGCGACATGCTGTACCAGCTGCACAATTCCAACGGTATAAGTCTTGTCAGAAGCAGCGGCCTGCGGCTGTGCTGCTGCGGTGTTATTGCTTTCAGGATTCGACGTTGCAGCAGGGGTGCCGGCAGATGTGTCAGCTCCGCATGCGGCCATTGCCATGCACAGGGCTGCTGACAGAAATAAACTTGTAAACTTTTTCATCGCTTTTTCATTCTCCCTTGAAAGATTTACAATACCCCGAAATTTTATTACATGAACGATTCTTCGTCAACCAAATATCCGGGAATTGTTCCGTATGGGGTTGTGCATCTGAACGATTTCAGTGAAAGAAACCGAAATGCTTTCATAAACAGAAAAAGGAATTCATGAAAGAGGAAACGGCGGATATGCGGAAAACGGGCGCTCTTTAAGGACCCTCTGGTTTTTTTGCCAGTGAATCATTTGATTCCTCTTTCATTTAGAGAGAGGAAATGATACGATATGCAGGAAATCGATGAAGAAGACAAGTAGTGAACAGAGGATTTGCTGAAAAAGAGAGCAGACGGCGGTGAAAGATCTGCAGAAATCCGGTTCATGAAGCTGCTTTGAAGAGCGCCCAATCCGCGCCGCATGCCAGCGTTATCGGCGTAATTAAGTGCGCAGATTTAAAACGAGTCTGCGAAACAGGATGGTACCGCGTGATGAACGTTCCTGCATGTCTGCAGGTTTTTTTATTGGAGGTAGAGAAATGAGTACAAGAAAAAATCTGACTGGAAATCAGGTACGCCAGATGTTTCTGGACTTCTTCCAGTCCAAGGGCTCCATGGTGGAACCCGGCGCGAGTCTGATTCCGCATAATGATCCGACTCTGCTCTGGATCAATGCCGGTGTTTCAGCTCTGAAGAAGTATTTTGACGGCACCGAGAAGCCCAAGTGCAACCGCATCTGCAACGCTCAGAAGAGCATCCGCACCAATGACATCGAAAATGTCGGAAAGACAGCCCGTCATCACACGTTCTTCGAGATGCTCGGTAATTTTTCGATCGGTGATTATTTCAAACAGGAAGCGATTCCCTGGGCATGGGAGTTTCTGACCAGCCCGGAATGGGTCGGTTTTGAAAAGGAACGCATGTATGTAACCGTATATCCGGATGATCAGGAAGCCTATGATCTCTGGGTGAAGGTCGGAATGGATCCGACCCATATCCGGAAGACTTATGACAACTTCTGGGAGATCGGAAGAGGTCCCGGAGGACCGGATACCGAACTGTATTATGACCGCGGTCCGGCTTATGATCCGCAGGGTCTTGGTGAAAGACTGTTTTTTGAAGACATTGAAAATGACCGGTACATTGAGGTCTGGAATATCGTTTTCTCGCAGTACGACTGCCGGCCCGGGGAAGTGGACCGCAGTGAATACAAGGAGCTTCCGCATAAGAACATCGATACCGGCATGGGCCTGGAGCGTCTGGTCGCTCTGATTCAGGAGGGAGAGACCAACTTCGATACGGATCTGTTCCTGCCGGTGATTCATGCGACGGAAAGCTATGCGAAACATCCGTATTCCGATCCGGAATACAAAATGGCTTACCGGGTGATCGCGGACCATATCCGTACGGTGACCTTTGCCATCGCGGATGGCGCGATGTTCTCCAATGAAGGAAGAGGATATGTCCTGCGCCGGGTATTGAGAAGAGCGGTACGCTATGGAATCAAACTGGGTATTGAAGGCGCATTCATGTACCGTCTGGTAGACGTTGTCGCGGAAAACATGAAGGATTATTATCCATACCTTCTGGGCAAGACGGAACTGATTTCCCGTCTGGTAAAACAGGAAGAAGAAAGCTTCCAGAGAACACTTGCCAATGGTGAGGCACTTCTGAATAACGAACTTCAGAAACATGAAAGCGAAAAGGTGCTTCCGGGTGAAGTCGTATTCCGGCTGTATGATACGTACGGCTTCCCGAAGGAACTTACTGTGGAGATTGCCTCAGATGCCGGGTACCATGTGGATCTTGAAGGATTTGACAGGGAAATGGCGGCTCAGATCAAGCGTGCCAAAGATGCCCGCGGCAATGAACAGTCCATGCATGGACAGTCTGCTGATCTGATGGATTTTGAAAAGACCAGTGAGTTTACCGGATATACAGACCGGGAATGTGACGGGACCGTCATCGGTCTGTTCAAGGACGGCGTTCTTGTTGATGAACTGAGTGACAGCGGGGATGTGATTCTGGATCGAACCTGCTTCTATGCCGAGTCCGGCGGACAGTGCGCGGATACCGGTGTGCTGATCGGAACGGATTTCTCCGCAAAGGTGACGGATGTCCGCAAGGCACCGCATAATCAGCCGCTCCATCATATAGAGATTGAAACCGGCGTCCTGAAAACCGGAGACAGAGTCCATGGCGTCTATGATTTTGAGAAACGGCAGAAGACAAGAGCCAATCACAGTTCCCTCCATCTTCTTCAGAGCGCACTGAGAAAGGTTCTCGGAGATCATGTTGCCCAGGCCGGTTCCTACAACTGTCCGGATTACGGAAGATTTGACTTCAACCATTTTGAAAAGGTCAGCGACGAACAGCTCAGAGAAATCGAGCGTCTTGTCAATGAGATGATTGAAGCGGATGTACAGGTTGTGACAGAAGTCCTGCCGGTGGAAGAGGCGAAAAAGACCGGAGCGATTGCGCTGTTTGACGAGAAGTACGGCGACAGTGTACGGGTGGTTTCCATGGGTGATTTTTCCAAGGAATTCTGCGGCGGTACGCATGTTGCCAATACCGGCAGTCTCGGGGTATTCCGGATACTGAGTGAAGAGTCCATCGGATCCGGTGTCCGCCGTATTACCAGCGTCACAAAAATGGACGCGTATGATTCCTTCAAAGAGGATGAAATATACCTGAAGGAAACCGCGGCCGTTCTGAAGATGAAGAATCACAACGGTCTCAAGGAGAAGATTGAAGCTCTGCTTGCGGAGAATGCGTCCCTGCGAAAGGAAGTCGCAGATTCCAAGCAGAAGGCACTGGCTGCGGAAGCCGATGCAAAACTTTCCAAAGCGATGGAAATCGCCGGTCTCAAAGTGCTGATTCTGGAAGAAAACGGCATGGATACCGGCGCAATGAAATCTTATGCGGAAACCCTTCGGAACAAGATGGGAGACAGCATTGTGTTTGTGTCCAATGTCAGCCATGACAAGGTGACATTTGTCTGCGCTTCCAGCAAGGCCGCAATCGCGAAGGGTCTGCGGGCCGGGGATCTTGTAAAAGCGGCGGCTGTGATCGCCGGAGGAAACGGCGGGGGACGTCCTGATATGGCTCAGGCCGGAGGAAAGGACATATCCCGTGTCCATGATGCGCTTGCGGAGGTCCGAAAGAAGATCGAACAGGCGTGAGCTGATCTTTTAAAAAAATGAAACCGGAGTTTCGAAAGGAAAATTCCGGTTTTTTTCAGCGGCAGAAAGAAAAAGGGTTCCAAGGTACAGATGCCTCTGAATACTTTCTGACGGCTGAAAGGATTCTCGATCAGGATTGTGCCTGTCTTTATGAAAGTCACAGATCCTTTTGCCAATCAGTTAGAGTATACTAACGGATGGACGCAGTCCGTCGGGGAGAAGACGATGAAGGTAACCATTATTCTGACACTGATCATGTGTGCGCTGCTGTTTCTCATGATATGGGCAGCTGCTTACTTCTACCCATGGAACGGGCTTCTGAAGTTCTTTCCCAGGGACATTGAAGAAAAAGCGAGAGTACATAAACCGCCTTTTCCTGCAGCCCCGTTTTTTGGATGGATCATCATGGTGCTCTGCATGCTGGGCTTTGTCGGAGTGATCCTGTATGGCGGCTGGGATGGCATACAGAGAGGCTATACGTTCCCTCAGTTTCTTGTGCGGTTTCTGATCATACTGTTCGGCATGAAGGCATTCGATATCATCTGTCTGGATTATTTTCTGATCACAAAAACACAGTTTTTCCAGCATTACATTCCCGAGACCAGAGGCTGTGCCGGTTACCACAGCTTTGGCTATAACCGAAAGCAGCAGATCAGACATTGTATCGGGCTTCTGTTCTGTGCCTTTCTGACGGCATGGATCTGTTCCTTGCTTTAATCTGCTTTACCTTCAGAAAGAAAAGGGGCTTTCAAAACAAAAATGACATCCCTGCTGGTAAGACTTAGTCTGGAAGCTGTGAATCAAAAGTATTCAGACGAATCGATCCTTTTAAAAGAAAGGCATTGTATATCCAACAGTCTGTGTTTCTTATGGCAGAAGGATCTCGATACAGGAGACAGGAATATGAAAAGAGAAAAAGCAGAACGGTATCTGAAAATCGGTCTGTTCGGGGCAGTGCTGACACTGATCGGTGATCTTCTGATCGGGGCGGCGAAGTTTCCGGATGGAGCGGATATGATTCAGGGGTATTTCGGCATCGCCCTGACGATGCCTGCGTGGCGGCCGGTTCTTGGAGGACTGATTGGGTTTGCGGGGATCTGTTTGGAGTTTCCCGGCTTTCTGACAATCTGTCCGCTGATCGGTGATGAGAAGTCTTTGAACAGTCGGTTTTATAAGCTTGCGATCCATGTGTTTCTGGCTGTCGGGGGCGGAGCGGTACATCTTCCATGCGGTGTTTTCATGTGGCTTTATAAGTCTGTATCCGAAACGGCAGGAAAGGCTGCCGGATATGACATCGCAATGAAATATCTGCTGTACTTTATGATGCCGGCCACGGCTGTATTCAGCGTGTTTTTCATCGGTGCCTGTGTCGTGCAGTTCATTGCCTTTTTCAAAGGACGTACACCGTTTCCGAAGTGGTACTGTGTATTCAATCTGCTGATTGGAAAGGTGGTTTTCAACATGGTGCGTCAGCTTGGCAATACCGCATTCATCAACGGGATCGCGACTTCAAATATGAGCCTCAGTGCGATCATCATGTTTACGGCGCTGTTAGTGGGATGGAAGAAGTATGCAGTGGATAAGGAAGCTGATCAATGAGTCTGTTATACAGGATCCTGAAGCCCATTGTCCGGAAAACAATGCCGGTATTGCGCCGGACTATGAAACGTCCTTCATCCGCTGCGGGGTAAAGGATTACACAATAAAAATCAAACCGGACATGTTCCATGCCTGGCCGGTTTTCACATTCCTGAAGGTGGGCCGGGATGGGGAAAAGGAAATCATTCAGGATATCCATACCTATTTCCTACGTGAAAACCAGGAACGAAACAGAAAGGAACTTCTGACTGGATGATGAGGAAATCAGATAGCTTCTCAGACAGTTCGGAAAACATGCACGCAGTAAAAAGCTTCGATCAGACTGGATGATCTTCTGCCGGCGATAAACACGCATTCCATTATCTGCCATGGGGTGTTTTTGATCCTGGGGATTGGCTGAAAGATGCTTGAAAAGTCTGACAGTTTCCGTCGTTTGTGATCCTTCAGACAGAAATTCCTTTCAGGAAACGGTCAATGACAGAAAAAATCAGAGAAGATGAAATCCGGTTTCCATGCCGGAATAGAGACGTTTTTCCGTTAGAATAAGTACAGACGGATCGTTTTCAGAACATCCGGTTTTTTCGAAAGGAGAACACGATGACTTCTTTTACGGAATCGATGGAAAACAATACAATCCCGGAGGATTCCGGCCATTCGAATCAGGAAACAGCCTCGATCCGGATTCTTGCGACAAGTGATATCCATGGCGTGTTTTACCCATGGAAATACCCTACAGACACAGAATTCACAACCAGCAATCTGTGCCAGATTGCTTCAGCTGTAAGGGAATACCGCAATGAGAATACTCTTCTGGTGGATGGGGGAGACTGTATTGAGGGAAATTCCGCGGATCTGTTTATTCATACCGATGAAATCCATCCCATGGCAGCTGCCATGAATGCGGTCGGATATGATATCTGTATTACCGGCAATCATGATTATGATTACGGTCTGGAAAAAGTCCGGAAGTTTCTGCATGAGCTGAATGCGGATGTTCTGACTGGCAATGTGTATGATGCGGAGGGAACTCCGATTGCCGGAGGCTGTCTGATCAGAAGAATCGGAGCGGTCCGGGCAGCGGTGATCGGTATGACGACCCCGGTAATCGCAAGGACTCATCGAAATATACTGGAGGGATGTCTTGTTACGGACCCGTATGCTGAAACAGAAAAGATCCTGAAGGAAATTGAAGGAAAATATGATGTGCTGATCGGCCTTTTCCACATGGGCATTTCGGATGAGTTCCATATTGAGCATTCCGGTATCACCCAGCTGTGTGAAAAATTTCCGCAGTTTGATGTCATGATAGCGAGCCATGAACATAAACGGATCGAAGGTATTCTGATCAATGGAGTTCTGACGGTCATGAATAAGAATGACGGAGAAACGATGAGCGTCATTGATCTTTCTCTTGAGAAAACGGACGGAAGCTGGACCGTTACGGAAAAAACATCCCGATTGATCGAGATAAGCACTTTTGCGCCAGACAGGGATCTTATGCGGTTATTGAAACCATATCATGAGCTTGCAAGAGAGGATATGAAAGCCACTGTTGGAAAGCTGTGCGGAGGAGAGCTCAATCCGGAACACGGACAGCTCTTTCTGCCGGCGATACATAGAATGGATACACCGCTGAATACGCTGATTCTGAATGTCATTCTGCATTATACCGGAGCCAGGGTTTCCGCAGCCGCGATCGCGGATCCGGGAACCAATGTTCTGCCAGGCGTTCTCAGTAAGAGCGATCTGAGTCGGATCTATAAATTCGGAAATACCCTCACGATCGTAAGGATGAACGGAAGACAGCTGAAAATGCTGCTGGAAAAATGCACCGGTCTTTTCAACACCTATCATCCCGGGGATCTGACGCTTTCCATCCAGGAGGGAACCCATGACTATAACTGGTACAACTTCAAAGGCGTCTGTTATGAAATCAATGTTTCCAGGGAATCCGGAAACCGGATTGAACATATGACCTTTGAAGACGGGATGCCGATTCATGAGGACGACCAGTTTAAATTTGCCGGCACGAATTTTCTCTGCGATACCATGATCTTCAATCCCGGAGCTGTGTATGAAAAAGAGGATATGCCGGAACTGATTGAGACAGAAGCCGGCGGATCACTCGGCGATATCCGGAAGATGATTCATGATTATATCGTGCGGGTCAAAAAGGGAGTTCTGAAAGCGGAGAAATCAGACAACTGGAAGATTACCGGCACTTCATGGGATCCTGCAAAACATGCCCGGGCGATGCGGCTTCTGCAGCAGGGAAGAATTCCAGAGGATTATATCGATTCGAACCAACATCTGTTCAAGGCGATCACGGAAAAGGATCTCGATCTTTTTGAACATATGGAATAACGAATTCTGTATATCTCTTATTTCAGATTGACAGGTGAAACGAATATGTTTGATAAACGACTGATGAAGCTTTGCCCTGAAAGCAGAAAATACATTATTGGAAATATCGTTCTGCAGTGGCTGGAACTGGTTCTGAACGCGGTCATGATCGGTATCGTTTCCTTTCTGATCGAAGAACTGGCCGAGAGTGGGAGATGGGACGCAGACCTTCTGCTTCCGGTCCTTCTGATCACTGTCATTGCCCGTTTTTTCATCACCCGCGGGGCGGTGAGGATGAGCTGGCTCGCTTCTTCTACGGTAAAAAAGAAACTGCGCGGTCTGATTTACGATAAGCTTCTGAGGCTTGGGGAACGATATCATGAACATGTCACAACCGCCGAGCTCGTACAGGAAAGCGTGGAAGGGACCGAACAGCTGGAAAGCTATTTCGGACAGTATGTGCCGCAGTTTTTCTATGCCTTTCTGGCACCGCTGACGCTGTTTGTGCTCTTCGGGATCCGGGGCAGCTGGAAAACCGCACTGGTTCTTCTGATTGCTGTACCGCTGATTCCCGGGGCGATCATGATGGTGCAGAAGATTGCCAAACGGATTCTTTCCAGATACTGGGGAAAGTATACCGAGCTTGGATCCAGCTTTCTGGAAAATCTTCAGGGCATGACAACTCTGAAGACCTATCAGGCGGACGCGTATAAGAATGAGCAGATGAACCGGGAATCCGAAGAGTTCCGCAGAGTAACGATGATGGTTCTGACGATGCAGCTGAATTCCGTGACCATTATGGATTTTGTGGCCTATGGCGGAGCCGCGATTGGCATTATCATCGCTTCCGGAGAGTTTCTGAATGGCAGAATCGGAATCGCGGACGCCATCTTCATGATTCTTCTTTCAGCGGATTTCTTTCTGCCGATGCGCAGACTTGGCAGCTACTTTCATGTCGCCATGAACGGAATGGCCGCGAGCGACCGAATTTTCCGCTTTCTCAATACGGAAGATCCGGCGGAAGGCAGTCTTTCCGCTGCCCATGGGGATATCGTGATGGACCGGGTTTCCTTCAGCTATGATGGCGAACGGGAAGTACTTCATGAAATCTCCCTGAAGGCAGTCGAACATCAGTTCATCGGAATTGTCGGAGAATCCGGCAGCGGCAAATCGACAATCGCTTCCATGATCATGGGAAGAATTCAGCCAACGTCCGGAACGGTTTCGCTTGCCGGAATACCGATCGCAGAAATAAAGCGCGACAGTCTGATGAAGGAAATCACAGCCATTTCCTCCGGCAGTGTGTTTTTCAAGGGAACCCTGCGGGAAAATCTTTCCGTAAACGGAGAATACAGCGATCAGGAAATGATTCAGGCGCTTGCAAAAGCACAGCTTCATGAGCTTCTGAACAACGGAAAAGGGCTGGATACGGAGCTTCTGGAAAACGCTGAAAATCTCTCTGGCGGACAGCGTCAGAGGCTTGCCATTGCAAGAGCGTATCTGCTGAATTCGCCGGTCTGGATTCTGGATGAAGCAACCTCCAATATCGACAGTGAAAGCGAGGAACTGATTCTCAACTCCATACTTGCCGAAAGAAACAGAAGAACGCTGATCTTTATCACACACCGTCTTGCCAATACGGCAGCGGCTGACCATATCTACTGTCTGAAGGATGGAAAAGTGGCAGAGCATGGAACCCACAGGGAGCTGCTTGCCCAAGACGGTGAATACGCCAAGCTCTGGAATACCCAGATTCTTCTGGAACAGTATGGGAAGGAGGAACCGAAATGAAATCGGAAAGCAGACTGAAGATCATGTGCCGGATGCTGAAACTGGTAAAGGATCTGAAATGGTACATGTGTTTTGCCGTTCTGGCAGGAACGCTTGGATTTCTGTGCGCCCAGTTTATTCCGATTCTCGGCGGTTACGCTGTATTAATCGGCATGGGCCAGTCGGTACGTCTTGGTTATCAGACAATCTGTATCATTCTGATCGTGATCGCTCTATCAAGAGCGGTTCTGAAATACGCGGAACAGCGTACCAATCACTATATTGCCTTTACGCTTCTGGCAATCATCCGTGACCGGGTTTTCCAGGCACTGAGACGGCTTTCGCCGGCAAAGCTTGAGGGCAGAGACAAAGGAGATCTCATTTCTCTGATTACCTCGGATGTGGAACTGCTTGAGGTATTCTATGCCCATACGATTTCTCCGATCTGTATCGCGGTACTTACCGAAACCATCATGTGTCTGTATATCGGCAGCTTTCATCCGCTTCTTGGAGTTATCGCCCTTGCGGCCTATGTTGTGATCGGCGCTGTGCTTCCGATGATCATTTCCAGAAAAAGCGGAACCCTCGGGGATGATCTGCGGCGGGAATCCGGAGATCTTGCGGCATACATGCTGGAAAATATCCGCGGGCTGCGGGAGATCATTCAGTTTGGAAGCGGAGAAACCCGTAGGAACATCATGAATGAAAGAACCGATACGCTTCGGAATCATCAGGAAAAGCTCAGTGCCCTGAGCGGTTCCAATCTCGCTTTGGCCAATACGCTGATTCTGATCTTTGATCTTGTGATGCTTGCGGCCGGAGGGTTTCTGTATCAGTCCGGAAGAACGGACATGAAAGGATTTCTTCTGCCGGTAATCGCTCTGATGTCTTCCTTCGGACCGGTCAGCGCGCTTGCAAATCTTGGAACAGCTCTGCAGTCCACTCTTGCCAGCGGCGCAAGAATTCTTTCGCTCATTGATGAGAAACCGGAAACCGAAGAAATCACCGGAAAGCAGCCGGTATCCTTTGCGTCTGCGGAAATGGATCATGTGACATTCGGCTATCAGAAGGAAACGGTACTGAAGGATTTCTCTGCTTCGTTCGGGTCGAAAGGAATCTATGGACTTGTGGGTCCAAGCGGATGCGGAAAATCCACGATTCTCAAACTGCTGATGCGCTTCTGGAAGGTAAAGCAGGGAGAAGTACGGATCTCCTCGCGTTCTGTGGAGGAAATCAATACCTCCGATCTTCGGGATATGGAAAGCTACATGACGCAGTCCACCGAACTTTTCAAGGATACGATCGCGGAAAATATCCGCATTGCCCGTCTGAATGCTACGGATGAGGAAATCCA
The DNA here is from genome assembly GCA_946537255.1 of uncultured Erysipelotrichaceae bacterium. Classification (GTDB taxonomy): domain Bacteria; phylum Bacillota_I; class Bacilli_A; order Erysipelotrichales; family Erysipelotrichaceae; genus Bulleidia. The sequence goes on from CAMNFS010000004.1 coordinate 15,978, forward strand.
GGCGGCCGCAAAAAAAGCTTCGATCCACGACTTTATCATGAAGCTTCCAAAGGGCTACGATACCGAGGTCGGGGAGCTTGGAGATACTCTTTCCGGAGGAGAGAGACAGCGGATCGGGCTTGCCAGGATCTTTCTGCATGGCGCGCCGTTTGTTCTTCTGGATGAGCCGACCAGCAATCTGGACAGTCTCAATGAGGCGATGATTCTGAAGTCTCTGAAAGAGGAGATGACGGATCGCACGGTGCTTCTGGTATCACATCGTCTTTCCACCGTCCGGATCGCCGATAGAATCATTGATCTGGAAAAGGAAGCCTGTGCGTCTGAATGAAAAAATGTAACTGAAAGAGAAAAGATGTAAGCGCATTCTATACTTTTCTTCAAACGTGAACTAAAATAAAAAACAGGAAGTGGAGGTGTTCCCATGAGTAATATTGATATTTCCCCGACCGTCAGCTTTGACGCCGATCAGGTGAGGCGTGAAAACATCCGTCAGGTTCTGATGTTAGTGGAGTCTGCTCTGAAAGAACGCGGCTACAATGCTATCAACCAGCTTGCCGGCTATCTGATTTCCAATGATCCTGCGTATATTTCCTCACATAAAAACGCGCGGTCCATCATTCAGTCGGTAGAACGGCATGAGATCATAGAGGAACTGGTCCGGTTCTATCTGGAAGAAAACAACAGATGATTTATCTTGGCCTTGATCTTGGATCTGTTACCTGCGGAGTATCCCGCTCAGAAACCGGCCTGATTGCCAGTCCCGTCACAACGATCCGCTTTCATCCGGATGATTATGACACATGCATGGACCGGCTGCTGGAACTGGTTCAGAAGGAACATCCGGATCAGATCGTACTGGGATGGCCGCTTCTGGAAAACGGTGACCGGGGCGAACGGGCTTTGATCTGTGAGCAGTTCGGCCGGGTGCTTGAAGCGGAAAGCGGAGTTCCGGTTGCGCTTCAGGATGAGCGATGTACCACAAAGGATTCGGAACAGATTCTGATTGAAGCTGATTTATCTCGAAAAAAAAGAAAAAAGGTGATCGACCGCATGGCGGCAGTTCGGATTCTGCAGTATTATCTTGATGCAGAAAGAAGCAAAGGCGGTTGAACACCTTTCTTAATTGCGGACAGGAGGCAGTTTATGGAAGATACGATTATTCTTGCCAATGAAGACGGACAGGAATTTCCGATGAAGATACTTCTGACATTTCAAAATGAAGAAACCGGGAAAAACTATGTGTTTATCACCGATCCGAATGAGGAAGTGCAGGAGGATGAGGAAACCGTTCTTGTCTACAGCTATGACGAGGATGGAAATCTTGAAGAAGTAACGGATCCGGAAGAATTTGAAATGTGCCAGGAAGTTCTTCTTGCCTTTACAGAGGAAGACGATGGCTAAGAAGAAAAAACGTACGGTCAGAAAAAAAAGGAAACTGAATCTGGGACGGCTTCTGATTGTTGTACTGATCCCCGTCCTTCTGATTTCCGGCGCCGTGTTCTACTTCGGTTATCAGAACGCCCTGAAGCCGGTTCAGAAGAAAAGTGAGCAGGTCACTTATACGGTTCAGCCAGGCACAGGCGCCAAAGCTGTTGCGGCTGAGCTTCATAAGGAAGGCATCATCGGAAATCCCGACTATGTGTACTATCATATCCGTCAGAAGAATCTGACCGATGTCAAGACCGGGACTTATACCCTGAACAAGAACTGGACCCCGGAACATATCTTTGAGGTACTCAATGATGCCTCGGCGGCAGAAGTGGATGCCGCAAGAGTGACCATTATTGAAGGAGACTGGGCGAAGCACGCGGCCGCTAAAATCGCGGCGGAAACCAATGTCAGCGCCCAGGAACTTCTGGAGCTGTGGAATGATGAATCCTATCTCCGCGGCCTGATGGAGAAATATCCGTTCCTGACAGATGGGCTTTTCAAGGAGAATATCCGCATCCGGCTGGAGGGGTATCTGGCACCGAATACCTATCAGTTCTATCGGGAAACGGACGCGAAAACTGTCACAGAAAAGATTCTGGATCAGCAGCTTGCGGTCTATAACTCCTTCAAGGAGGACTTTGACGCAAGCAAGTATTCGATTCATGATCTCTATACGCTGGCTTCCATCGTTCAGTATGAATCCGGAAAACCGGATGATATGAAAATGATTGCCGGTGTGTTCTATAACCGTCTGAAGGATAACTGGCCGCTGCAGTCAAGTGTAACGGTCTGCTATGCCATGGATAATGACGACGGTGAAAACTGGCTGGCATGTGAGGCAAACGCGGATTTTGACAGTCCGTACAATACGTACATGTATCCCGGACTTCCCCCGGGACCGATCGTGAATCCAGGGCCTGAGGCTATTGACGCAGTCCTGCATCCGACGGAAAACGACTACTACTTCTTCATGGCGGATGTGGCGACCGGCGAAGTATACTACGCAAAGACGCTGGAAGAACATAATGCCAATGTCGCGGCGCATACAACCTACCACTGATGAAAAAGAGCACATGTGTCTATCTGATCCGGGATGGAAAGTGGCTGATGCTGCTGAGGAACCGGAAGAAAAATGATGTCAATCACGGAAAGTGGATCGGTGTCGGCGGCAAGTGCGAAGGACAGGAATCCTATGAGGACTGTGCCGTAAGGGAAGTAAGGGAAGAAACCGGACTCAATGCGGAACAACTGATTCCGGCCGGTATTCTGCTGTTTGAATACGAAGGTAAAGAACCGGAGGAGATTGCGGTATTTGTATGTCGGCGCTTTTCCGGAACCATGCGCGAATGTGATGAGGGAACGCTTGCCTGGATCGATGAGGATCAGGTCCTCAGCCTGCAGCTGTGGGAGGGGGACAGAATCTTTCTGGAACAGATGCTTTCCGGATCTGTTGATCCATTCCGGATCCGGCTATGTTATGACAGAGCGGATCATCTGATAAAAAGTGAACCCTGCTGAGGAGAGAAGCCATGAATAAACCAATTCTGATCGGTATTGCCGGAGGAACCGCTTCGGGAAAAACCAGTATTGCGGAAAAAATCGCGGATGAATTCAAGGATGTCCGGTCGGTTCTGATTCTGCGCCAGGATGATTATTACAAGGATCAGTCTCATCTCACCATGGAGGAGAGATACCGTACCAACTATGATCATCCGTTTGCCTTTGACAATGATCTTCTGATCAGCCATCTCAAGGAACTGATGAAGGGGCATTCCATTCAGAGGCCGACTTATGATTTTGTTGTGCACAACCGTTCGGATGTCACTGTGACAGTGGAACCCGCCGATGTCATTCTGCTTGAAGGTCTGTTTGTTCTGGAAAATGAAGATCTGCGCCGGCTCGAGCATATCAAGGTATTTGTAGATACCGCCAGTGATATCCGTTTTATCCGGAGGCTTATGAGGGATGTCAAGGAACGGGGAAGGTCTCTTGACAGCGTGGTCAATCAGTATGTCAGTACCGTCCGCGTCATGCATGATTCCTTCATTGAACCGACCAAGAAATACGCGGATATCATCATTCCCGAAGGCGGCAGCAACGCCGTTGCAATTGATCTTCTGGCAACAAAAATCAGTAGCATCATTCATTCCCGTGAGATATAATATTGCGTGGTTAAGTTAAGGAGAGTTTCATGGCTGAAGAAAAGACATATCTGACCGAAGAAGGTCTTAAGAAATTACAGGATGAATATTCCAACCTCGTTCATGTCGAACGTGAGGTTGTCAAGGCAGAACTGAAGGAAGCCCGTTCCCTGGGTGACCTTTCCGAAAACGCCGACTACGATGCCGCAAGAGAAAAGCAGGCGCAGCTGGAACATCGGATTTCCGAACTGGAGTTCATGCTCAAGAATTATGAAATCATTGATACCAAGGGAGATTCCAAGGTCGTTCATATCGGTTCTACGGTAACCCTGCAGTTCCAGGACACCATGGAAACCGCTACCTATCGGATCGTCGGCCGTCAGGAAGCAGATCCTCTTGAGGGTATGATTTCCAATGAGACACCGCTTGCCAAGGCGATTCTTGATCGCAAGGCCGGTCAGATCAGTGAGGTTCCGGCAAAAAAGCCGTACAAGGTTCTGATCATTTCTGTTGAACAGAAGTAATTGTTCCGGAGAGATTTCCGATATCGATCTATACAGATAAGCAGGAGGCTGATATGAAGCGACTGCTTATTTTATTTATGATGGGTCTTATGACATTCGGGATCCGGGTTAGCCCGATCAATCTGGAAGAGATGCATGCCCAGGAAATCACCATTACCGTAACCGGTGCAGTTGAAGAGCCCGGGCCGATTGTCACGCATCCCTATGCGACTGTTGCCGAGGTCCTTGAATGCGTGGATTTAAAGGACAGCGCGGATCTTTCCGCATTGAATCCTGAAACCGTGCTGAACAACCATGATGTTCTGAATATTCCGGAAAAGAAGCAGCCTGGAGAACCCGAGAGGATTTCCATCAACACCGCGGATGAGGAGACTCTGACAAGGCTTCCCGGCATCGGACCGGCCATGGCGCAGAAAATCGTATCCTACCGAACGGAACACGGACTGTTTCAGAAGCGGGAGGATCTGCTGCATGTCAAGGGAATCGGACGCGCGAAGTATGAAAAACTTGAAGATCTTATCACCCTTTAGGGATCTTCTGGATCATCCGCTGCTTCTGGTAATCCTTGCGTGGCTGATTCTTTCCGCCAAATCCTGCCGTGCTGCAGTTTATGTGCTTGCCTTACTGCTTGCGGGCATGATGGCGGGATGGAAACAGATTGTTTCAGCCGCTTTGATTCTCGGTATTTTCCTGATTCCATTTCATCAGACTGAGCCATTCTATGAAGGACGGGTCATTCAGGTAAGAAACAGCTACTGCATCGTAAAAAACGGCCATGGAAAGATGCTCGTATATACCCGACAGAGACCGATCCTGGACAGCTGGATTTCCTGGAATGGAACCATACAGGATCTTTCAGAAGCCAGAGGATTCTGGCGGTTTGACTTTGCCGCATACTGTCATCGACAGGGGATTTATCAGGCGGTAAGCGCGGATTCCATAACAGTACTTCACCCATCCCGCAGTCTGAGGGGATATCTTATGAAACGGATTCAGGATCGGGTCAGAGAAGAGGACAGAGAGGTGCTTCTGAACCTTCTGTTTCAGATCCGTTCCCCGGATCAGTTTGAAGGCATATTTGCGGATCGGGGATTCTCCCTGTCAGGAGTGATTGCTTTTCTTACGATGCTGTTTTCCTTTTTTCTGTATGAAGAGGATAACCGCAGAGTCACTTTTATCATCACGCTGCTGCTTGCGGCAGTATTTCATTTTCCATATCTGCTTGTACAGCGGCTGATCTTTTCGACGCTTGGGTTTCTTGGATGCTCCGGGAGAAAAAAAACCGGGATCGGATATCTGATCGGTCTGAGGCTGTTTCCTTCTGCCGCAGGCAGTGCTGCCTTTCTGATTCCGGCAGTATACCGTTTTTCCAAAAGCCGTTCAAACAGCCATCTGAACCGGCTCTGGATCAGCTGTCAGATGGAATCCCTTCTGTTTCATACCGTGAATCCGCTGGAACTGCTTTCTTTCCGTCTTCTGCTTCCGTGCATGGGGTTTCTCTGGCTTCTGGGAATGATGGAGGCGCTTTTTCTGATACCGGCCGCTTCCTGGATCAAAGCGGCAGATCGTCTTCTGGCCTTTGTGCAGATCCCGGAGAGAAATGGAACGATGCTTGGATTGGGACTTCTGTTTTATCTTTTGCTGCTGGCTACTTTTCGAAAGCACTCACGCAGAAATGAGATCCGAATCCTTCTTTTTCTTCTGTTTCAGTACGGCGGTCTATTCCATCCGCTTCCGGAGCTGACTTTTATCAATGTCGGCCAGGGAGACGCAATTCTGATCAAGGGCCCTTATGGAAAAGGAACAGTGCTTGTGGATACTGGAAAACCCTCGCAATGGAACGCCCTGAATGGATTTCTGAAGGCCAAGGGAATTCAGCGTCTTGATGCCATGATCATTACCCATTCCGACAAGGATCACAGCGGCAATATGGAGCGGGTAGAGGATACGTATCATTCGGAAAAGATCATTACCGATCATGAGGGACAGTACATTCTTGGCGGAATGCTGTTCCATGATCTCAATACCATTGAGAGCGAAGATGAAAATGAGAGCTCTGTCATAACCTGTTTCCGGATGAATGGTCTGAACATTCTTCTGATGGGGGATGCAAGTTTCCATACGGAGGAATCCCTTCTGAAAAAATATGACATGCTTTCGGCTGATATCCTCAAGCTTTCCCATCATGGCTCCGCCACCGGAAACAGTGCCGTGTTTCTTGATACGGTAAGGCCGGAACTGGCGATTGTATCAAGCGGTGCCTACCGTATCTACCATCATCCAAGTCCTGAGGTAACGAACCGTCTGAATCAGAGAAGAATCCCGTATCTGGATACCAAGGAGGAAGGGGATATTACGATTCTCTGTCTGCCTGCAGGGCAGAATCTGCTTGTGACTTCCTCAGGAACCATCGGCTGGATCAGATCGAAAAAAGAGGCGGAAGGTACGTTTCTAAAGGATGCCCGCAAGTTTTTTTCTTCATGAAAGGATTTCTGGAAAGACTGATATAATAGGCCTGTGATTACCGTACTGGAAGGCAGAGAAAGCTATCAGCTGAATGCGAGAAAAAAAGCACTGATTCAGAAATCCGGTGCCGTGGGTGAAAATATCATTGTGCTGGACGCGAGCAGCCGCACCGGTTTTTCTCTTGCCGGAGCACTGAATCAATGCGCGACGGTTTCCCTGTTCGGGGACAGACGGGTTGTTCTTCTGAGCAATCCGTATTTTCTGAAGTCTCCCACCGGATCCGGAGGAAATAAATCTTCAAAAAAGAAAGACGCACCCGCTGACAACGCCCAGCTGCTGGATCAGTACTGTGCCAATCCGAATCCGGACTGCGATCTCATCTTTCTCTGTGATGGGTTTGCCTGTGACAAGCGCACCCGGGAGTATAAGGTGCTTTCTTCCTATTCAGGGAAAACCGTAACCATGATCAGTTTTTCCACGCCAAGTCCCAAAGAACTCGAGCAGCTGATTGACCGGGAACTGAACCGGAAGGGATATCATCTTTCAAACGACGCACTTCGGGAGCTGAAACTCAGAATCGGTGATTCTTCCACAGAGTTCTACAGGACAATGGAAAAGCTGGATCTCTATGGGGAAAAAGAGATTGACCGGGCAGTCATTGCGGGACTGGTTTCCTTTAATCCGGAAGTGAATGTCTGGAAACTGTCGGATGCCTTTATCAAAGGAAAGGCCAGGGAAACCATTGAATGCTGGAAGGAAATGACGGAACATGCGTCCATGGATGTTTACGGTATCATGCCGACGCTTAGCTACCGCCTGAAAAAACTGTTCAATGTACGGCGCTGTTATGAGGCAGGTCTCAGCAATGAGGAAATACGGAAGCGGGCCGGAAGTAATTATCCGGACAGGGATCTGGACAGCTGCGGCGGTCATTCCAGCGGCTGGTTTCTGAAACGGCTTGCGGAACTTGCGGATATTGATCAGGGAATGAAAAACGGAAGCCTTGACGGCATGCAGGCACTGGAGCTGTTTCTTCTGAGGAATCTGAGCCATGGCTGAACCATTGCTGAAACATCCGTTCGATCCGCTTTTTGATGCGGAATCGAGGGTTCTGATACTCGGCTCGTTTCCATCTGTTGTCTCCCGTGAAAAGGACTTCTATTACGCCAATGCAACCAACCGGTTCTGGCCGCTGATGGCCATGCTTTTTGAAGAAGAAATCCTGGACAGGAGAGAATTCTGTCACCGCCGTCATATTGCCCTTTGGGATGTGATCTTCTCCTGCCGCATTCACGCCTCAAGCGACGCGAGCATTACGGATGTCACGGCAAATGATATTGACGGCCTTGTAAGAAAAACAAAGATCCGGGCGGTGTTCACCACCGGCCGCAAGGCAGGGAGCCTTTATGAGAAATATGTGGACTGTGACAGAATTCATATCTGCCTTCCCTCGACCAGCGCTGCCAATGCCAGGATGCGGATGGAGGATCTTCTGAAGGAATACCGGAAGATAAAGGAATATGCGGAAAAAGATTGAACTTCTTTCACCGGCCGGAAACATGGATGCGCTGCACGCAGCTGTAGCGGCCGGATGTGATGCGGTATATCTTGGATGTACCAGTTTCTCCGCCCGTGCGTTTGCCGGGAATTTTAATCATGAAGAGCTTCTGGAGGCGGTCCGGTTCTGCCACATCCGGAATGTAAAGGTATATGTCACGATGAATACGCTTCTGTATGAAGCGGAAATGGATGCGGCAATGAAGGAAGTCGGATTTCTGTATGAGGCAGATGTGGACGCGCTTCTGATACAGGATTACGGCCTTTTCCACCGGATCCGTCTGGAATATCCGGATTTTGAGCTGCACTGCAGCACCCAGATGCATATCCATAACGCGGCCGGCTGTCAGTTCATGAAGGAACAGGGAGCCTCCCGCGCGGTTCTTGCAAGAGAAACGAGCATCGAGACCGTGCGGCAATGCTGCAAGACCGGGATTGAAATTGAAGTGTTCGCGTATGGGGCACTGTGTGTTGGCTACAGCGGCCAGTGTCTGATGTCCTCATCCGTGAAGAACCGATCCGGCAACCGGGGCGTATGCGCACAGATGTGCCGGCTTCGTTTCTATCCAAGCGACGGCCATAGCCGATTTGATTCCCCGGCGGGAGAATATGCGCTTGCGATGAAGGATCTCAATGTCATCGACAGGATTCCGGAGCTGATCGAAGCGGGAGTATCCAGTCTTAAAATCGAAGGACGGATGAAGAAAAGCGAGTATGTGTATCTTGTGACAAAGACCTTCCGGGAGGCAATCGATGCGTATTACAGCGGCCGTCTGTATCAGGTTTCAGAACAGCGGCTCCACATGCTGGAACGGCTTTTCAACCGCGGGTTTACCGAAGGGTATCTGTTTCACGCGGACTTTGCTCAGCGGATGACCATGGACCGTCCCAATCACCGGGGTGTGGAAATCGGAAAGGTGCTGCGATACAAGGATGGAAAGGTTCTGGTGCGCCTGAGTGATCATCTGTCCCAGCATGACGGGCTGCGGATTCTTAACCGTCCAGTCGATACCGGTCTGACTGCTGTGAAAATTGAGAAAAAGGGAAAACTTGTCAATGCGGCAGAAGCAGGGGATGAAGTGTGGCTGGAATGTCATTCCAAACCAGTTCCGAAACCGGGACAGCCGCTTCTCAAGACAAGTGATACTTCGCTTCTGAAACAGCTTCAGAAGGAAATGGAGGAACATGAACGTCTGATTTCCGTACAGATTTCCTGTCGGGCCCTGATTGGCGAACCGCTGTGTCTTGAGGCGGTCGATGAAGAAGGATTTCATGTGAGCGCACAGAGCCGGATCATCCTTCAGAAGGCGGATAAGGCACCGATTGGAAAGGAACGGATGACGAAGGCACTTTCCAAAACAGGCGAGGAGCCATATCGTGTTTCCGTTTTGTTTGAAGAACTGCAGGAAGTATTCCTTCCGGTCAATGAATTGAATGAAACAAGAAGACAGCTTCTGAAACTTCTTTCTGAGAAGCGGGCCAGCCGCCATGAGCGGAAGGGACATCAGACATACGTCTTTTCACCCCGTGAGGGAATCATGGAATACCCTCTTATTTACACGGAGGAAAAGGACAGCGCAGATGATGATACACATTTCAGAAAATTTGTAAAATTACCGGTTGTTTCAGAAAATGAATGTGATAGAATTTTCATTGGCAGATCCATACTTTCAAATGCAGGGGATCTTTGGATGAATCTTGACCACTGTATTGCCGGGATGACGTTCAATATTACGAACTCCTGGGCACTGGCCTTTATTCAGTCACAGCCCGGCATGGATGCCGTCATTCTTTCCAGTGAATGCAGCGAAGAACAGATCGCTGCTATTCTGGATGGATACCGGAACCGGTATGGATTGGAAGCACCGGCCTATCAGCTGGTATACGGAAGAAGACCGATGATGTTCATCAAGGACTATCCGTATGAAATGCCATATCTGGAAGATCTTGAACAGCGGATGTATCCGCTGATCAAAGAGGGAAGCACGACGGTGATCCTCGAACCGGAACCGTACCGCCGTGCCAACCGCTACTGCAGAGGCAGCTATCTGATTCTGACCATCGAAGGGGATAGGGAATCAGAAGCCATAAAGGAGGAAGCATATGAAGAAATTTTTAGAAGAATTTAAAGCATTCGCACTCAAGGGAAACGTTATGGACATGGCGATCGGCGTCATGGTCGGCGGCGCGTTCCAGTCAATCATTACCGCCCTGACTGAAAACATCCTGAACCCGATCATCGGCTGCCTTGGCGGAACCGAAATCGGTCTGGCTACTCCGATCGGCAATACCGGCCAGGTCATCAACTGGGGTGCATTCATCACAGCTGTCATCAATTTCCTGATCATGGCATTTGTTCTCTTCTGCATTCTGAAGGCAGTAAACAAGATCATGCCGAAGAAGGAAGAAGCTCCAGCCGCTCCGGCAAAGAGCGACGAGACGAAGGTTCTCGAAGAGATTCTCACCGCGATAAAGGAAAAGAACTGACAACGCGGTTCCTAAGGTTCTCAGAGAGAGCCTTTTTTCTTTCGGAAAGGTCGTCATTACGTAGGCGAGGACGGGTCTTTTTGTTATAATATGCGAGGACTTTTAAGGAGAGTGCGATGTTTTTAAAACGGATCGAAATGCAGGGATTCAAGTCTTTTGCCGACAAAACCGTTATTTCTTTTGAACATCCGATTACCGGCATCGTCGGACCGAACGGATGCGGAAAATCAAATATTACTGATGCCGTGCGCTGGGTGCTTGGAGAACAGAGCAGCCGTCAGATGCGCGGTGAAAAGATGAGTGATGTCATCTTTTCCGGTTCTGCTGACCGCAGACCTCTGAATATGGCAGAGGTCACCCTTGTGTTTGACAACAGCAGTCATATTCTGAATTCTGACAAGGATGAACTCGAGGTAACCCGCCGTCTGTACCGGGATACCGGCGACGCGCAGTATCTGATCAATCGGAATGCGGTCCGGCTGAAGGATGTAGTGGACCTGTTTCTGGATACAGGACTCGGCAAATCCAGTCTGAGCATTATTTCTCAGGGTAATGTCATTACCTTCGCGGAAAGCAAGCCACTTGACCGCCGGGGGATCTTTGAAGAAGCAGCCGGTGTATCAAAATATAAAAAGCGCAAACTGGAAAGTATTTCCAGGCTGAGCCGCACAAAGGACAATCTGGATCGCAGCCAGGATATTCTTGCGGAACTGGAAAAACAGGTCAGCCCGCTGAAACGGCAGGCCCGCAAGGCGGAAATATACCGGGAAAAGAAGCAGCGGCTGGAGCAGATAGAAATCGCGGTTCTCGTACAGGAAGTGGAGGAACTGAACGCTTCCATCGATGACGCGAAGAAGACCCTGTTTGATATAGAAACAAAGACGCAGATCTACTCCACGGAGCTGCAGGTAGGGGAAGGAAGAATTCTTGAGCAGAAGAAAGAATCCTCTCAGCTGGAGAAGGATATTTCCGATCTTCAGGAACAGCTCATGAAGGCAGTCGATGATATTACGAATCTCGAACAGCGGCGCACCGAAATGGATGAGCGCAGAAAGTATATTATCGAAACCGGTAACCGGGAACAGAAGGCAAGGGAAACCAAGGAACTGCTCGATACTGCCAAGCTGGAATACGAAGACAGAAAGCAGCGTCTGGACGCCATCAACAATGAAATCAGACTGGACAGCGAACGCCTGCGGCAGGTTGCCCAGAAGGTGTTTGATCTTGGAAATGAGTATGAACAGGCCCAGAGTCTTCTGCGCAGTCTGCAGAACCAGCAGGTCTATCTTGAAAATATTCTCCGGGATCCATTCTCAAGCGGACGCAACGCAGGAACGAAATCCATCATGGAAAACCGCAATGCGCTGCATGGGATACTGGGTGTGATCGGACAGGAAATACATGCTGAAAACGGGTATGAACAGGCGGTTTCGGAAGCGCTTGGCGGGGCGATGTACAATATCGTCACCAAAGATGAGGAAAGCGCACGGAATGCGATCCGCTTCCTGAAACGGAACCAGAGCGGACGGGCGACCTTCCTTCCGGTCAGTGTCTGTACCAGAAGAACGGTCAGTCACGAAGCTTCGGTGATCTGTTCGAATACGGAAGGGTATCTTGGCACAGCCGACCAGTTTGTGACCTGTGACCCGAGATTCCAGCCGGTAGTGGATTACCTGCTTGGCAATGTTCTGGTTGTAAAGACGATGGAAGCCGGCAATGAGCTTTCCGGTCTTACCCGCAGGATGTACAACATTGTGACAACGGACGGGGAAGTGATTCATCGCGGCGGTTCCATGACCGGCGGTAAGATGAAGCGTTCCACGACGCCGATTACTGCCGCTCATGAAGCGGAGAATATCCGGAAATCAATCGACGCGCAGTCTGCCCGGGTGGAGCTTTCCAGAAGGGAAAGCGAGAAGGCAGTAAGCGAACGGGAGGAAATTACCCGCCGTCTGCAGCAGAACCGGATTGCCGCGGCGAGTCTTGAACCGGTAGTGGATGCCAAGCAGGCAAAATATGAACGTCTCAAAAATGATCTTGCGCTGCTTGCCCCGGATGGAATGGTGGAATCCTTCAATGAAGAAGAAGCGGACGATACTGTTGTTCGTCTGAACAGGGCTTATTCCGAACGGGACCGGATTACTTCGGAAATCAAATCCAAACGGGAACGAAGGATTATTGTCAACGGTGAGATTGACCGCAAGGATCAGCAGATCCGGCAGCTGCGCAAGGATCAGGAACGCGCCACAGCCGCGGCCAATGCGATCAAGATTGATCAGGGACGTCTCGAAACAAAGATTGAAAACAATCTTCAGCGGCTTGCCAGTGAATATCAGCTGACCTTTGAATTTGCCAAGACAAAAGTCGGAGATACCGTGGTTGAAAACGCGCGGGAAGAGGTCATGCAGCTGAGGGCGGATATCGAACGGCTCGGCAATGTCAACATGGAAGCACCCGAACAGTATGAGGAAGTCAACGGCCGGTATGAATTCCTGAAGAAGCAGATTGAGGAACTGACCGCAAGCCGGGATAAAATCCTTGCGGCGATTGAGGAAATGGACCGGGTGATGACAACCCAGTTCAAATCCATGTTTGACGCGATCAACCGGGAATTCAACGACATCTTCCGCAGTCTTTACGGCGGCGGCAAGGCAACACTGATCCTTGAGGATCCGACCGATATTCTGAATACCGGAATCGACATTGACGCGCAGCCTCCGGGAAAGGCCGTTCAGAACAACATGCTGTTCTCGGGTGGTGAGAAATCACTGATCGCTCTTTGTGTTCTGTTTGCGATTCTCAAGGTCAAACCGGTACCGCTCGTCATTCTTGACGAAGTTGAGGCAGCCCTTGATCAGGGCAACGTGGAGCGGTTTGCTCAGTACCTGCACAATTATACGAATCAGACCCAGTTTATAGTGGTTACGCACCGTCCCGGCACCATGGAAAATACCGATGTCCTGTATGGTGTTACGATGCAGAAGCAGGGTGTTTCCCAGATGCTGAAGGTGGAACTGCGTGATGCGATGAATATGGCAGAAGAACAGCCTGAGGGAGAAAAATAATGGGTTTTCTGGATAAACTGAAAAATGCGTTCTCCAAAAAGGAGGACAAGGCAATCTATCTTTCCGGATTCAGGAAATCAAAGGATTCCTTCGGCGGTGCGCTGAATGAGATGAAGCTCAAGTACAAAGGCATCAATGATGAGTTTCTGGAACAGCTGACCATTGTTCTTCTGGAAGCGGATGTCGGAATCGAGCTTGCGGACATGATCTGTGAAAAGCTGAAGGCTACCGCGAGCGAATACGAAAATGTCACGTTCCGCTGGGCGATGAACTTTCTGATTGAATCCATGAAGGAAATCTACGAGGAAAGCGAAGATCCTCCGATCCGCTATAATGAAAACGGCCCGACCGTCATTCTTCTTGAAGGCGTCAATGGCAGCGGCAAGACAACGACCTGCGCGAAACTTGCAAAAATGTATATGGATCAGGGCAGGACCGTAGCCTTTGTGGCAGCGGATACGTTCCGTGCCGGGGCAATTGATCAGCTTGCGGAGTGGGGAGAAAGACTTGGAGTTCCTACAATCAAAGGAAGGGAAAACGGCGATCCAAGCGCGGCAATAGTCGACGGATGCCGGTATGCGAAGGAAAATCATATCGATATTCTTCTCTGTGATACAGCCGGCCGTCTGCAGAACAAGCAGGGTCTTATGGCGGAACTTTCGAAAATGAACCGGGTTGCCGCAAAGGAAATTCCCGGAGCGCCGCACAACACCTGGCTGGTCCTTGATGCGACTACCGGGCAGAATGGACTTGCGCAGGCAGAAATTTTCAATGAAGCGACTGATCTTTCAGGTATTATATTGACAAAGATGGATGGTACTGCAAAAGGCGGCATTATTATTTCGATCAAGCACCGCCTGCATCTGCCGGTTTACTTCATCGGCCTTGGTGAGAAACCGGAAGATCTGAGACCGTTTGATCTGGAGTCCTATCTGTACAGCATTTCCGAGGAACTGCAGGAACATGTCGGATAAGATCAGAGTGAATACACTTCTGGATTATTACGGCGCACTGCTAACCGAGAGACAGCAGGAGCTCTGCCGGTATTATTACCGGGATGATTATTCTCTGCAGGAAATAGCGGAACTGGAAGGTATTTCCCGCAGTGCGGTGCATGATACCGTCAGAAAAAGCGAAGCGGAGTTGGAACATTATGAAGAGACTCTGAAATGCATTCAGGCGGCAAATGCCAGGAAACTGGTATACAGCCGGATGGAGAAGGATCCATCTGCTGCAGCATATCTGAACAACCTATTGGAAACAGAACTGATCGGAGGAAATTATGAGTAAGGTTATTTCAGTAAATTCAGGTTCATCGTCTTTGAAGTTTCAGCTGTTTGACATGCCGTCTGAAACCGTTCTGACAAGCGGTCAGGCAGAGCGCATCGGCCAGGATCTCGGCACCTTTACCATCAAGGTAAACGGAGAAAAGAAGGTAAAGGACCTTCCGATTCCGGATCATAAGACCGCTGTCAAACTGCTTCTGGATTCGCTTCTGGAATATGAAATTGTCAAATCTCTTGATGAGATTCAGGGTGCCGGTCACAGAATCGTGCAGGGCGGTTCCTATTTTGATCAGTCCGTTGTCGCAGACGCAGATGTTGTCGGAAAGGTCAGAGAACTCGCTGAACTCGCCCCGCTGCACAATCCCGCACACCTGGTATGCTATGAGGCATTCCGCAGCGCGCTGCCGCACATCGGTCATGTGTTTGTATTTGATACCGCATTCCATCAGACCATGGGACCGGAGAGTTATCTGTTCCCGGTACCTTATGACTGGTACAAGCAGTATAATATCCGCCGCTATGGCGCTCACGGTACCAGCCACTGGTATGTCAACCGCCGCACGGCCGAACTCATGGACAGGGATGTCAATACGCTCAATATGATTACCTGCCACCTTGGCAACGGCGCAAGCATTACGGCAATTAAGAACGGAAAGGTTATCAACACCTCCATGGGTCTTACTCCGCTTGGCGGTATCATGATGGGAACCCGGTGCGGTGACATTGATCCGACTGTTGTCTTCTACATGATGAAGAAGCTCGAGTGCACTCCTGACGAAATGGATACCTATCTCAACAAGAGAAGCGGCATGCTCGGTGTTTCCGGTATCTCCAGTGACGCCAGAGACATTCAGGCTGCGGTAGACAAAGGCGATCAGCGGGCAATTCTTACAACCCAGCTCTATACCAACCGGGTTGTAAATGTTGTCGGCGGATATTATGCGGAGCTCGGTCATGTAGACGCGATTGCCTTCACAGCCGGACTCGGTGAGAATGATGCCGCCACCCGTGAAAGAATCCTGAAGGGTCTTGAAGAGGCGCTTGGTCTTTCCATCGATTATGATCTCAACGCGGAAATCCATGGCAAGGAGTGCCTGATTTCCAAGCCGGACAGCAGAATCGCTGTATATATTGTACCGACCAACGAAGAACTCGTTATCGCAAGAGATACCTGCAGACTGCTGGGGCTGTAATCAATGTTCTGTTTTGATGGACTGCTTGAAGAAATCGAACAGGCTGATATTATAACGATTTTTCGTCATGTCCATCCTGACTGTGATGCGGTCGGAAGCCAGTTCGGCCTTAAGAACTGGCTTCTTGAGAATTATCCTGACAAAAAGGTATACGCGCTCGGCAAGGAATACTGCACGCAGGGCAACTGCTGGCCTGCCAGCGATGTGCCTGGCAGGGAAGAACTGAAGGAAAGCCTTGCCCTGGTTGTCGATACCGCAGATGAAGAGCGCATTGACGATGACAGTTTTGAACTGGCAAGACGGCTGATCAAGATCGATCACCATCCGAACCGGTCCCCATACGGACAGCGGATGTATGTATTTGAAACAAGCGCATCAACCTGTGAAATCCTGGCGGAATTCTTTCGTCAGAGCGGTAAGGAAATGTCGCAGAAGACCGCGGAATATCTTTATCGGGGAATGCTTACGGATACGCTTTGTTTCCGAACCACCAATACCCAGTCTCATACACTGGAAATCGCCGGCTGGACGGCTCAGTTCAGTGTTCGGATTCCCGAGCTGAACCGGGAACTGTTTGATCAGAGTCTCAGGGACTTCCGGTTTGCGAACATGATCAGAAGTACGGTCAAAATACTTGATCAGAAACTGGCTTACCGGATCATTACTGTAAAGGAACAGAAGGAATGGGGAATGACCGCTTCCGAAGCGCGGAATTTCGTAGATGAATACGGTCATGTTCGCGAGTTCGAAATCTTTCTTCTGATTACGGAAAGGGAACACAACGGAAGCTTCGTCTATGATGCGAGTCTTCGATCCAAGACGGTGGTCATCAACGGGATTGCCGAGAAGTTCAGGGGCGGCGGACACCGGAACGCATCCGGTGTAAAAGGCCTTACCCGGACAGAGTGTGATGAACTGATTTCAGCGCTTTTTGCGAGTATTCCGCGCTGAAAAAATCATCGAAAAATGTCACTTGTCAAGTATTGAATTGAAATTGTTACGTGGTAATATAACAATCACGTACGTAGCGAAAAGGAGATTGAATTATGGAAACTGTAAACAAGAAAACAATCGCTGAAGTAATTTCAGATCGTCACAGTATGACAAAGAAAGAAGCTGTCGAAATCGTAGATCTTGTATTCGAAACCATGGCACAGAGCCTGGAGGACGGAGCGAAGGTTGACATTACCGGTTTCGGTAAGTTTGAAGTCAAGACACGTGCTGCCCGCACAGGAATCAACCCTCAGACCAAAGAGACCATAAAAATCGCTGCCTCCAAGGTACCGGGATTCAAGGCATCCAAGAGCCTCAAGGACCGGGTCCGTTGAGTTATTCAGATGTGCCGGTTCTGCCGGCATTTCTTTTTTGATTCATAGAGAACAGTGAAGCAACGGAGGAAACTTGCATGAAAAAAATGATTTTATATACAGCAGCTGCCATATTGCTTGCCGGATGTGCCGCAGGGCCCGCACCGGCTCCTTCAGCTGCGCCGGTGACTGAGCCGGCTGTGACAGAGGCTTCAGTCAGTCCGCAGGAAACAGTCGCACCTTCTGCCGAGACCAAAGCGGCAGAGATAACGGATGCCAGTGAACCGATTGATTTCAGCCAGCCGGAAAACTGGCTGTACTATGGTACGGATGACACCAAACCGGCACAGGCATTTGTAATTACCGCAACGGTAGAATATACGCCGGCCGGCAATGTATCCATCAAGAATGCGGATACCTTCAGAAGAGAGCAGGGGTTCATCAACCGGATCAAAGGCATGATGGAAGACAGATGCAGCATCTATGCGCCTGCCTACAGACAGATGACGCTGGACTGTTATGTGAATGAGAAGAAATCTGACTATGAAGCATATGCCTATAAGGATATCTCTGATGCCTTCCGTTACTGGCTGGATCATGCGCATCAGTCCGGTACGCCTTTGATTCTCTTTGGGTTTTCCCAGGGAGGGGATATGGCCAAAAAGATCCTGGAGGAATATTTCAGCCCTGATACAGATGAAGCAGCGGCTCTTCGCAGGGATCTTGCCGGAGCATATCTTCTTGGCACAGGAATGGAAAAATCATGGTACGATTTGCATGGAAATCTTCACGCGGCAGAAGGAAAAGACGATACTGGCGTTATCATCAGTTTCGATGCGGAAACACCTGAAGTGCATGATTCTCTGATTCTCAGGGAAGGAACAGAATATGTTTCGATCAATCCGCTGAACTGGAAAACCGATTCCACCCGGGCATCAAAGGAAGAAAACCCCGGTGCGGTTTTGACCAATGCCAAAGGGGAAATCAAAATGGAAGAGGAGCATTTCTGCGGCGGATATCTGGACGATACACCGCGGCACGCGCTGAAGGTGGATGATCTTGAATATGAAAAATACGCAAATACGATCGCCTATCTTCCGGTTGGAAGCTACCACGCGTACGATGTGACATTCTTTTACAAAAGCATCAGACAGAACGTCACGGACCGGATCGACGCACTGATGAAAGCCCGTTAGTAAACCGGGTAACAACAATTCTGTAGATGAAATGAATTACGACAGTATTTCCGTAGGAAAAATCCCCGGAGATACTGTTTTTTTTATTCTATTCAAATATTTCATTGCTAAAATAAACATGATGATTTACCTGAACCAGAAACGGTACGCTTTTCATTCCATACGAATCGGAAGAAGGAGTTTTTCCTTTGCTGTATCGGATCAGAAAGTGTACTGTGAAGGGTCAGGACAGAATGCATGAAAAGGAGAATATGTGAGATGAATGCATTAAATGAAGCTATTGCGAAAATCGGTGTTGTTCCAGTTATCAAGCTCAGCAATCCGGAACGGGATGCGGCGCCTCTTGCCAAGGCTTTATGTGAAGGCGGTCTGCCGGTAGCGGAAGTCACATTCCGGGCTGCTGGTGCTGACAAGGCAATCAGAATCATGAAGGAAACCTGTCCGGACATGATCGTCGGTGCCGGAACCGTTCTGACAGTCGAACAGGCACAGGCTGCTTATGACGCCGGCGCGCAGTTCATTGTTTCACCGGGTTTTGCGTACATTCTTGCGGATAAGTGCAAGGAACTTGGAATTCAGTATTTCCCTGGCGTCACTACTCCGACAGAGTATCAGATGGCACTTCCTTATGGATACGAAGTGATCAAGTTCTTCCCGGCAGAGCAGTCCGGCGGACTGGCAAAGATCAAGGCGATGTCCGCGCCGTTCCCGATGTTCAAGGTCATGCCTACCGGCGGAATCTCTCTTAAGAATCTGGAAGAATACCTTTCCTGCCCGGTCATTGCGGCATGCGGCGGTTCCTACATGGTCAAGGCGGATGATATCGAAAACGGAAACTGGGACAAGATCAAGGATCTCTGCCGCGAAACCCGTGCGATTGTTGACAGAGTCCGCCCCCAGTAATCAAAGGGTTTTCTGAAGAAATAGTATGAAAAACTACAATCCGCTCCGTAAGGAAAGCACCGGTCAGAAGTTCATCACTTTCGGTGAGATCATGCTCAGACTGACGCCTCCCAATTATGGAAAAATCCGGGTTGCGACTGACTTTGAAGTCAGCTATGGCGGCAGTGAGGCGAATATCGCTCTGGCGCTTTCCAACCTGAATGTGGACAGTACCTTTTTCTCTGTTGTTCCGAATAATTCTCTTGGAAAAAGTGCTGTCCGCATGCTTCGAAGCAACGACGTTCACTGTACGCCGGTCATTCTGACTTCGCCGGAAGAGACTCCGACCCATCGTCTTGGCACCTATTATCTGGAGACAGGATATGGAATCCGTGCCAGCAAGGTAACCTATGACAGAAAGCACAGCGCAATTACGGAGTATGATTTCTCCGTTATTGACACAAAGATGCTTCTCGAGGGTTATGACTGGCTTCATCTGTCCGGCATTACACCGGCCCTGAGTCCAAGCTGCGCAGAGTTTCTGCTGAGGCTCATGAAAACAGCGAAGGAAATGGGGCTGACTGTCAGTTTTGACGGCAACTTCCGCTCCCTGTTATGGTCCTGGGAAGAAGCGAGAGATTACTGCACGGAATGTCTTCCGTATGTGGATGTGCTGTTCGGCATTGAACCATATCATATCTGGAAGGATGAAAATGATCACAGCCTCGGAGATGTCAAGGATGGAGTTCCCCTGCAGCCGAGCTATGAGCAGCAGGATGAAATCTTTCAGGCATTTGTTGAACGCTATCCGAATATCAAATGTATCGCCAGACACGTAAGATACGCACATTCCGGCAGCGAAAACAGCCTGATGGCATTCATGTACTATGAAGGTCATACATTTGAAAGCAAGATGTTTACCTTCAATATCCTCGATCGGGTCGGCGGCGGCGACGCGTTTGCCAGCGGTCTGATCTATGCCATGATGCATGGGTACAAGCCGATGGATATGGTGAACTTCGCGGTTGCCTCTTCGGTCATCAAGCATACGATTCACGGGGATGGAAACATTACGGATGATGTGGATACCATCCGCAATCTGATGAACATGAATTATGACATCAAACGTTAATTAGGAGGGGAAATAACTATGGCATTACATGTAATGGCGGAAGCGGAACGCTGTCTTGGCTGCAAGAAACCGAGATGCCAGCAGGGCTGCCCGATTCATACGGATATCCCGGAGGTGATCCGGCTGCTGAAAGCGGGAAAACTGAACGATGCCGGATGGAAGCTGTTTGAAAACAACCCTCTGACAACTGTCTGCAGCATTGTCTGCAATCATGAGAATCAGTGCGAGGGGCATTGTGTGCAGGGCATCAAAGGCGCACCGGTCCACTTTTCTGTCATTGAGAATTACATCTCCACGACCTACGCGAATCAGATGACAGCCGGTCCGGCGCCCTCCAACGGCAGGCGTGCCGCAGTCATCGGAGCCGGTCCTTCCGGTCTTACGATCGCTATCATTCTTGCCCGCTATGGGTACAAAATGACGATTTTTGATACCAGAGATAAGATCGGCGGCGTCATGCGGTACGGCATTCCTGATTTCCGTCTTCCGGATGCGGTCCTTGATGATTTCGCATACCGGCACCTTGAGCTCAAGGGAATCCAGTTCCGTCCGAATACCCATATCGGAACGGCGCTTACCATTGATGATCTGTTCAACGACGGATATCAGAGCATCTTCGTCGGAGCCGGTCTCTGGAAGCCGCGCCGTCTGCATATCCGGGGTGAAAGCCTTGGCCATGTCAGCTATGCGATCAACTATCTGTCCTCGCCGGAGGCATATCGGCTCGGCAAGCGGGTTATGGTAATCGGTGTTGGAAACGCGGCCATGGACTGCGCCAGAACGGCAATCCGCTCAGGCGCGCACTATGTCACCTGCGTCAGCCGTACCGAAGAAATCAAGGCCAGCAAGTATGAGTCCAGTTATGCAAAGCTTGAGGGCGTGGAATTCCTGCTCAACAAATGCACGATTGAAATCCGCGATGACGGTGTGATTCTTGCGGACAGCGAAGTGGATGAAAACGGCAGAGTTTCCGCGAAGAAAGGCACAGAAAAACTCTATCCATGCGACAGCGTCATTATCGCGGTCTCTCAGGAAGCAGAGAGCAATCTTGTCACAACGACCAAAGGTATCGATACCGGCAAGACCGGACTGCTTTCCGTTGACTCTGACGGGCATACCAGCCGTCCTGGCGTATTTGCGGCAGGTGACGCGGTAAACGGCGCCCGGACCGTTGTAGAAGCTGTAGCCAACGGCAAAAAGGTTGCGGAAGCCATGCATCAATACATGCAGACACTGCCGCTTCCGGTCACAACTGATTATCCGGATGTACCGGTGGTCGACTTTGCCGAAGCACAGGCTATGAGCGAACAGCTGATCTGAAACATATGATTCGAGAAACTGCAGATTCTGCGGTTTCTCTTTTTTATTGACTGATGAAAGGAACTGGAAAAGGAAACGGTTCATGATACGGTAAAATGAAGGCATGAGAGAATACAGAAATCTGCTGTTTACAGCATCTGTGCTTTGCTTTATCGCCGCTTATGGATTTTTCAATACCAATCCAGGCTTTTCTGTTTTTCTTCTGATTCTCGGTATTCTTCTGTTTCCGCATCGCTCAAGAAAAAACTATGGAAAGGAAAAGGGAATTCTTTCCGCTGTCCTTCTGTCGTTCTATTTCTTTGTCTATCTGCCGTTTTCCGTTCCGGTATCCGGGGAGTGTACCGTAACCTTTCTGGATGTCGGTCAGGGAGACTGTACGATTCTTGAATTCATGGATGGAAAAACCACAGTCATCGACGGAGGACTGAGTCAGTATGGAACAAGGATCGTCTCTTTTCTTCAGAGCCGGAAAATCCACCGGATTGATCTTCTGATCGCTACTCATCTTCACAGCGATCATATCGGCGGATTACCGGATATTCTTTCCTGTTTCCCAGTCGAGCGATTCATTGAACCCGTATATCCATCGGAACTCAGTCCGGATACAGCTGCAGTCCGTTATCTGAAACAGGCCTTGAAAAAAGAGAATCTCACACAGGAAGCGGTACAGGGAGGCAGGGTGCTGCTGGAAGGGGATGGGTACCTTCTGGAGGCTGTTTCCCCGGTCGCGTCCATTGATTCCCTGGATCTGAATGATTACTGTCTGATATTAAAACTCACCTGCGGCAGAAATGTGTTTCTTTTTACAGCTGACGCGGGATACCTGGCTGAGCTGGAAATACTGGATCAGAATCTTTCCGCGGATGTTCTGAAGATCGGACATCACGGTAGCTTTGGAAGTACCAGTACCGCATTTCTGAACGCGGTCAGTCCAAAATACGGAGTGATATCCGTAGGAACGGATAATGACTATGAACTGCCGAATCCGTATGTTCTGAACCGGCTCCAGGATTATAACGTCCATGTTTTCCGTACGGATCAAAACGGTACCGTTACCATGCACAGTGATGGAATCTCCATAACAGTACAATGCGAAAAGCCCTGAAACATGGTTGAAAACGGCAGGATAGTTGTTACGGAAATCTCAGAAATTTCATTGATCCCAAAGGAAGAAAGACACTGAAAAAGATGATTGCAGAGCCATTCTGACTGTTGAATCGAAACCGTAGTTCACGAAAAAACATGTTGTTTTTCCAACAACGAAAATCCTCCGGTATTAAGCATCCATAAGGCTTCAAAAAATAAATTGGTTGAAAACGCAACTATTCATGCATGGCATGTTTTCCTATTGTTGCAAGGCCAACGAATTAAAAGCGGCATGAAATTCAACAGGTGTTGAATCGGTGCTGAAGACGGCGGATTTACGCAAAATGGTTATCAGACGAAACATCAGCATCCATGTCCTGAAAAAATCCGCATCACACATACTGTCGATACAGAAACTTCATGATTGGACAAATGATCATCCAACAATCTCATAAGAAACAGAGCGATCACAGATGGTTATTCCATTCATAAAAGGGTTTATAAATTGTGAATATTTCACAAAATAAGATCTGCTGAGCAGAATCCGAAAAAGTCCGTATCCGTCTATGGATCTTTCAGGGAATGGAAATATGCTGCTGGCCGGAATCATCTGTGCCTTTCTGACGCTGTTTCAGATCTATCCAAAGACAACCCATAAGCCTGAAACTGTCTCAGAGCATTCTGAGGAACAATTCAATTTGTGGATCGTGGATCCGATCCAATCAGAGGCTTTATGAGAGAGAAATTTTCATAAGCGGAAAGACAGTTGTCCATGCCGATGCGTCTCAGCGAGTCCTGCAGCGTCTGTAAATAAAACACAGACAGCAGGAACCGACAATAAGTATCAGATCAATTGAAAACAAACAACAAAGCAGAAAAAAACCCAGATTCAGAACATGAATCAATCATTGTCCGCAAATCACATATTGCCGAGCACTCAGAGACTCATCTGAATCAAGCTATGGCAGAAAAGCCCCCTCGTCCTTTTATAAATAGTACTTCGCATAATGTATGTTATGCGATTTTTATATAAAGAGCTTTTGGGGGACTATCCCCCTGTAACCGATGGTTCAGAAAACGGCCGCACGGAAGCTTTTGATTCCTGGAAAAGACTGTTTTTTGTAATTCATGAAACTGTCGATAAATACTCTGTGATAGAAATCAGAGAAAAATCTTTTAGTTCTGAGCGATTCCAGGTATGCGTCTGTCTGATGAGGATATGATCCTTAAAGAAATAAAACAGACTGTTTATCTTCAGCTTTGACATTCTTCTGATCTTTCTGAAAGACAGTTGCTGCCTGTTCCTCAGGAGACGTATCGAATGCAGTGATTATAGTTGAATCATCCAACCGTTAGATAAAAACAGTGAAAGGATGCCCTGAGAGCCTGGAACAAGTGAACTTCCCTTTCTGTTGTTCCAATCAGAAAAAAGACACGGATCATCACGCAGTTTCGAACCGTGTCTTCCGGTTATTCACCATGGTCTTTATGACTATCTGACATAGATGGTGTATTTCTTTGATTTTCCATCCGGAGAATAGAATGTAATGACAGCTTTTCCGGTCTTGTTTGGATAAGTATAAATCCAGACAGGATAGCACATGCCGTAGTGCATCATATCTTTGTGATCCGGATCACTGTAACTCATTGGAGCGGCGGCATTGTAATCAAGATATACGCCAAGCAGGTCCCGGTCGGAAGTCTTTACCTCCACTCTTGCCGGAGTATCCACAAACAGACTGAGTTTTTTGGAACTGTCGACCGTAATTTCTGTAAACGGTTCGAAAGGTTTTGACTCACTGTTTCCGAATGCCCAGACACTGAGCGGCTTTGCAAGCCAGACGGTTGTTTCCGCATCATAGCCTGTTCCATCCGCAGAAACAGCCTTGATCTTTGCCTGAACGAATCCCTTATCGAATTCTGCAGCCTCAAGGATCTTCTTATTCAGACTGAGAACCCCGTTCTTCAGTGTGACTGCCTTGAGCTCATTCACTTTTTCCAGAATGCTGGTGGATTTTTTATTGATATCCGTAAATGTGACATCCTGCAGTATGAACTCCGCTTTCTTTTCACTTGGCTTACCATATGTGCTTCCATAACTGACCAGTTTATTGAGATTCATGGACTTCCCAATTGAAAGCGAGAGTTTCTCAGCGCCGCCGAACTTTATGAAGGAAACCGGGACATGAACATTTACCGTAACAGTGTCCTTTTTTCTGGAACCATCATTTGCAGTGCAGGTTATTCTGGCGGTTCCTTTCCCAACGGCTGTTACCAGTCCATTGTCATCCACAGTCGCGACCTTGGGGTTGCTGGAGGTCCATACCGGCGGAATCTCATTACCTGTTATCTGTGCAGTCAGCTGGGTCTGATTATGCTTTCCGTTGTAAACCGGACTGTTTGGAATATTCTTTGTGAAGATCGTAATGGAGGTGATATCCCCTTTCTTATTTCTGACAGCCCGGGGATCCTCACTCAGAAGTACAAGAGATGTGGCTTTCCCATCTACCCTTACGGTTTTTTCACCGTAAATGGCTGATCCGTCTGATGCCGTCGCAACAACGGTGAATTCTGTACCGGCGGGTACTGATTTTCCTACCTTCAGCGTACCGTTCTTCGTGATACTGATTCCTTTGACCTCTTCTCTTAAGGACCAGGTTACGGATCTGTTCTTTGTACTGGATGGAAGCACGGATGCTTTCATGAGTGCACTTGCCCCCTGCGCCACTCCATCCTGACCGCTGATCGTTACAGACTCAGCCAGCTGAACTGCAGTCACAGTACAGACAGCGCTCTTTTTGGATCCATCCAGAAGACGGAGCGTCACTCTGGCAGTTCCGGCTGCTTTTGCCTGAACTGTACCATCTGAGGTGACTTCCACAGTCTTTGGATCGGAACTGATCCATTCATGTTCCACTGCGGAGAGATCAACCGGATTGCCTTTGACATCCTTCAGAGTCCCGATCTGAATCCGGTCAGAGCCGATGATTCCTGCGTTAGCAGAGAATTTCAGTGACAGCTTCTGATTTTTCAATGTAAGAGATCCTATTTTTACCTTTGCAGGTTCAGGAGCATAGGTGTGAATAGTTATGGAAGAATTCTTTCCCAGTACACCCAGCCCGCTGACTGCGGCAGCGTTCAGAGTGACTGTACTCCCCTTTGGAAGCGTATCTGCGTACAGAAAGGTGTCTTTCTCAAAGATTTCGCCGTGGATCACCTCTTTGTTCCTGATGACCGGTTTTTTACCATCCGTGGAAAAAAGAATAGTGCTGTTCAGCTTCTCCTTTACCGGCGTAATCATGATATAAGCCCCCTGCGGAAGACTCTTCTCAAACGAAGTGATCGGCTGATCCTCCTTGTTGAATATCTGAATCTTCACTTCCTGCTTTTCGTTGTCAAACATGTTTTCCATGTTCAGAATTCCCGCACCCATGCCTTCATCGGGACACGGAACCGCGGATTTTTTCAGTACCGCACGGCATTCCTCCGGACTGACGTGGCCGTGAACACTCATATACAGTGCCAGAGCCCCGCTGACAAGCGGTGTTGAAGCAGAGGTTCCGTTCATCCAATTGTAATAATTGTTGTACGGCTTATTGTCACTGGACCAGCAGGACCACATCTGTACGCCGGGTGCTGAGATGTCCACATCCTTGCCATAATTGGAAAAAGGAGCTCTTCTTCCATTTCTGTCTACGGCAGCGACACAGATGGTTTCCTTGAATGTCGCTGGAAATACCCTGATATTGGTACCGTTGTTGGAGGCACTGCAGACCATCGTGATTCCTTTGCTGTAAAGGGTTTTGATCACCTGCTCTTCTTCCGCGGAGTATTTCTTGGCGGAAAGACTCATATTGACAATGTCGCAGTTTTCCTGCATGGCGCGGTTGAGCCCGCGAATCAGATTTGACCGCTTGTATGTGGTTTTTCCCAGGAAGACATCCATCGCAACGATCTGGACATCCGGTGCTATTCCGGCCCCTCCGCTTCCATTGTCAGCGGCTGCTCCGATATATCCGGCCACTTCCGTTCCGTGTCCGCTTCCATAGTGTCTTACATCTCCCATGTCAACCATGGTGGTGTTATGTCTCAGTTCATAATGAAGATCATTTGTACCGCAGTCAATAACACCGACCTTGACCTTATCACTTCCGGTTGTCACATTCCATGCGGCATAGGTTCCGATCATATCGTGATACCACTGAAAGGAGGAATTTGTCGGATCCTTGAGATAGGTATCGGGGTCCTTAAATGCCTCTTCAACCCATCCCGACCAGTCTCTTGCCTTTGGAAGGGATTCCAGGGATTCCGTTCCCTCTTCGTATTCGATATCCGGTTCGATTTCACTGAGATAGTCCGGTTCCACAAAGGGAAGGCGTTCATCCTCAAGACATGCCAGAACCGCATCCTTAACTGTGATCTCTGGATCGGTAAGCGTGATCTCGCCGACCCCGTCCCTGAGACAGGAAAGCTCGCCATGATAGATCTCTGCCGCAGTTTCCGCATAGGCTTCATCTTCGGTAAGAACAATCAGCGTCCCGGGTTCATAATCAATGCCTTCCGTACTTTCCTCCAGCTGCCCTTTCACATCGTATTCAAGACAGTTTCGGCGCAGGGTCAGATCGGTTTCGGAAGGTTCAAAACCATCAGGAACAGCAAACCGTGGGGATTTCTCCTCCGGTTGGCTCACAGTCTCTGTTACTTCTTCCTCATTCTTTTCTTCTTCGCTGTCATTTTCCGGTATTTCGACAGCCGCATCACTTTCCGTGTGTTCTTCCTCTGAAACGGATACGTCTTCTTCCAAAACCTCTTCCACCGCAGGTTCATCTTCTGTTTCCGGTTGTGAAACCGGTTCGATGATCTCGGACTGACCGGTTTCTTCTTCTGAATCAGTCGGGGAAGCTTCTTCCGCACAGACTGTGCTGACGCCCATGGTCAAAGCAAGCAGCGTGCTGATGAACATCGTATAGGGAGTGTTTCTATGCTTCATATGGATTCTCCTTTTTATTCAGGGTCATTTTGATGAGATGAAGAAATTATAAATCATCCGGATTCATTCTGCGAGAAAGACTTCCCGAATCAGAAAAAGGACTTTTCAGCCCTTCTTCTGATGATTCACTGATTATTCTTCGCTGATGTCATCATCTTCTTCCTTGACCTGCTTGGTCAGAACAAGAATCAGCCCGGCGATTAACATGAACAGGACTGCTCCGCCGCCGATCAGAATTCCTGTCGGGAATTCCTTTTTCTTAACGGCAGACGCGGTTTCGTTATCCGGCACCAGCACAATCCCTTCCGTACTTTCACTGCCCGGTTTGATAACGGGTGTATTCGGAGAAGCAGAAGGCTTCAGATCAGTAGTATCCGGCTTTGCAGTGCTTCCTGAACCGGAGGAGCTGTTCTGGGACTGTGACTCGGTCCCATTGCTGCTCTGTGAAGGAGCTGCGGGGGTTCCGGTTCCATTACTGCTGGCTCCCTGATTGGAAGGCACTGCGGTGATGACTGGCGCACTGTTGGAAGATGGTGTGGATGCCGGGGCATAACTGCCGCCGGACCCGCTGCCGGAGGAAGGATTGGAACTGCTGTTATTTGTGATTTCCCGGTAGGTATTGGTCAGAGAAATGGAGAGAGGTGATTTTGCGGTATGCGTCTTTTTGACCTCAAAGGTTCCCGAACTTGCGATGCTGAGCGTAAAGCCGCTGATTGCCGCTGAACTGAGTTCTTCTTCCAGCACATATTTTCCGACCGGAAGATTCAGCCATGGTTTGGTTTCTCCGGCAATGAAGGAAACCCACGCATCCGCCTGACTGGAAGCTCTGGTGCCGTCCTGATAGTAATAGAAGCCGCTGGTGCTCTTGACCGCAATCCGGTACTGCTGTCCTGCCGCAGACATGGGAGCTCCTCTTACAATCTTGGTAATCAGGACATTGCCGGTATTCGAGTTGACGGTATACCGGTTCAGAACATTCGCCGTCACTTTTTTCCCGCCTGCGACACTGTAGCTTCCGGTACCGGTCGTTTTCAGGGAATAGTTCTCAATTTCCGCATCCTTCGTATTCTCTTCCACCGTATAGATACCGGCAGGAAGATTATTCCAGTTTCTTGTTTCCCCTGCCTTGAAGCTGACATAATGCGGGGAAGTTCCATATACGGAACCGCTGGTCCGGTAATATCTGCCATATGCATCCTTTACCGCAATCCCATAGGTCTTTGAGGACGCGGAGGATGGAGCGCCGCTTACGGTATTTGTGACACTCAGTGTTCCCGCGGAGGAATAGGTATTTTCAATATCCACTGTCTTTGTTCCGGTATCGGAAAGAACGATCTTTCCGGTTCCTTCAACATTCAGGGCATAGCCGCTGATCAAAGCGGACTCCAAATCCTCTTCCAGTGTATAGGTACCGGCAGAAAGCCCTTCCCAGCTTCTGCTTTCGCCGTTATGAATCGTGATGTAAACCGGAGAAGTACCGGCAATGGTTCCATCTGACTTGTAATAAGTCCCTGCCGCATCCCGCAATGCAATCCGGTAGGCTTTGGAATCTGCGGAGGAAGGTGCGCCATAGACATAAAGATTTACTACAAGATCACTTCTTCTGGCCCTGTAGTTATTGTGAACTTCCGCTTCATTCAGCGCACTTGTGCTGACCGTAACCTCACCGGTTCCCTTCACGTTCAGTTCATAGCCATCAATCTGGGCGTGATCAAGATCTTCCTCAATGTAGTACGTGCCATCCTTCAGGCCATTCCAGGCAATGGATTCCCCTGCCAGGAAGGAAACATAGTCCGGCTGCGGCCCGGCGATACTTCCGTCTGTGGAATAGTAGACATTGTCTCCATCCCGCAGTGCGATCCGGTATTCCCGGTTCTTTTCCTTTGCCGGCAGACCGCTTACGGTCTTGGTAATGACAAGAGATCCATCCACTTTGGTATAGACAACAGTATCCGTGAGTTCAGCAGGATGATCCGCGGTTTTTGTTTCATCTACCTGAACATATCCTTCCTTCGGATCTGTATGGTGTGTCACTTCATAGCCTTCTATCTCAAGATCCGCCATGTCGATATCCACGGCATAGATTCCTGATGGAAGATTGATCCAGCGGCTGGGATTACTGAGAGATACCGGAATCCAGATCGATTCCTGTGTTTCCGCGATAGAACCATCCGGGCGGTAGAATTCCATTGTCTCCGTATTTCTGAGAGCTGCCCGGAATTCCTTCTTCTCTGCTTCTTCGGGAACCGGGTAGGAACTGGATCCGCTTTCCAGGAACAGGGTGAGATCAAATACTCCCTGATCCTTACGGTAGATGGTTTCAACATCTCTTGTGATCACAGCAGGTTCATCGGAAATGCTGAACTCCGTATCGCCTGTAAATTCGTGGACATATCCCCTGACAGATACCTCGGCTTCATCTTCCAGAATGACATAGTCACCTTCCGGAAGATGATTCCAGACGGCGGAATCCTTTCTTCCATGGAATACAACAAAGGCATCCTCAGGCGTTTCAGCCTCTTTTCCATCCGGCAGATAATACGCCCCGTCTTTGCCCAGTACGGCAATCCTGTAAGAAGAAGGAATCTCTTCCTCTTCAGCACCGGAAACGGTGTGAGAAATGGTGACACTGCCGCTTTCGGCTGTATATTCGCATGCAAACAGGACTTCGGAAGTCTGCTTTGGATCAGCTGCTGCAGTAACAAGTGCGCCTTCTTCCTCATCATACGGATTTCCGTTTACTCTGACTGAAAACCCGGGTTTTGCAAGGTTCGTTGCCGCAAAAGCAATCTCTGTTCCGGAAGGAATTTCCTTAAGGGTCCACACAAACGGATCCGTATCCGTACCGGTTCCTTCTTCCGCTGTTTCCGCGGTCATGATTCCATTTTCATATCCGTTGGTAATACGGAAATCGGGAATCACACTCAGTCCGGAAAACGAAGCTTTTACCGTAATGGATGCTTTTTCTGCGGATGCTTTGCGGGCGGAAAGAAACAGTTCCGTTCCATTCAGATAGGTATTGCGAACCATGGATTCCGTATCAGAAGAGATGCGGAATTCAAATGGCTCTGAATCCTTCTCATATCCTTCCGCGGCTGTGATCTCCCGGAGGGTATAGGTTTTATTCTCTTCCAGCGTCCATCCGGATTCCGTACTTCCTTTGACAAGGAAACGGCCGTTATGATCCGTTGTGAATTCCACCGGATTTCCAAGCTGATCCATGACGGGACCGTTTTCATCAAAGAGACCCCATACCGCGCCGGCAACTCCGGTTTTCGGATCTTCAGCGTCTGTTTTGACGATGGAAATGGAAAGAGGCTCCGTTTTGGATTCCTCAGGAAGGTCCTTGCCGTATTCTGACACGGTTTCATCCTTTGAATCTGTTTCTTCGGCTGTTTCAGAAGAATTCTGGTTTTCCTGAGGATTCTGGATCGTTTCTTCCGGATTCGTTTCATCCTGAACAATAGATTCCGGCTGGATTACTTCCTCTTCAGGCAGCGCTTCACAGCGAATGGAAATGACATAGGTACTGCCCTCTGTATCGGTAACTGTGAGCGTTCTTTCGCCTTCGAAACTGTGATCCGCCCGGATGATCCAGTCCTCTCCATAAGGTTCAGCCGCAAGCACGGAACTGTCTGAACTGCGCACATCCGTCAGTGAAGAAGCAGAAATGGAAAGCTCATTCAGAATGGATGAAAGACTGACCTCACTTTTCTCCCGGATCACCCAGGAATAACTGTCATAGACATGTGAGAGAGTATAACTTACACCGAACGCGGAAAAGCTTTTGCCGGTGTATCGGATTTCCTGAATTCCCCCGTTTCTGACAGAGATGTTGCCATTGAGCACTTCACCCTTTCCGCTGTCTGAAACACGGACAATCCTGGCGGAATGAATGGATGAACTGCTGTCGCCTGCCTGAATCGGAGAGAGGAAGGTCATGGTGATGGAAACCGAGTCAGCCGGCTTGATCCGCTTCTCCCCTTCCGTGAAATAAACATCATAGAGAACAAACTCAGATCCTTCCTTCAGACCAAGTCCGGAAAAGGAACTGACCGCTTTCTGATATGCCGAACTGCCTGGCGCAAGATAATCCGCATGAAGTACGGTATTTTCACTGAGACCGGCAGACTTCTTCGCGCTGGCAGTTACATTGACCGAACCATCTGAGACAGTAAGCCGGACTGCGGATGCCTGACTGGTGCCGGATTCTGTTTTCTTCGAGTCTGTTTCCTTTTTTCGATAATGAAAGGTAAACCGAATTTCCGATGTACCTGGAAAGACATCGGAATAATAAACCGGAAGACCGGCTTTGGAAGTATAGTACTGACTTCCGATCGCACTGACACTGTCCGTAACGGCATCCGGACGGACAACAGTCACTTCTCCGGTAAAGACATAGCCCGTTCCAAGATCCCCGGCCATTCCGGATACCGCCGTCGGAGTTTCATTGACGATCAGTGTCCCGGATTTCTGTGTATTGTCTTCATCACAGAGATAAACGGCGGAAAGAACAGGACCGGCCGGTACTGTTTCATATGCGGGGGAAGATCCTTCTCCCTCTCTGCCGTCTGTTTCAGCCGATACCGCGGTACCGCTCTGAAAAAACAGATTCATGGAAAGCAATGCTGTAAACAGCTTTTTTACGGTAGTTTTCATCACACACCTCCCTCAGCTGATTCGTATGCGTCCTGCTTCCGGCAGTATTCTGAATCGACCCTTTTTCCCTGATATTTCCGGGAAGGTATCGATAAGCCGGAAAAAGGCAGGACGCAAAGACATGGTTACAGTTTCAATGTATCGAAACTATCTGATTGCAATATGGAAATTATGTGAAAATTCTGTGAACATCTGAGTGCCAAATAAAAAAAGAGCTGATCGCCGCAGGCAGAGATCAGCTGACATATTTCATCCATTGATTGCTGAAATAACGGCCCGCGAACAGAATCAGCTGGATTCCCTGACTGATCAGAATACTGAGCCAGACTCCCTGCAGTCCCATATGAAAGTAATTGGTGAAAACATACAGGCACAGAGGCTGAATAACCGTTACGCCAACGGTTGTTCCGATCATGGTGTAACGCACATCGCCAGCGCCGCGCAGAACCGCGGAAAAGATGGTTTTGCTGATCTGAATCGGCAGAATCACCGCAAAATAGAAGGCAATCATTCTTCCATATCCGGCCATCACGGCATCGTTGGGATAATAGATATTGTAAATCTGCTGATTAAACAACAGCATGATTCCGGAAAATACAGCCGAGATGATCAGTCCGAACTGAAGGGAACACCAGGTATACTTCTTTGCCTTCTCGATGTCACCCTCGCCAAGACTGCGGCCAAACAGCGCTACCGCCGCTGCCTGCAGTCCATCCGCAAAAGCAAATCCAAGCGTCATGAAATTCATACCGACCAGGTGTGCCGCAAAGGGATCCGTCCCGACCCGGGCTGTCATGGAAGATGTGATCATCATGCCAAGACGGCTCAGAATGTTCTCAGACAGAATTGCTGTACTGATTCCTGCCATATCCTTCGCGTAGCCGATCTCCGGCCGGATTTTTTCCTGCACAATATACTGCACCTGGACAAAGCTCTTTTCGAGAAACAGCGTCCGTACACTGATGACACAGGCACAGGCAGTTCCAAGAACAGTCGCAATGGCGGCTCCGATGATTCCAAGAGCCGGAAACCCGAATTTACCATTGATCAGAAGATAGTCAAAAACAAGATTGACGATATTGGAAACAATATTGGTCCGCATGGCAAGTCTGGTATTTCCGCTGCCGCGCTGTGCGGCATTGACATACAGAAGCAGCAGATTGAAAATACTTCCGCCCATGATCACCCGGAAATACTGAGCAGACTTTCCAACAGTTTCCGCGTTCGCCCCGGCCAGGGACATGAAGGTCTCCGCAAACAGAAGGCAGATCACCGTCAGAAGAGCACACATGCATATAACGATGAAAAGTCCGGTCACAAACAGTCCGTTGGCATCCCGGCGGTTTTTCTCTCCGACCTTTCTTGCAATCATCAGAGAAATACAGGTATTGATGGCAAAGAAAAAAGTGAATACAAAAAACTTCGGCTGGTTGGTAATACCGACAGCGGAAACAGAAGCTTTTCCGAGACTTGAAACCATCAGGGTATCAACAATGCCTGCCAGCGCGACAAGAACGCTTTCAATCACGGCAGGCCATGCCATGTCAAACGTTTCTCTGCTGAAGGATCGCTGTTTGGATTCACTCATACTATATTCTTCCCGGGAATCATTATATCCAATTCATGCCCTCTTTGGCGCCAGGATCGAAAGAAAAAGGATGATTTCATCCTTTTCATGGGTTTTCCTGAAAGGTTCGGTTTCAGTCGGAATGATTCATAAGAATCGCAAATCCCGGTGCTTCCCGCCTCATCTGATAGGAAAGCAGTTGTCTCTTTTCCAGGCGGAGTGCCTTTTCATACAGTTCCGGAAGATGCGTGATCCGCTTTGTCTGAACAATCGCACCGGATATTACGGACAGATCGATTTCCGGCCGGTCGAGAATCCACCTGCCCCTTGCATCATCCTTTGCGTTATGGGAGAGGGAAAACAGATCGGCAATACCGGCCCTGCGGTATTCCAGAAGCATTTCGCACGCTTTGAACGATCGGGCACAGAGATCGATCAGCCGGTGTACCTCTTCTTTCTTTTCATAAAGAAGAGAATCCATGAATACGGCAATGACATGTCGGGAATGATCCATTTCTTCCAGCCATTGGCCGCTCATATAGTCACACGGCAGTACATCTTCCCGGATCCGGCATGCCATCAGTCCGTTTCTGAGGTCAATGATCTCCTTATGATCAAGATTCAGATAACGGCAGTGTCCGTTATCAATAATCGGAAACAGCGTATCAAATCCACATCCGATCCGGATAATCAAAGCGTTCGGATCATGCCGCAGAACAGTCCGGATGGAATCCGCCGCAATTGCCTCGTAAAGTCCTTCCCTGACCGCTTCATTTTCTGAAAGAGACGGAACGGAAAGAGAATTCCGCCGGACGGTCTCTTCTGCCATCCGGTCGCGGAAAACAAGCGGATACTTCGCGGATGCGGTTGCTCTGGCACAGAGGTTTCTCAGACTGCGTTCTTCTCTTTCTTCCATCTTTTCCTCGTTTTCTTCCGTTACTTCCGATGTCTTTTCTGATAATCCTCACGGATCGGCTCCAGCATGGACGCATCCATGAATACCTCATGAAGTTCTTCCGATGAGGATGCCTTTCTTGCCGCGCTTACAAACTGATTCATGACCCGGTGATTCAGGGCAGTTCCCGCTGCGTCACTTTCGTAGCTGACCGCGTGATTTCTGTCGCCAAGACCGAATCTCGATGCAGTACTGACTGCGTCCATATTTGCCCCGAGAAACAGAAATTCCCATCCGGCCTCGGCTTTCTGCTGCTCTACCAGTTTCCTGACTTCCCCAAAGGAATATTTTCGGGAACTGTTCTCCAATCCATCCGTCATGATCAGAAACAGCGTCTTCTCCGGACGGTCTTCCTGGCGTCCATATTTATGGATCGTTCTGATATGGTGAATCGCCCCGCCCAAAGCATCCAGCAGAGCTGTACAGCCGCCCACCCGGTAGACAGTCCGGTCCAGCGGTTCTGCCCGTTCAATCGGAATGCGGTCATGAACAACCGTTGCTTCACTGTCAAACAGCACGGTGGAAAGAAGCGCTTCTCCTTCCTTTCCCTGCTGTTCCTTCAGCATTGCGTTGAAACCTCCGATGGTATCTTCTTCCAGTCCGGCCATCGAGCCGCTCCGATCAAGAATGTATACAATTTCTGTCAGTCCCTGTTTCATGTCATATCCTCTCTTTCTGATCCCATCGTACCGATGGATCAGGAAGAGAAGGTCGCCCGTCGGGCGACATTTTCATCAGGCCAGAATCGGTTCGTCATGCTCAAACAGAGACAGATTGATTTCATTGACATCATATACTCCCTGGGTAATGAAATACTGTACGATCAGATCCGAGCGGCTGCTCGGACTCAGGGCATATCCTGCTCTGGCAAGCAGATCCGTGGTTTCATCCATGGAAAGATTCAGGGCAACCGCAAGGGCGAGAACCGTATTTTTCTTCGGATGATATTTGGGATTGGAACGGATCTTGGAAAACAGTTTCCGGTCAAGATTGGCACGGTGATACACCTCCGGATCCGTATACCCTTTCCTGTCAATCCAGTTCAGAAGGCTTTCCTGAAAGGTCTCTCCCAGCTGGTCGATCATGCTTTCAAGCTCGCAGGAAGCCGCTTCCATCGCTTCTTCCCTGCCGTAATTTTTCAGGCTGATATCCGAATGGAAGAGAGCGCTGACCGGGGCGGAACCCGGTTTTCGCCGTCTTTCCTGCCGGTATTCATTCCGAATGGCGTTTTCGACATAGTGTTCGTCGAGATAGGAATCCACACCCCGGTAGATCCGATCGGATATTTCAAAGGATGATCGGTCAAACACGGCAATCGTGATCTTCATATCATGATCCAGCAGATAGCGGGAACTTTCTTCAATCAGAATATGCAGAGAATCTTCACGGGGATATCCGTTGGATCCCGTCCCAAGCAGAGGCATGGCAACTGAACGAAGATTCTTCCGTTCGGCTTCCTCAAAAATCCTTTCCGCGCATTGATGGAGATAATCGAGACACTCTCGGCGTCTTTCCTCCTGATAAACCGGATAAACCGCGTGGATAATCCATCTGGCCGGAAGATTGAATCCTTCTGTCACAAAAACAGTCCCAGGCTCCACGGATCCGATCCGGATTCTTTCCTTCAGAAGGCGTTCCTTCCCTGCTGCCGCATAGACCGCGGATTCAGATCCGCTTCCGATGATCGGATGCGGATTAGCCGTGCAGACGATCGCGTCCGCATGAATCCTGGTAATATCTTCACGTATGATTGATAATGGCATGATTCACCTCAGTTTTTTGCATGCATGTCGAGCTGCGGATAAGGAATGACAATTCCTGCCTGATGCAGATCACGCTGAATGATCCGCAGTGCTTCCCGGCGGAGATCCGGCATCTGATCCGGTGCGCAGAAGAAACGGATTTTGTAAATTATGCAGGAATCGCGGAACTCATGCACCCCTTTGTAAATACATTCCGAAATTCCCTCGACTTCCGCAATATGCACGCAGGTCTCCTGCAGCGTAAGGTTGATATGTTCCGGATCATCCTCATAGGAAAGACCGATATCGATGTCATTCTGTCTCGATTTTCTTGTGACATTGTCAATATTCCGATTGGCAATAATATGCATGTCATGGGTATAGATATCATCGATCCGTACGCTTCTTGCGGACATGGCGGTTACCTTTCCGGTAATGTCGTGGAATACGATCGTGTCCCCGACATCAAAGTAGTTGTCCTGAGAAAGATGAATTCCATTGACAATATCCCTCAGCAGATCCTGCATGGCAAGACCTACCACCGCGGAGAGAACACTCAGAAACGCTGCCAGCGTGGTAAGACGGATGCCGTTGATATGGAGAATTGTCATGACCATGATGACAACCAGGCTGCCCTGAATCAGCCGGTAGATCATATGGGAAATCTGTGAGATTCTCTGATCCGGCCGGATGATCTTCTCTTTCCTCAGCCGCTTGTATGCGGAAGAGACCAGATGATTGGCAAACAGATACAGCGCCAGGACAATAATGGAACCGATAAACGCAGGAGACTGCACATAACTGACGATTTCATTCATACTATCAAACCTCCCTGTTAGTCATAAATAACGGAGTGCCAAAGCCGCTCAGGTTACTGAAAAAAGAATTGATCAGACCGTCATTCCGGTTTCTTCGGAAAGAGAATACAAATCGGACCCAAGACATGGAACAGATGCATGCGCTGTCTGGCGTATCCTTACGCGGAAGAAAGAGGGCTGCATTCCCTGCATCAGGCAAGAGGAATATTGTTTCTCTGCAGGATTTCCTTGATCTTCCAGTTCAGCAGGTCTTCTGTTTCCCCGCGGTAGCGTTCCGCTACTTCGGCCTGCACCCGGCAGAGCATTGTGCCTTTTTCAAGGGCATGGATACCAAGGAAAACCGGATCCTTCAGGATCATCGGATACTGCGGACGGATTTCCTTCAGTTCACGGTTCAGTGTCTCGGCAAGAAAATTAATATCCACTGTATTGGGTACGAGGAAGCTGGTGATGGCATAGGAATTCCTATTCGTCATATTCAGAACACTGGACAGATTCCGGTTGTTGATAATCTTGACATTTTTTGTCCAGGATACAATCTTGGTTGTGCGGATGCCGATCTCCTTTACCATTCCCATGAAGCCATTGACTTCAACGATATCACCCACCTGAAAATCCCCTTCAAAAATGATGAACAGACCGGCAAGGATATCCGTAATCAGATCCTTTGCGCCCATACCTATGACAAGTCCCATGATTCCCACGGAAGCAACCAGAGCACGGATATCAAATCCAAGCCGCAGAAGACAGATGTAGAGAATCAGAAGCACGGAAAACAGCTTGATCGTACTGCTCATAAGACGGCAGAAGGTTTCACCCCGCGGCTGCATCAGCTGCGAAAGCAGATTCAGCACAAGGACGATGACCGTTACAAGGATCGTTCCGCAGACAATCGTAACAAGCACGGATGTCACCGAAAATACATTGATGCCGCTGCCGTGGGAAATGGACATGCTGTAGGTAATGACAGAACGGAAGTTTTCGCTCTTCAGATAAAACAGAACCATAAAGAAAGCCGCGACTGCAACCAGAAGATGAATGATCGAAGACACCTTCTCTTCCGGCAGCATCTCCTTCCATTCCTGGCGGAAATCAGAGGCAGAAGTTCTTTTCTTCCTGGGACTGATGGAAAAGATATTCTGATCCCTGTCGCTGTTGTAATAAATATCGATAAGCTTTGGATTGACTACGATCGTATCGTTTCTCGCACAGTATACGGTTGTCTTTTTCCCGTGTTTTGCCCGCATCACAAACAGGCAGATACAGAAGCAGAGCACGGAAAACAGAACCGCAGTCAGGGTAATCTCAGTACGCCCGAGAAACGCATTATTGTATGGCTGCCCGACGAAGACAAGATATGGATCCATCTTCCGGTTGGTCGCGTAGTAGGAATTATACGCAAGGTTCACCTTTCCGGTATAGTACGGGTTCAGCATCTCTTCCCGGTAACCGTCATAATCCTCCAGGGAAGTGCCGATGGTATCCTTCTCCGGACAGTGTACAATCGTCCTGTTTTCAGGATTCAGAACAATGAACGAGTTAATGCCGTTATTGACCCGCTCGGAGATGATATAGCTGATATCGGAATGTTCGATCGCCTGCTTCTGCTTATCAGCCCGGAATACAGCCTGAAGAATGCCATA
Organism: uncultured Erysipelotrichaceae bacterium; assembly: GCA_946537255.1. Lineage (GTDB taxonomy): Bacteria > Bacillota_I > Bacilli_A > Erysipelotrichales > Erysipelotrichaceae > Bulleidia. Next base: position 55,425 of record CAMNFS010000004.1, read on the forward strand.
GGGATTGTTTTCCTCATCAGTAAGCAGAACCCCGACAGGAAGAACATAACCGCTTCCCCATGGATCCTTGATGACATCTCCTGTAAGGTATGGACGCCCCTTCTGAAGATCCGTAAAATGAATGACGTTTTCCGTATTTTCTTCGGAGGCAGTGATATCCTCCAGCACAAGATTGGTCAGAGTTCCGCTTCCATACATTTCCTTCCCGTCCATATCAAAGACCACAACGCGCTCGAGATTAAAGGAATCACTGATCTTCGAAATTTCGGTCCGGTTTCTACAGGATGGATTTTCAAAAATATATCCGGCTAAGATTTGGGTGGTTTCCAGAAACTGATTCTTACTGGTGTTCAGATAATGATCCTGTTCATTATGCATTTCCTGTATGGTTGCCTGCAGGAGGCTGATCTCCTGATCCGCGCCGGTGATCAGTGTGGAGATGGAGGAAAGCGTATCGATATAGTATACAAATCCTCCCACTGCCAGAAGACCGATAAAGCCGATGATCAGGGTTTTGTAGCGGATGGCAGACGGGGTGTAGGAACTGTCAGTGACGCCAACGCTGCGGTACTGCCGGTTATAGTACACATAGGTGCTCTCCAGAATCAGGATACAGAAGAAAAATACGGTCACCAGCAGTGCCTGTGTCGCTGAGGAGGAAATCACCGGAGAAAGATCCGAGATACTGTAGATGTAACGACCAGTGCGTTCATAAACAGTTCTGCTGGAAAAATACAGTTTTCCCTTTCCGGCATGGATTCCCAGATCAAACCGGTCTGATTCGGACAGGTACTGATTCTGTTCATTTCCGAATACCTCATGGATCTTTTTCCCGATCAGTGACTGATCCTTTGCAAAAACGATTTCTTCGTTTTGATCTACCAGTAATGCCGAAAGATGATCCGTGGTCTTGGTGACAAACAGCTGCTCGTAATCCTCTTCATGATTCAGCTCCTTCAGCAGACTTTCAAAACTGTACTGAAACACAATCCAGGAGTCATTGTCGATTCTCCTTCCGCAATGGGTCAGGAAAACGGAATCGGTGAGGGAATCGTATGTCGGTTCTTCAACAAAGGGTTCCCAGCTCTCTTTGTCAATTTTGGTCAGAAATCCGGTTTTCTGAAATGAGCGTGTCTGAGCAACGACGTTCCCATTCCGGTCAATGATGGCGGCTTTCAGATTCTGAAACGGAATCAGAAGAGAATCCATCAGATATTCCTGATTCATTTCCGTCGGATTGTTTCTCTTTGACTCATATTCATACAGAACAAAAGTCGTACGCTGCAAGTAGGATTCGCGTATGATATCATTGAGAATCACATCATTTTCATCCAGGGTTTCAAGTGCCTGAATGGTGTTTTCCGTGTGATCAATATTTATGGAAACCTGACGTGCCATGGAAATAGAAAGATCGGTCAGAAACAGAATGGCGCCGACGGCCAGAGATAAAAGCAGGTCAATCAGGATGACCCTGCGTACGGAAAGATAATATGCAGTACCTTTTTCCTTTTCTTTTTTCTGAATCGGCTCCATCTCTGTCTCCCTTGAAAGATGCATTTATCATATCGAATCCAATGCCGGATCGGCAAGTCTGCCCGGATCCCTCATTCTTTCTGCTTTGAAGGGACTGTTACAGACAGATCCTCGCTGTCCAGATTGCCCGGATGGCATTTCCGGTAGCTGTCAATCATCTGCCGGCTCGCGACATGGGTGTAGATTTCGGTGGTACGGATATCCGAATGTCCCAGCATCTCCTGAATGGATCTCAGATCCGCGCCGCCCTGCAGAAGATGGGTTGCATAGCTGTGGCGCAGCTTATGAGGGGTAATGTGTTCCTGAAATCCCAGAGCGGCACATTTCTCCCGCAGAAGCTTTTCCACGGATTCCCTGGTCACCTTCCGACCGAACCGGTTCACAAAGAACAGATTGCTTTTCCGCTTCATGAATACCGGCCGGACCGTAAAGCAGTATTTTGAAATCACTTCCGCTGAGCCCTTCGGCAGCGGTACGATCCGTTCCTTATTTCCCTTGCCAAGCACTCTGACAAAACCAGTGTCAAGATCCACCCGGTTCATCGTGAGATCGCACGCTTCAGAAATCCGCAGACCGCAGGCATAGATCATTTCCAGCAGGGCATGCTGAAACAGCTGCCGGGGATCACTGTCATCAAAGGAATCCATAAGCGTCCGGATCTGATTGATGGTTGCGTACACCGGAAGCGATTTCTCACCGCGGTGAATTTCCAGATTCTGAGAAGGATCATTTTCATCAAACAGAAAATTCAGATATCGATGAAAGGAACGGATGGAAGCAGCCATGCGGCCGATGCTGGTTCCCTTCTTGTCCTCACTCTGCTCAAGAATGAACCCTTCGGTCATATCCTCCTTGATCTGTTTGGTGTCCTTGATCCCCTGTTCCGCAAGAAATGCCGCATACTGTTTCAGATCATTCTCATACCCGGCAATCGTACGGGGAGATTTTCCCTGATTGATCGTGAGATCCGCAAGATAGCGGCTCATCGCCTTATCTATTTTCATGAGCTGCCTCACTGGCCCGGATCAGCCGGATCCCGCCTAGCTCCTCATTGAGATCCCGGAGAACGGAAATGGTTTCTTCCCTTCGGGCCACAGATTCATCAAACAGATTCAATTGCTTCACGGAAGAAGAATCCGTGTGAAAATCCGAAACGGAAACACCAAGCAGCCGGACCGGTTCCTGATCCCAGTTCTCATTGAACAGCGCAATTGCCCGCTCATACAGATCATCCGCCTTCCATACCGGTTCCAGAAGACGGCTGCTTCTGTCACAGCTTGAAAAATCATAGTATTTGATCCGGATACTGAGAAGATATCCGGCTTTTTTCGCTCTGGCAAGACGATGGGAAAGGGTTCTTGAAAGGGTTCTGATCATCCCTCTCAGTTCTTCGTAATCCGTGATATCCTCAAGGAACGTTTCGGAAACTCCCATACTCCGGGAATCCCAGTCCTTCATAATGGTGCGGTCGTCATGGCCGTTGGCCCTTTCCACCATGAGCTCCGTATTCTTTCCGAAGATGGGCCGAAGCTGTTCAATATCCCTGTAGTTGGCAAGATCCCCGATCGTATGTATGCTCAGATCCTCCATATATGGAAGTGTCTTGGCTCCGACCCCGCGCATTTCCCTGATCGGAAGCGGCCAGAGTTTCGCCGGTACTTCCCGGATTCTCAGAACCGTGATGCCATTTGGTTTTTTCATATCACTCGCCATCTTGGCAAGAAACAGATTCGGGGCAACGCCGATCGAACAGGAAAGTCCCAGTTCCTCTTTCACCCGTTTCTGAAGCTGCCAGGCAAGATCCAGCGGATGTTCAAAGCGCTGAATGGCATCTGTCATATCAGCATAACACTCATCAATGCTCGCCTGTTCCATGTCTTCCGTATAGCTTTCGACAATCCGCATGAACTCTGTGGATTTTTCCCGGTAAAAATTAAAATGCGGCGCGACAATGATCAGATCACGGCAGCGCCGTTTCGCCTCCTCGATCGGCATGGCGGAATGTACACCGAAAGCCCGCGCTTCATAGCTGCAGGTACTGACAACGGATCGGCGGGTCGTTCCGCTGACCGCGATCGGTTTACCAAGAAGAGAGGGATCCAGAAGAATCTCACAGCTCGCAAAAAAAGCATTCAGATCAATATGAAAATAGACTCTGCTCATGATTTCCTGCTTCTTTCATACAGCTCCCCTGCCGCCGCAAGACTCGCAGAGGTGATTTCTCCGCTGGCGATCACTGCCAGCTGACGGATCACTTCATCCTGATCCAGTTTCCGTACATGGGTATGTGTATGTCCGTTTTCCTCAGACTTCGATACGAAATAATGATGTTCTGCGGAAGCGGCAACCGGAGAAAGATGAGTCACCGCGAAAACCTGAGCGCTTTCGGAAAGTTCCTGCATTTTTCTTCCGATGGCGGAGGCAACCGGACCGGAGACGCCGGTGTCTATTTCATCAAAGATAACAGTTTCAATGCCTTCAAGCTCGGTAAAGACCGCCTTAAGCCCAAGCATCAGACGTGAAAGCTCTCCTCCGCTTGCCGTTTTGGAAAGAGGCTTCAGTTCCTCCCCCTGATTCATGGAAATCAGAAATTCCACCCGGTCAAGACCGTTCTCATTTGGCTCACTGTCTCTGATATCCGTATGAAATCCAGCATGTTCCAGCATGAGATCACGAAGATGAACTGCAATCTTTTCATCCAGTTTCCCGCTTTCTGAACGCCGCAGGGCGGAAAGCTTACGGGCGGATGCTTCAAAAACGGAATAGGCGGAACGGATTTTCTGATCCATTTCTTCCAGATAGTCCTGCCGCCGCAGAATCCGGTGAACCCGCTGTTCGAGCTCCTCCTTTTTCTCCAGAATCTCGGAAATGGAATGGCCGAACCGGCGTTTCAGCTTCTGAATCAGAAACAGACGCTCCTCCATGGAATTGATTTCCTCTTCGGAAAGATCCATGGATTCCAGGGCGTTTCGAAGACTGTCCATCGCATCAGCGATTCCATAGTAAGCGTCGTTGACAGAGGTACGGGCCTGATTGAACAGGGCGTTATCATCAAGAGACTGCACAAGCCGGTTGGTTTCATAAAGCTGTGCGGAAAGCGACTCATCATACGTATTCAGAATCGAAGAAAGCTTCTCGTATTCATTTTTCAGTACCTTGTACTGTTTTTCCTTCTCAAGAAGTTCCTCTTCCTCATTTTCCCGAAGATCGGCAGATTCAATCTCACTGATCTCATGCCGGAAGAATTCCAGATCGCTTTCATTGTAGGTTTCCTGAAGTGCCTTTTCCTTTTCTTCAACCAGTTCACGCCAGGCATGATACGCATCTCTCGTCTCTTCCTTCAGCTCACTGTCCTTGAGAAACTGATCCAGAAGATGAATATGACTCGCGGTATTCAGCAGATACTGGCTGTCCCGCTGCCCATGAATGTCAATTTCATCCGCGAGAACTTCCTTCATGAGAGAAAGCGTCGCGATGCGGTGATCAATCCGAACAACACTCTTTCCGGAACGGTGAATTTCACGGGTAAAAGTTACCTCCTCATCACAGTCAAATCCCGCTTCCTTCAGGACACGCATGGCATGTCTGTTTCCGGAAAGATCAAAGGTGCCCTCAACAATCGCGCGTTCCGCGTTGGCGGCGATGAGAGCGGTGCTTGCCCGATCGGCTCTCAAAAGCGAAATGGCGTCGATCAGTATGGACTTCCCGGCGCCGGTTTCTCCGATGAAAGCACTGAATCCCTTCTGAAACTCAAGGCTCAGTTCATCAATCAGAACAAAGTTTTCAATATACAAATGAAGAATCATATAATTACTGAACTGTTTTCAGAATATCATCATACAGCAGATTCAGGTCAAATCCCGCCTCTTTTTTCAGAAGTGAGGCAGCCCCGTGCTGGATGTATTCATCCCCGATTCCATACCGCTTCAGCGGCATGGAAATTCCCTCATCACAGCAGGATTCCAGAATCGCTGAAGAGAGTCCGGATGCCTTCATATCGGTTTCATAAACAAAAACCGGAACATGCAGAGCGGCAATACGCCGGATGCATGCAAGATCCAGCGGCTTGAAGAAACGGGCATTTACAACCAGAACCGGAAGATCATTGATTCTTGCTTTTTCACTGATTTTCAGAACATCCGGTCCATAGCTGATTACCGCGGCCCGGATCGTTTCCGGCACATAGATCTCCTTCCAGGAAAGCGGAATGACCTCCGCTTTTTCAATGTTTCTTACATCCACTTCCCCTCTTGGATAACGGATGGCAAACGGATGATTCTGATGCAGAGCGGTGGCAATCATGTTCCGTGCCTCCTGGGCATCACAGGGCTGAGCAATGATGAGATTGGGAAGCGGCCGCAGAATACCGATGTCAAAGACGCCATGGTGCGTCTCTCCGTCTGCTCCGACCAGCCCGGCCCGGTCAATCCCGATCAGAACCGGAAGATCCATTCTGCATACATCATGGTTGATCTGATCATAGGCCCGCTGCAGGAAGCTGCTGTAGATACTGACAAACGGACGCAGACCGGAAATGGCCATGCCGGCCGCAAAGGTCATGGTATGCTCTTCGGCAATTCCGCAGTCAAAGCTTCGGTTCGGGAATTTCGCGAAAAATGTATCCAGCGCGGATCCATAGAGCATGGCGGGTGTAAGCGCGACAATCCTTTCATCCTTTTCCGCAAACTCCGTCACGGTATCGGCGATCACAGCAGACCATGTACGGAACCCTTCCGGTGTTTCATGAAGCGGTTTTCCCGTATCTCTGTCAAATGGCCCAACTCCATGCCAGGATCCCTTGAGATCCCTTTCGCACGGACCATAGCCGCGGCCCTTCTGGGTAATGACATGAACAACGACGGGGCCTTCATGCGTCTTGGCAACTGAAAGTACCCGGATCAGATCACGGATATTGTGTCCGTCAACTGGGCCGAGATATTCCAGATTGAATTCTCCGAAGATTCCCCGGTCGATCACGGAATCCTTCAGCGCATCCTTGACATTCTTCATGCCATGATACATGACCATTCCAAAATCACTCCGCTTCAGAGACTCCTTCATCGTCATCTTCAGATTGTTATAGGCGGCAGCGGAACGAAGCCTCGCAAATCCGCGGGTCAGAGCGCCGACATTGGTGGAAATGGACATGTTGTTGTCGTTGAAAATAATCACCATGTTCCTCTGCTCACTGCCGATCTGATTCAATGCCTCAAGACTTTCACCGGAACCCATCGCGCCGTCTCCGATCACCGGCACAATAAAATAATCCTCTCCTCTGAGATCTCTGGCCGCGGCCATGCCAAGCGCCGCGGAAAGCGAGGTTGAACTGTGTCCGGCTTCCCAGACATCATGTTCGGATTCCCTGCGCTTCTGAAATCCGGAGAGTCCATGAAACTGACGGAGAGACTGAAAATCTTTCGCTCTTCCTGTCAGTATCTTATGTGTATAGGACTGATGTCCCACATCAAAAAACAGTTTGTCTTTCGGCGAATCAAAAACAACATGCATCGCGATGGTCAGTTCGACCGTGCCGAGATTGCTTGCGAGATGTCCGCCGGTTCTGGAAATGTTCTCAATCAGAAACTTTCTGATATCAAATGCGAGCAGAGTCAGATCGCTGACACTGAGATCCTTTAGAAAATCAGGATTCCGAATCTCTGTAAGATCCATAGTTCCTCCTACCTGAAACGCGCTTCAATCCCCCGGATCATACTGATCAAAGAAGAAGCTTCGAATCCCCTGAATCCTGCAATACGAATACAGCTTTCATCGTAAAGTTCCTTCATCATAGCGCGCGCCTTTTCCTCCCCAAGAAGAGACACGCTGGTCACCTTATGATTGCGGCTGTCACTGTTGCTTTTGCCAAGCTCTTCAGCAGTGGCTGTTACATCTAATATATCATCCTGTATCTGAAATGCCAGTCCTATCCGGTTTCCGACTTCATGCCACGCATTCACAATCTCTTCCCCCTGGCCGGAAAGAACAGCCCCCATCATGAGCGGAGCAGAAAGAAGACATCCGGTTTTATAGAGATGAACCCGGCGGATCTCTTCAAAGGTATCCTGATCGCTTTCATTGATATCCAGACACTGCCCGTAGATCATCCCCGAAGGGCCGGCCATCTCAGAAAGGATTCCCACACAGCGCAGTACCCGATCAGCCGGTTCCCTTGATTCGGAGATCTGATGGAACGCTTCGGTCAGAAGGCCGTCACCGGCAAGAATAGCAGTAGCTTCATCAAACTGAATATGATTGGTCGGCCTGCCGCGGCGCAGATCATCATTGTCCATGGCAGGAAGATCGTCATGAATCAGAGAATAGGTATGAATCATCTCAATTGCTCTTGCGAAAGGAATTCCGATGGATTCATCCTTGCCATACCCTTTCAGCACTTCAAACAGAAGAAGCGGCCGGATGCGTTTTCCGCCGGCAGTCAGGGAATAAAGCATGCTGTCTCTGACACGGCTTTCATGAACTTCATTCAAAGAAGCGGAAATGATTGCTTCAATATTCTCCATCCGCTGTTTCCTCCTCGCTCTTCTGTTTCAGTTCCATGGCCCTTGCCTCGAATTTCTTCAGCTGCGCATCACACGACTTCACAAGTCTGAGACCTTCCTCAAAAAGAGCAATCGTTTCATTCAATGGCTGCTCATTGCTTTCAAGAAGCGCAACGATTTCATCCAGGCGCTCCATGGATTCTTCAAATGTCACCGTCTTTGCCATATCTCAATCTCCTTTATGTACCGACTGGATTTCCGCTTCCGCGCTTCCCCGGTGCAGCCGCACCGTGATCCTGTCGCCTTTTTTCAATTCCTCTGCGTCACTTACAGCCGTATCATTTTTCGAAACAACCGCGTATCCCCGCTCCAGAATCTTAAGAGGAGAATACGCATCCAGAAGGCCTGCCTTCTGACGCAGACTTCTCTCTTCTTCGAGAAGCCGCTGGTCCAGAAGCCGGATCATTTCATCTTCTGTTTCCTTCAGGGTTCTTCGTGATTCCCTGATCCGCGTGGCTGCATGCATGGAAAGAAGTTCTCTTCGGGAAGAAAGCTCTGCCTTGAGTTCGGCGGTCAATGAGCCAAGCTCACCAAGCAATCTGTGCTTGAGCAGTTCCTTTTTCAGACGTCTTTGTGAAAACATCTCCAGCGGGTTTTCAAATACGGCCCGGCCGGAAAGATCATCCAGCTGCATGCGCGCTTCTTTCAGACGGTCATCACACAGAACAAGGATGCGGTGTCTTTGTTCCTCCAGGTGTTCGTATACCTTGTGAATGTCCGGAGAACAACGCTCCGCCGCCCCGGTTGGTGTGGGAGCTCTTAGATCCGCGACATAATCCACCATTGTCCAGTCCGGCTCATGTCCTACGCCGGTCACAAGCGGTGTCTTCATTGCGTAGATCGTGCGGGCAAGAAGCTCATCATTGAAGCACCAGAGATCCTCCTGACTTCCTCCGCCCCTGCAGAGCAGGATCACATCATGGCCTGCCCCGTCTGCGCGCTTCAGTGCCTGAACGATATCCGCGCTGGCCCGGTTTCCCTGTACAAGAACCGGGTATTCAAAGATCTCAGCGACCGGCCATCTTCGCCCAAGTGTATTAAGGACATCGGCCCTGGCATGGGTTTCTCTTCCGGTCACAAGACCGATATTCATTGGATAATGCGGCAGCGGTTTCTTATGATCCACTGAAAAAAGACCTTCGTTTTCCAGTTTCTTATAGAGTGCATCAAATTTTGCTTTCAGATCCCCGGCTCCGGCAATTGCCATCTTCCGTACCACCAGCTGCATCGTGCCGCCGGCCTGGTAGATTTTCACATCTCCAAGTACCCGGATCCGATCCCCTTCCCTGGGCTGAAAACTGACCAGAAGATTATCATTCTCCCACATGATAGCCCGGATACTGGCGTGTTCATCCTTCAGAGAAAAATACCAGTGCCCGCTGGAGTGAGCCGTAAAATTAAAAACCTCTCCCTCCAGTACCACATTATGAAGCGACGGCTCCCGGTCTACGCTGAAAGCAATCTGACGCACCAGCCAGGAGACGGTTCTGATTCTGATTTCACTCATATTCTGTCAAGCACGCCGTTGATCAGTTTGTAACTGTCCGCATCACAGTATTTCTTGGCAAGCCGCACATATTCATCAATAATCACGGCCGCCTGTACCTGTTTCAGATCAAATTCCGCGCATCCATTCAGAAGAATCGCCTGTTCAATGGCACCCAGACGGTCAAAGGACCATCCTTCGAGAACTTCATCGATGTACCCGTGATACCGGTCGGTATTCTCAATGGCCTGACGGACAACCTGGATCATGTAACTGTCCGCTTCCTCTTCCTCGGAAAAATTGTCTCTGATCAGCTCATCTGCAGGACGGGGAAGAATCTGATTCTGGTATACAGCATGCATTGCCTTTTCACGATTGATATGACGTGTCATAAGCCCTCTCTTACCGTACTATTTTACCTGTTTTTCCCGCCAATGAAACATGGAAATCATGCCCGCTCCGCAAGGACACTTCCTTACCGGTGACCGCGGTTCCGCATTTGCGCATGAAAGGGATCCCCGGATATGACAAAGCATGCCCGAAATCTTACTGATTCCTGATGTCTGATGAAACATTGAAAGCCAGTCGGTTCTCTCTTCGAAAGCCTGATTCAAAGAATATCCCGTTATTTGTTCCGTTGGTTTCCCGTCGTGATATCAGAGCGGATTCAAATCGGTGATATAATAATCTCATGAGTCATCCTGTCGTAGATCCTGCAAAAACACCGCTGATTGATAAACTGAGCGGCCATCTTCGGACCGTGCACATGCATCGCGCGCTGGTACGGGAACATTGTTTTAAATGCGGTCTTTACCGACAGGGTCTTCTTCATGATATGACCAAGTATTTCCCTGGCGAGCTGTTTCCCTCCATCCGGTATTATCAGGGCTACCGCAGCCCCTATCCGTATGAAAAGGAACTGAAAGGCTATTCCATGGGCTGGCTGCGCCATAAGGGAAGAAACCCCCACCACTGGGAATTCTGGTTTGATACGCTGAACGGGAAATGGCAGCCGATCGCGATGCCGGATGTGTATCTTGCGGAATCCATCTGTGACCGGATTGCCGCATGCAAGACCTATAATAAAGAAAAGTACACGGACAGCGATGCCCTGAACTATTTTCTGACGAAGCCGGACCGGGAGATCATGCATCCGCTGACCGCCATGAAAATGGAGAAAATACTCCGCATGGTTGCAGAAAAGGGAGAAGACACAGCCTTTGCCTATATCAGGGACTGTCTGAGCCATCATAAACCGATCTGAGAATTACCATGACACTGACTTCAGTTTCCTTCACCTTCCCATCCATGATGTTCCGCCTGTTTCTGGCGGCTTTTGCCGGTGGCGTGATCGGTTATGGAAGAACCAGGCGTCAGCGTACCGCCGGCTTCAGAACATTTATGATTACCGGAATCGGTGCTGCTCTTTCGGTTCTTCTTGCAATGTATGAAGCAGAGATGCTGAAAGGCCCCTGGAGTGAAACCGTTGCTCAGGTAGGTATGAAATTCGACGCGAGCCGATATGCCAGCCAGGTGCTTTCCGGTGTCGGTTTTCTTGCGGCGGGATCCATTATCGCCACCCGTCATCTGCAGGTGGAAGGTCTCACAACCGCGACGGGTCTTTTTGCCAGTGTGTGCATGGGGCTTGCAGCAGGAGCCGGCTTCTATATCTGTGTTGTGATTTCCCTTCTGCTGATCCTGCTTTCCCTGAATGTCATGGCACCGTTTGAAATGATTTTCAAACGAAGACACAGAAACATTACCGTCTATGTGGAATTTGATTCCATCGATCATCTCGATGACATCACGGATACGGTGGTTTCGCGGGATGGCAAAGTGCTTGAGATCGACATCGAACAGGCAGAACGGGAGAACGGGGTGTTCCCTTCCGCAATCATATCCATGCGTCTTGGAAAAGAGAACAGTTCACATTCGGAAATGATTTCCAGAATTGCTTCGCTGCCCTTTGTCTATGGTGTGGAGGAACTGATATCCTGATATGCTTAAACTTTTTGACGGACTGAGAAATCTCACGGAACTATCAACTGCGGTGCGGCTGATTCTTTCCTTTATATGCGGAACGGTAATCGGTCTGGAACGATCGTACCGGAACAAACCTGCCGGTTTTCGGACCCATACGCTGGTATGTCTTGCGGCATGCATTGCTTCCATGACGGGCATGTACCTGTATCTTGTAGCAGGACTTTCCACTGATATTTCAAGAATCGGTGCCCAGGTCATAAGCGGCCTCGGTTTCATTGGAGCCGGCACGATTGTCGTTACCCGCAGTCAGAAAGTCAAGGGCCTCACGACCGCGGCCGGCATGTGGACAGCCGGTATCATCGGTCTTTCCATCGGAGCTGGATTCTATGAAGGCGGCATCGCTGCGACCCTAATGGTTCTGTTTATAGAAACCGCCATGAATGAAGTCCGGAAGAGAATCCGTTTTCCACAGGAATTCCGGATTGTTCTGAGTTATTACAGCCGGTCCGATCTGGATCAGGTGCTCCGCTTCTGCAAGGACAGCAGTCTCACCATCACCAATCTGCAGATCACCGGAAACTCAGACCTGGAAAAGCCGGTCTATTCCGCAATGCTTTCCCTGCGCAGCCATAAGGATGTACAGCCGCGTGAACTCTCCCGCAAGATTGAATCCATGCCTGGAATCATCTCCGCTGAGGAAATCTGAATTCCTCAGTTTTTTTCTGTGAATCACAGATCAGAACCACCGGCTTCAGAAGAATGGATCCATTCCTGGAACAATTTCTGAAACTCGTTTGCCGGGATTCATAGAAATCAGAAACAGGTCGTTCCTGCCGGTTCTGATCATCGAGAACTGGTATCTTTCCGGGAATCAAAAAGAATACGAAGCCTTTCCATACAGTCTTCGTATTCCTCTTTTTTTCATGATGCGGACCCGTTCTCCTGATGAGAAAGAGAAACGGTATCCCTTCTGGATTCACACCACAATACCAGGATGCATGATTCTGTTCAGAATGAGGCTTCCATCACTTTTTCGCGGTTCTCGGTTTTCTGATCCTTGTCTTCAGCATGAAGTATGCATAGAATCCGGCACTGAGACTCCAGGTCATCGGATAGATCCAGTAAGCAAGTTCAATGACATGCAGTACATTTCCAAGACATGCAAGCAGAAGAATTCTTGCCAGGAACCAGCAGAATACCATGACCAGCATGGACTGCCGTTCTCTTCCGGTCGCCCGCATGATGGCACTGCTGACATGGCAGAAGCCGACAAGGAAATAGAACAGAGAAACAACTCTCAGACGGTCTGATCCAAAGTGCACCACATCAATATGCGGACAGTACATCCGGATGATACTTGGCGCGAAAAGGAAGGTAAGAATACCGGCGATCTCAATAAACAGAACCGCTGTCACAAACAGGAAGGACATCGCCTTCTTTGCCCGCTTATACTCTCCTGCCGCAATATTCTGAGACAGAAAGGCAGCTCCGCTCATGGCGAACACATCCGTAAACAGGAAGATAAATTCTTCCGTACGGACGGCAGCTCCGATGCCGGCAATTGCCGCGCTTCCAAAATCATTGATGAAAATCTGAATCAGCACGGCCGGGAAATCAAAAGCGAAGTCCTGCAGCAGCGCCGGTCCGAGCATGCGAGAGATTTCCTTTGCAGCAGGCTTGCTGATTCTGAGACTGGAAAGACGCAGACCAGTCGGGCCCTTTTCCTTCAGAACATCCTTCAGAACAAGAATCATCGAAAGAATCTGTGAGATCACAGTCGCATACGCGGCTCCGCTGACCCCCATTCGCAGAACCATCACAAAGACAAGATCCAGAACAATATTCAAAACTACGCTGGCCATGAGATAGTACAGCGGTCCTTTGGTATCTGAGCCGGCGTGGATTACGCCTTTGAGAACCTGATACAGCAGCATGGCCCAGTAGCCGGCAAAGCAGATGCGAAGATACCGTACGGCATCCGTCAGAATATCAAACGGAGTACGCATCAGTTTCAGCATCCCTTCCGCAAGGAAGTATCCAGCCACACTTACGATCACCGCAATGATCAGGGAAATCAGTACGGATGTGTGAACCGCATCCGGAACCCCATCCTTATCCTTCCGGTTGAAGCATTCCGTAATCAGCTCTTCTGTCACAGACGCCAGCACGAGACTAAGTCCCGTCGCAAGAAACAGAAGCGGTGCGGCTGAGACAACGGACGCAAGCTCCTGCATGCCCAGTGCCTGACCGACAATCACCGCGTCCGCAATATGATAGATCTGATTCAGCAGCTGTCCGATCAGAACCGGCACCATGAAATTCACGATGGTTTCCTTGATATCGCCATTGGTCAGACTATAGATTTTTTCTTTCAATGAACTCATGTTTTTATCCCCTTTTCATTATGCGGAAGCTTTGGAATACTTCTTTACAAATTCATCTGTCGGTAGCGGCATGGAGAAGTAGTAGCCCTGCAGATAATCACATCCGATCGCGGCGAGCGCTTCTCCCATCTCGCGGGTTTCAATGCCTTCCGCGGTAATCGTCAGATTCAGATTCTTGAACGCCTGCACCAGGGCTGGAAGAAGAGTGTCACGTTCCCGGTAGTAATCCCACACTACTTCCATGTCAAGTTTGATGTTGATGAACGGATAATGCTTGACCCGGGTCAGATTCGAATACCCGGTCCCATAGTCATCCAGAGCGAACTGGAATCCGCTGCTGCGGAGCGACTGAATCTGTTTCTCCAGTATGGTGAGATCAATCATGGACGCTTCCGTGATTTCCAGATGTATCTGATCCGGGCTGACATGATATCGATCCAGCACCGTGCGGAACTGTATGGCGAGATCCTTCTTCATACACTGAATGGGTGACAGATTGACATTCAGCCATTTCAGACCGCACTGATCCAGTTTGCCTTCGGAAATGAACCGACACGCTTTTTCAAATACCTGGGATCCCAGCCGATTGATCTGTCCGTTCTGTTCTGCGATTTCTATAAAGACTCCCGGAGGAATAATGCGCCCTTCCTCGTTCCGGATTCTCGCGAGTACTTCAGCCCCTGTCATTCTGCCGCTGGCACATTCAATCAGCGGCTGCAGGAATATTTCCACCGCATCATTTTCGATCGCAATATCCAGGGCGCGCTTGACATCCTTCTGATGATCCACTTCATGAATCTTGTCAAGATCAATCAGGGATTCCATAGTGCCGATCCGGCGGCTTCCTTCATTGAATGCCGTAATCAGCCGGTTGATGATGGTTTCCGAATCCGTATCTCCGGACTCAGAAGAGATTCTGGCAAAGATAATGTTCAGAAACAGATCCGCCTCATTGGCACTCCACGGCATCTGAAAGCGGGTATTGATTTCATTCTGAATCTTCTCCCAGTCCATGGTATGATCGCCAAGGATTGTAAAGCAGCCGTTTCGAAGATAGAAAATCGTCTGATTCGGACAGAGTCTGTCCAGATACTGGCTGATCAGAGTAATGCCCTGATCCATCTGATTGTATCCGTAAATCTCTCTTTCATCCGCATAATTTCGAAGTACGAACCCAAGAATCCGGTAGTCCTTTGTCGCGTCCACCTCATCCAGACTGAACCGGAAAGCCCTTGCGTTAAAGGACGGCCCGCGGTCGGAACTGAACAGATCCGGGTTCTCAAAGGTCAGATAGATGATGATCAGAGCCATCAGACAGAAGGTATTCATAACCAGGTACTGCGGGACAATGAAGTGCACAATATTACCGATCAACAGCACGGTATTGTATGCGATCACACTGACGGTCTGATATCGTTTCAGACGATCGACATTCAGAAGCAGAAGCAGAAACGACAGAGCGACATAGAACAGAAAGCATCCGTACAGAATATTGTAGTCTTTTCCCAGCAGATACGTTTCGTTTTCTATATAGAAAACCGCTCCGGTTCTGACACTCAGAAGAATACTGATCTCGGTGATGATGAAGATAAAACTGTGCACCAGTATACTGGCCGGACGGCTGAAAATATCCACCTGAAGCAGATTGACGGTAAACAGGTAAAAAAGGAAAATCCGGGCGGCAAACAGACTGTAATAAAGAATATTCACAAGATAGTGAACCGCCATCGGAACACTGCTGAAATTTGCCTGCAGGATCGAAGAGACAAGATCAAAAAACAGTCCCATGCTTTCCATGGCGAGCAACTGAACAAAGGTCCGGTTGATGCGCACTGAAAGACGTCTGCGGGAGAAATAATAAACCAGCAGAATCACCAGAATCAGAAAGCTTGGTATAACAAAACTCATATTCGGCATAATTGCTCCGATGCAGACTCAAAAACAGATCTGATACTTCTTTTATTCTGCACGAATCCCGGTTTTTTCTCAACTGCTTCCGCTTTGCTCAGGATTCGTTTTTTTCTGAGGAAAACTGATCCTTGAAGAGCTGTACTTCCAGCAGCTTATCCGGATCCGCCTTGTTTTCTTCAATAAACTGACGGCGATGTTCCGGAGTCAGAAGATCCATGACAATCACATCAAAATTGCGGAATTCAGAAACCTGGTAATTTGCGGCGATATCTAGTTTTGACTGATCTGAAACCAGAATGCGCCGACGGGAGTTTCTGAAAACAAGATTGCTGAAGCCGTGGGATTCCACTTCATTGGTTCCCGGGCCGCTCATGCCGAGACATCCGTCCATACTGAAAATCGAATAATCAAAATATACATTCCGGATCATCTCTTCCGCGTAGGAACCGATCATATGCCTGCCCTTGGGATAGTACATTCCTCCTATGATGACAAGACGGTGTCGGGAATCCTTCATCAGATTCATGATATCAAGAGAATTGGTGAAGATGGTCAGGTTTTTCTTCATCTCAAGATAGGAAGCCACATAAAGATTGGTGGTGGAGTTGGTCAGAAAAATGACGGATCCATCCTCGATCTGACTTGTCACTATTTTGGAGATTTTCTCCTTTTCCCGGGCATGATCTGTCCGCCGCAGAGAAAACGGCTTTTCCTTACCGGTATTGTACAGAACCGCTCCTCCGCGTACGCGTACCAGAATCCCTTCCTTTTCAAGCGCCATCATATCCTTGAGAATGACTTCACGGCTCACTCCGAACTCTTCTGCCAGCCGGATGGTACGTACGCTCTGTTCCTTTTTGATGATCGAAGTGATCTGTTCCCGGCGTTTATCCTTGCCGATGTCTTCCCGTCTGGTCATGACCCATTATCCCCCCGCCTTGTATTTCTGCTTCCTTAAAAAACAGATTCTGTGGATCAACCCACAGAATCCGTTGAAAATTATTTGTTGAAATTATCCTTATTCTTCACAATGACATCATGTGCACCGCCCTCAACAATAGAGGTCGCGCTGACAAGGGTAAGCCTTGCCTTCTTCTGAAGCTCCGGAATGGTCAGGACTCCGCAGTTGCACATGGTGGAACGGATCTTGGAAGCGGTCAGTTCGACATTATCCTTCAGATGACCGGCATACGGTACATAGCTGTCCACGCCTTCCTCAAATGTCAGTTTCTTGTTTCCGCCAAGATCATAACGCTGCCAGTTGCGGGCCCGGTTGGATCCCTCTCCCCAGTATTCCTTGACATAGGTTCCGTTGACCATGAGCTTTTCACCCGGTGCTTCCTCGAAGCGGGCGAAATATCTTCCAAGCATCACAAAATCCGCCCCCATCGCAAGAGCAAGCGTGATGTGATAGTCATAGACAATACCGCCGTCACTGCAGATCGGGACATAGATCCCGGTTTTCTTATAATAGGCATCTCTTGCCTTGGCCACTTCAATGACTGCTGTTGCCTGGCCGCGGCCGATTCCCTTGGTCTCACGGGTGATGCAGATACTGCCGCCGCCGATACCGATCTTGATGAAATCCGCGCCGGCTTTGACAAGATAATTGAAGCCATCCGCGTCTACGACATTGCCGGCTCCGATTTTGACATCGTCACCATACTTCTTTCTGACCCAGTCAATGACCCTGGCCTGCCAGACAGAGTATCCATCGGAACTGTCAATGACAAGACAGTCCACTCCTGCCTCAACCAGCGCGGGAATCCGTTCTTCGTAGTCACGGGTATTGATTCCGGCCCCGACCATGAAGCGCTTCTTACTGTCGAGTATCTCCAGCGGATGTTCCTTATGGCTGTCATAATCCTTGCGGAATACAAGGTAAAGCAGATGATCGTCCTCATCCACAATCGGAAGCTGATTGAGCTTATGATCCCAGATGATGTCGTTGCATACGGAAAGATCATCCGTTTCCGTCCCGACCACAAGTTTCTCCCGCGGGGTCATGTATTTCTTCACCGGATCTTTCTTATTCACATGGCCAATCCGGTAATCACGGCTGGTAATCATTCCAAGCAGTTTTCCGTTCGCCGTACCATCATCCGTAACAGCCATGGTACTGTGGCCGGTCGCGGCCAGAATGGTAAGCATTTCTCCGATGGTCGTATCCGGTGTGACATTGGAATCAGAGACAACATAGCCGGCCTTGTGGTTTTTGACTCTCGCAACCATGGCGGCCTGAGATTCGATTGACTGAGCACCGAAAATAAACGCCATTCCGCCTTCCTTGGCAAGCGCAATTCCCAGTTCATCTCCGGAAACACTCTGCATGACTGCACTGACCATCGGAAGATTCAGAGAAATATCCGGCTTTTTTCCTTTTTTGAATTTGGTAAGCGGTGTCTTAAGTGAAACATTTGCCGGAATATTGTCTTCACTGGTCAGACCCGGTACAAGAAGATACTCGCTGAAGGTATGAGACGGTTCGGTGTAGTATTTTGCCATAGTTTCTCCTTTTTTATTTAATGTATTATATCGCGAAAAAAACGATTGTAAATCCTGTAGCATGCTATAATCTTCAAGGTTATGTGAGGTATGTTATGCGCTTGAAAAACAGTTACTTCTTTACTCTCCGGGAGGATGTCAAGGACGAAGATTCCCGGAGCGGAAATCTTCTTGTCAGAGCAGGATATATCAAGAAGAGCTCAGCCGGTGTCTATATGATGCTGCCGCTGGGATTCAAGGTCATTGAGAATATTGAAGCGATCATCCGTGAGGAAATGGACGCGACCGGCTGTCAGGAGCTTCTGATGCCTTCTCTGATTGCCGAGGAGGTCTATGTGTCCTCCGGCCGCAGAGCCGGCTTCGGCAATTCCATGTTCTCACTGGCAGACCGCAAGAATCAGCCGTACGTGCTTGGTCCGACGCACGAGGAACTGTTTGCGATCGCGGCCAAAATGAAGATCCGTTCCTATAAGGACATGCCCTTTTCTCTCTATCAGATAGCCGATAAGTTCCGCGATGAGCCAAGACCCAGATACGGTCTCATCCGGGTACGGGAATTCCATATGAAGGATGCCTATACCTTTGACAAGGATGAGGCAGGGCTTGATGAAGCATACGCAAAGCAGTTTCAGGCTTATAAGAATATCATGGACCGGCTTGGACTGGAGTATAAGATTGTCCGGGCTGATACCGGTGTCATGGGCGGCCTTCTCTCCGAGGAATTCCAGGCAGTCACTCCGCTTGGTGAGGATATTCTGGTACTCTGCGATTCCTGTGAGTTCGCGTCCAACATTGAAGTCAGTCCCGCGGTCACAGTCAAACCGGCCGAAGAGGTCAGAGGATCAGAAACACTGACATTGGTTGAAACTCCGGAAAGCAGAACAATTGAGGAAGTTGTTCATTATCTGAAAAAGCCGGTGGAAAAATTTGTCAAGACTCTGATCTACAGTGTGGATGGCAAACCGGTTGCGGTTATGGTACGCGGTGACCGTGATGTCAATGAAACCAAACTGAGAAAGCTTTACGGCGCCAATGAGACTGTTCTTGCCGAACCTGAAACGGTAATGGAAGTCACGCATGCGGAAGTCGGCTTTGCCGGACCGATCGGCATCGGATGTGAACTTGTCATGGATGAGGAAGTCTCCTATATGACCGACTTTGTGGTCGGTGCCAATAAGAGCGGATATCATTATACCGGTGTCAACCAAAGCGATTTCAAGGCAGACAGAATCGCGGATGTCAGAAATATCTGTGATGGTGATATCTGTCCGGTATGCGGCGGACGCGTACACTTCGCCCATGGAATCGAGGTTGGAAATACATTCAAGCTTGGCACCAAATATTCCAAGGCGCTGGATCTTCAGTATCTTGACGCCAACAATCAGCTTCAGTATGTCTGGATGGGCAGTTACGGCATCGGCCCCGGTCGAGCCATGGCCGCCCTTGCGGAACAGCAGAGTGACGAAAACGGCCTTTGCTGGCCTGCCA
>CAMNFS010000005.1 GCA_946537255.1 uncultured Erysipelotrichaceae bacterium
GAGGTTCTCTGCTATGAGAACAACGTGAAGAAGGGAACCGCAAAGGTCACATTCATCGGAACCGGAGATTATTCCGGAGTGAAAACAGTCAGCTTCAAGATTACGCAGAGAAACGTTAAGGATCACTGGGCGAAAGATCTGCTGGAAGCTCTTGGTTTCTAATTCTGATTGGATCATAGGAAGCAGTATCTTCGGGTACTGCTTCTTTCCATGTGGTAAACAGAGAGTTTTCATTTAGAAAGAATAAACGTAAAATAGATTCATGGAAAAAAGACAGATCACAGAAGAAGAAAACCGTATTCTTTCGGAATACGGGATTTTATCGGACGAGATTGTAAATCCCGGTATTCAGGTTTATGAACGGGGGGAAATCCTCATTGATGACGGGAAGCCGCTGACAGATCTTCTGTTTCTTACGGAAGGAAAAGTCAAGACGCTGATCCCCGCGGAAGGAAAAGCAGGTCTCTTGCTTGGCATGTATGTGAACCGGGGGATCTTTGATGATACGTGCCTGTTCCGTCAGGACAGAGTATCCCATATCCGGGCAGTTGCGGAAAGCCAGGTTTCGGTCATTGCACTGCCTTATGATATCAACTGCCGGATTCTGATGGAACAGCCGCAGTTTATCAGATATCTTGCGTCAGGCTTTGCGTCCTTTATTGATCAGGCCATGAATTCCTTCTTCTTTCAGAAGTATCCGCTGGAATATCAGCTGTGTTCCTATATCGCCGCCAACCGCAGAGATGCGGAATTTGTACCGGTTATGAAGAAACTCTGCCGGGATCTGGAAGCAGGGGAGAGAGAAATAGAACGCTGCTTCCAGCTGCTGATGAACAAAGGGGTTCTTGCCCGCGGGCAGAAGGGATATCGGATTGCGGATCCGGTGCGCTTTGAAGAATATAACAAAGGCATCTATATGCCGAAGAAACAGGGTGGAAACCATGCAGGATAAAATCCGGGAGTTTGTACGTATCTATGGTCTGGAAACGGATCTGCCCAGCCGCTATATTGATTTTTCCGCGGAAGCGGGACAATTGGGAAAGCAGATTCTTTTCTGTACGGATTATGGAAACCGTCCTCTGGAGGCAAGTGAAGAACTGTGTGATCAGGCAGGGGACACATTGTTTGCCCTGCTTGCGCTGCTGAACGATCTGAATATTTCCGAAAAGGAGATTCTTGAAAAGACCATGGCAAGATATGAGGCACGGATGAAGCAATTGCTGAATGAGAAGGAATAACAACTGGATGAGAATGATTCTGTAAAGAAGCCTGAGATTCTTCGGCTTCTTTTTATGATGCAGGACAACAGGAATGTATTTGAAATCGAACAGATTGACGCACCTGTCAGCTCCGCGGTTTTTCACGGTCAGTATCTCTTTGGATACTTCTTTCTGCGCATGGCCCCTTGATCCTAAACAGTTTTTCAAAACCAGCAGTCCGAATGAAAGGGGCCTATAAACAACATTCATGGCTGCCTGGAAAAAGATCAGATAGCCGGAACGAAGAGTGCAGAAAAAAAGAAGGTTTAAGCCTTCTCTGTACTACTGTTGCCGATTCTTATCTGGTTCATGATTCTGATGGTTCCATTGCGCTCATCGTTGAGCAGCCGATCATAGTCAATGGTTGTCACATACTCACGGACCACAGAAGTATCGGTTTCATAGTCTACCATAAAAATGGCGTTGCTATCGATGCTTCTCATATATTGTCCTTTCTTGCTGCATATTACTGCGACAAATATATGATAAGACCGTGAATGAAAATTTTCAATGGTTTTTCAGAAATTTTCATGTGTACAAATCATGAATTTTGTATATTATAACTGATAGGAAATTCATCAGATGATACAACAGACCATTGATATTAATACCTGGAAGCGAAGAGAGATCTTCAATTATTATTCCCGGCTTAAAAACCCGTTTTATTCCGTTACATTTACAATTGATGTGACGAACCTTTACCGTTACGTGAAGAAGTATCATATATCATTTTACTATTCAATGATCTATGCCGTGACGCATTCCATCAACCGCACGGAACAGTTCCGCTACGGTATGGAAAAGGGAGAGGTTGTTCTGTATGACCGACGCATTCCAAGATTTACGGATCTTCGGAACGGGGACGATCAGTTCCGGATCATTACCCTGGATGTGGAAGGCGATATGAAGCAGTTTGCCGTAAAGGCAAGAGAAATTGCGGATGCGCAGGACTGCTTTATCAATCTCGAAAGTGAAAAACCGGATCTGATCTATATTACCTGTGTTCCATGGGTGGAAATGACCGCTTTTTCAGGGGAAGGAGATCCTGACGCGGATGATATGATTCCCCGGATTGCCTGGGGCAAGTTCATCACGGAATCGGACGGCCACCGCAAGCTGAATATTTCCGTAGAGGCAAATCACCGCCTGATTGACGGATATCATATCGGGGAGTTCTATACCGAGCTTGAAACGCTGATTGCATCGCTTTACTGACCGGGTGAACCGGTCTTTTTCAGTATCCGTCAAACGCGTCCATCAGCCGTTCGAGTTCTTTCCAGGTGACCGGCAGGGAAAAGCCATGGGCAGGTGCTTCCAGCGGGATCATGAGGTCCGTATCCGGCAGTTCCTTCAGACTGCCGTTTTCAAGATCATCCGTGTACAGCGCCTTATATGCGCCTCTGGTATAGTCATCGACAAACACATACCAGCCTTTTTTTTCGAGCGCTTTCTGAATCATCGGACCTTCAACCTGATGCCGGTCATAGACGGGGGAACTGAAGGCAGAAACCGTATCCCAGGAGATTCCGGTTCCCCGGAAAATCTGAGAATGCTCCTCCATCGGCTCCTGCTCATCCTTGATGATGGCTGTGACACCGGAAGGTGTTCTGGCAATGGTCGCGTCAATAATCGTATAACCGGGATCCATCAGTCTCTGTGGGAAGGAGACCGTGCTCAGATCGTCACTGCTGGAATAGAAAACACCGCCGTCCCTGACCGAGGACCAGATGATGATATAGGTGTCCAGCACCGGATCATAGAAGGCTTCCGGTGCCCAGGCCTGCGCCTGACTCATCGCCATGTCTTCCCTGGACGCATTCAGTTTCAGAACCCGTTCCTTTTCATAGGTGACAAGATCCATGGAGTCATACGCATAGATGGAATCCGTGTCATATCCCTGCGTCGCAAGCAGGGTAAAGCCGCCGTCCTTTCGACGGACAATGGAAGGATCCCGAAGACGCTTTGTGCCAATGGAAGGCTTCAGGATGCCGCGGTCATGATTCAGCTTGAACCAGTAGGTTCCGTTATAGGTATAGGCAAGCTTGAGCTGTTCCTTATCGGTTCCCTCACCTGTAAAATAGGAGATGACATAACCGACCTGCTCGTCGAGCAGGGTAAGATTGGACATCAGCAGAGAACTGTCATTCCATTGAACAGAAAGGACAAGCGGTTCATATTCCTGTGCCCCGTCTTTTTTCATAAGCGTATGATCCTGGATTTCCGCGTTGCCGGATATTACCTTCCAGAAGAGGGAACTGCCCTGCGGTGTAAAGGATGGAAGAGCGGTTTTATCAAACAGAAAAGCGTCGATGCAGTGCTGAACATAATGCCGCTCTTCGTCCGTTTCTTCGCATCGTTTTGCCAGTCCCTGCGGGAGCTTGCCATGGGCAGCTCCGGGAGCGCAGCAGGTCAGAAAGAGGATACTGAAAATCGCTGTAAAAAACCGTTTCATGTCTTCCATTTTACAATAGAGCACAGAAGGTATGGTAAAATCGGGCTATGAAACTTGTCATGATCGCAGCGGGAGGCACGGGCGGACATATTTATCCGGCTCTCTCTTTTGCAGAACAGCTGAAACAGGAAGGGATTACATCGGTCTTTGTCGGAAGCGATGACCGTCTGGAAGCCGGAATGATTCCGAAAGCAGGATATGAGTTCATACCGCTTCATCTTCCGACCCCTCAGGGAGGCATCACTTCCAAGATGGTCTATGGCTGGAATATGGCAAAAACCTATTTCCGCTGCCGAACCCTCCTTCAGAATCGAAAACCCGATGCCTGTGTAGGATTCGGGAATTATATCTCGGTGCCGCTGATTCTTGCGGCGCATCATCTGAAGATTCCGGTCATGATCAGTGAACAGAACTCCTTTGCCGGCAAAGCCAATGTGTTTCTCGGCCGGTACGCGGACGCGGTCGAACTGGCCTATGAAAGCTCTGCCCGGGATTTTGACAGTTCCAGAACGAAGGTGCTTGGCAATCCAAGAAGCCTCGAGTTAAGGGATGCGCAGAAGGATGAGAATCTGATCCGAAGCTATGGCGTGGATCCGGACCGGCCGTTTGTGGCGGTCATGATGGGAAGCCTTGGATCTGCAAGCATGTCAGAGGTGATTGATCAGGCGTGTGACCTTTTCGGTGACTTTCAGGTTCTGATCTCTGTCGGTATGAAGAATGACTACGCGTTCCATTGTCAGAAGGAGAATGTGCACACGCTTCCATATATTGATGGATCAAAGGTTCTTTTATCCTGTGATCTTGCCGTCTGCAGGGCAGGGGCGACAACCCTTGCGGAACTGGCCATGGCAGAATGCCCGGCGGTTCTGATTCCAAGCCCTTTTGTTCCGAATAATCATCAGGTATATAATGCTATGGAGCTTGTTGAAAAAGGGGCTGCCGTCATGATTGAAGAAAGGGACCTCACGCCGCAGAAACTTGCGGATACTGTCAATGGGCTGATGAATGATGAACAGGCAAGAAATGCCATGCGCAGATGCGCAGCTGAGCTTGCAAAGCCAGATGCGGCAAAGGATATGACGGAATGGCTGAAGGAGATATGCAGAAAATGAGCGAATTATTGGAGCTTTTCTCAGAGTTCGGGACAGTTGAGACCGATGTGCCGCTTTCCAAAATGACCACTCTGAGAATCGGAGGCTGTGCATCTTACGTGGTCTATCCGGAAAATACCCTCGGGCTGGACGCATTAATGCATGTGATTCTGGAACGCGGCATTCCATACAAGGTGATCGGAAAGGGGTCTAATCTTCTCTGTTCCGACCGCAGGTTTGACGGTGTGATTATCAGACTCGACCGCTTTGATGATTTCTTTTTCATGAATGACGCTCTGGTTGCTCAGGCCGGATGTTCCATTATTGCGCTTTCCTATCAGGCAATGAAGAACGGACTTTCCGGACTGGAATTCGCATCCGGAATTCCCGCAACCGTGGGCGGAGTGACATTCATGAATGCCGGTGCCTACCGCTCGAGTGTAAGTGAAATCATAGACGGGGTATTTATTTACCGGGATGGGCGATATGAGTGGCTCGACAATAAAGACTGCCGGTTCGGTTACCGCAGCAGCATCTTTCAGAGCCATCCGGACTGGATTATTGTCGCCGTGCGGTTTCTTCTGAAAAAGTCAGAAGTCAATGAGATCCGGGAACTGATGGACAGCCGCCGGGAAAGACGGATGAAAAGTCAGCCGCTGAACATGCCGAGTGCCGGAAGTGTTTTCCGCAATCCCGATGATATTCCCGCGTGGAAACTGATTGAAGGCATCGGCTACCGGGGAAGGCGGATCGGAGACGCAATGGTATCCGATAAACATGTGAATTTTATCGTGAATGCCGGAAATGCCAGGGCAGAGGATTTTCTTGAACTTGTCAATGAAATCAAGGATCAGGTAGAAGAAAAATACCATGTCCGTCTGCATATGGAAGTGGAGAGGTTTAATTGGTAGAAAACGGCGCAGCAGAAAAACCACCCGCAACCAGCGGTGTTGAAACATTTTTCGAAAACCGCGCGGTCCGGATGGACAACGCGGAATTTGAGAATGCCAAGAACCGCCTTTTTTTCGCCGGCATTCTGACAGCGGTGCTGATTCTTACCGCCGCGTATGCCCTCTCATCCGCTTCAAGGGTGCAGGCAATCGCGGTCAAGGGAACCAGTTATCTTGACAAGGCTTATGTACAGCGGCTTTCCGAGGTGTCTCTGGATCAGTTTTTCTACCTTCAGTTTCCTACTGTGATCGCCGCAAAAGTGGAACGTGACCCGGTGATTGAAAGAGCTGAGGTCCGTCTTCTGAGGGACAATATCATCGAAATCACGGTTCAGGAAAAACAGCCGATCGGCTACCGGTATGACAACGAATCACCGACGCTCCTGTTTGCGGATGGGACGGTCTGCGATTTGACCAGTGATTATATGGGAATGCTTGCAAGGGTTCCGTTTATCACCGGATTCAACGACGAGAAAGAAACGCATCTTCTGACGACGGGGTTTTCCGAAGTGAAGCGGGAAGTCATTGAGGAGATGGCAGAGGTCATCCAGTACCCGCTTTCCTATGATCCGGAAGCGATTGAGATCCGCATGCGGGACGGCGGCATCTTCTTCTGCAGTTATTTTTCCGTTGCCCTGGTCAACGATTACAGGCGGATCCGCACTCTGATGACAAATCAGGACAAATGTCTTTTCGCGGATAATGGAACAACCGTTGCGGTAGCCCGTTCCTGCCCGTGGGATGAGGTGAAATTAGAACTGGAATACTGGCGGAATGAAGAAGGAGATTATATTTATAATAAGTGGGGTGACAAGGCAGTCATTCATTATTATCAGGATAATAACGGCGGATATTATCTCGATGATGAGGGAAATCGAATTGTCATACCGATTGATGATTACGGTAATGATGTCAGAGATCCGGACTTCCTGAATCATTTCATGGAAGGCTGGTATAAGAAGGGTTATTTGGAAGAGCCTGAACCGGAAGAGGAAGAAGGCGAAGAAGGCCGCGAAGAAGAAGGAACGGAAGAAACAGGGGAAGAGATGGAAGCTGAGGAAAGTCCTGCCATGACTCCCGCTGTGGAGGGAAGAGAATGAGAACAGACGATATTACTGCATTGATTGGAAATACGCCGCTGCTGCAGCTGAAAAAACTCAAAAAGCAGCTCGGTTTTCAGGCAGACATTTATGCCAAGCTCGAATATCTGAATCTGACAGGATCCATCAAGGACCGGGCCGCGCTTTACATGATCCTTGATGCGGAGGCGCGGGGTATTCTGAAACAAGGGGGAACGATTATCGAACCCACCAGCGGCAACACCGGGATCGGTCTTGCGGCAATCGGCAGAAACCGGGGCTACCGGGTGATTATCGTCATGCCGGATACGATGTCCCAGGAGCGGATCCGGCTTATGAAGGCATATGGCGCGGAAGTGGTTCTCAGCAAGGGATCACTGGGCATGAAAGGCGCGATCGATCAGGCGCTGCAGCTGAAGGAGGAACTGGCGGGATCTTTCATACCGGATCAGTTCAATAATCCTGCCAACGCGCAGGCTCATTTTGAAACGACCGGCCCGGAAATCGAGAGGGATCTCAACGGTCATGTGGATGCCCTTGTCGCCGGAGTCGGCACCGGCGGAACGATTACCGGAATTGCCCGGTATCTGAAATCCCTTTCCATTCCTGTTCATGTCGCTGCGGTCGAGCCGGAACGCTCTCCCATGCTTTCGAAAGGCATTGCCGGACCGCATGGCATTCAGGGAATCGGCGCCAACTTCGTGCCGGGTGTGCTCGATCGAACCGTCCTGGATGAAATCATTACCGTCCGGGATGAGGATGCCCTTGCCATGGGGAGAACCTTTGCGGAAGTGGAATCCTGTCTTGTCGGTATATCCAGCGGGGCGGCCCTGGCGGCGGCAGTTGAACTTGGAAACCGGGAAGAAATGAAGGGAAAGAATATTGTTGTTGTTCTGCCGGACAGCGGCGACCGCTATCTTTCCACAGACCTGTTCGGAGCGTAATCATGGAGAAGACAGATATTGAAATCCTGAATGAAATCAAAGCGAGACGCGCAAATGATCTTAACGCCCCCCGTACCATTACCGACCGTAAGAGGGTTGTTTCTCTGATCAAGAAAACCCAGATCATTCTCATGCCCGGATACTATACCTTTCAGGATCTGACTCCTGAGCAGGCCCTGGCGGAGCTGCGTCAGGATCTGCGCCGTGAGCTGATCAGCGTTCTCTGTTTTTCGGGGCAGAATCTGATGAAGGCGGATGAACTGACAAACGCGTTTGTGGAACGTCTTCCCCATATTATGTCATTGATAGATACGGACATTCAGGCAATCTATGACGGCGATCCGGCCGCCAAATCCAAGGCGGAAGTCATCATCTGCTATCCTGGCTTCTACGCAATCAGTATCTACCGCATTGCCCATGAGCTGGTAAAGCTCGGAGTGCCTTATATTCCGAGAATCATGACGGAATACGCGCATGAAAAAACCGGCATCGACATCAACCCGGGTGCCTCGATCGGAGAGTATTTCTGCATCGACCACGGAACCGGTATCGTCATCGGAGAAACCTCTGTGATCGGTCATCATGTCAAGCTCTATCAGGGTGTCACGATCGGCGCGAAGAGTTTTGAGAAAGACGCCAACGGCAATCCGGTCAAGGGCGGGAAGCGGCATCCGGATATCGGGAACCATGTCGTGATCTATGCCAACGCGACCATCCTTGGCGGTGATACAAAAATCGGAAGCCATTCCGTCATCGGCGGCAACGTATGGCTGGTGGAATCCGTACCCGAGCATACCGTAATTGTCCATACACGCAGGGATGAAATCATTCATGCGCATGAGTTGCCGCGGCAGGTTTAAGGTATATAATAAGCAGTGCGTCGGACTCTAGGAGGAGTAGAGGTTTATGTCAGTAAAAAGCAGAACAAACTATGGCCCCATCAGTGTGACAGAGGAAGCGGTCGCTTCACTTGCGGGCGGTGTGATTACGGAATGCTATGGCGTTGTGGCCATGGCAAGCAAGAATCTGTTCCGGGACGGACTTGCCGAGATGCTGAAACAGGAAAACTACAGCCGCGGTGTTGTCGTGCGCAACACGGACGACGGTCTGGAAATAGATCTTTACATCATTGTCAGCTTCGGAGTAAAGATTTCCGAAGTGGTTCAGGAAGCACAGAAAAAGGTAAAGTATGTGTTTGAGAATTCCTTCTCTGAACCGATTGCGGCAGTGAATGTATTTGTTCAGGGCGTACAGGCCATGGAGTAAACAGAGGACGACGTATGGATCATATGAATGGAAAACAGTTCCGCGAAATGCTTGAAAGCGGCTGTAACAATCTGAATAACCACAAAAAAGAAGTGGATGCCCTGAATGTGTTCCCGGTGCCGGATGGTGATACCGGAACCAATATGTCTCTGACCTTTTCCAATGGGGTAACGGAGGTACGCAAAGCCGGAAGCGAGGCTCTGCCGATCGTTGCCAAGACGCTGAGCCGCGGTCTTCTGATGGGCGCAAGAGGAAACTCCGGCGTCATTACCTCCCAGATCTTCCGCGGGTTTTATCAGGCAGTCGGGGATCAGACAGAACTTGATGCGGCGTCCTTTTCGGCAGCGATGAAGAACGGCTCCAAGATGGCATACAAAGCCGTCATGCGCCCGGTTGAGGGAACGATTCTGACGGTTGTCAGAGAATCGTGTGATGCGGCGGATCAGTATGTACAGGAACATCCGGAAAGCACCATGAAGGATTATATGGATGCGCTGTGCGAAGCGGCGGATGCCAGTCTTTCCAAAACGCCGGATCTTCTGCCGATCCTTAAGGAGGCAAAGGTGGTTGACTCCGGCGGCTGCGGTCTGCTTCGGATTTTTGAGGGATTCCGTGCCTATCTTCACGGTACGCCGGTTTCTGAAAGTGAAGCCGGAGTAGCGGTTGAACGGCAGGCGGAAGAAAATGGATATCAGGTGGAATTCATTCTGAAGCTCTCTGAACACGGAGCCAACAAATTCCGGGAATCCAGATTCCGCGACAGTCTCAGAGGTCTTGGGGATCACGCGACCGTCATGATCCGCGAAGATACGGTTAAGGTAAGAGTGAATACACTGAAGCCCGGTGACGCTTTGAATTACGGACAGAGATACGGGGAATTTGAAAAGCTTCAGATCAGTCCTCTCAGCCAGACGCTTCCGGAATCCATTCTTGAGGAAAAGACGAATCCAAAGGATCTGGCGGAATATGGCATCATTACCGTCTGCGCAGGGGAAGGACTTGAAAAACTGTTCCGGGAATACCGGGCAGACGCAATCGTTTCCGGCGGTCAGACCATGAATCCGAGTACCGAGGATTTTGTTCAGGCAATCAAATCCGTACAGGCTAGACATATCTTTATTCTTCCGAACAACTCCAATATCATCATGGCCGCCAAACAGGCCAGGGAGGTGACGGAGGACAAGGACATCATTGTTCTGGAGACAAAGAGTATTCCGCAGGGCCTTTCCGCATGTATCGTATTCAATCCGCAGGAATCCTGTGAGAACAATACCGCCGCGATGATGGAAGCAATCCGCGGCGTCAGGACCGGCCAGATCACCTATGCGATCAAGGATACCTCCGTGGATGGAACCGAAATTCACGAGGGAGATTATATGGGCATATTCGACAAGGATATTGTTCTTACCAGCCGGAACATGCTGGATGCCGCAAAACAGCTCATTGACCGAATGGTTGATGAGAACAGCGAAATCGTAACCCTGATCCAGGGCAAAGATGCCAGTGACGCGGATACGGAGGAACTGCAGAAATACATTGAAGCGTCCCATGAAGTGGATGTGGATGTGGAAAAAGGCGGTCAGCCCGTATACAGCTTCATCATCGGCGTTGAATGATCCTTACGACCGGAGTCCAATCAGCGGATTCCGGTTTTTTTATGGGATTTCGAAAGAACCCAACCCTTTCTGACGGTATATACTGTTAGGGATGGAACTGAATGACAGGCGTCTTGGATTTACAAAACGCAGAATTGAACTGCTGAATTCCCTGGGCATTTTTTCTGTCGGGGATCTGCTTTCCTATTATCCGCTCCGTTATGATGTGCTCAATACCGAAGCGGTTTCTTCCTGGAAGGAAAAGGACAGAGTTACGTTTGAAGGGACCGTTGCGGGAAGGGTGAATTCCGTCTATGTGCATGGTCGGAACATGAGCCGTTTTGATGTCATGACACAGTCGGAAATCATTCATATTACGATTTTCAACAGGCCCTGGGCAAAGTCCCTGAAGGACGGGGATCTCATAACAGTAACCGGAATCTGCAGCGGCAGAAACCGGGTAACCGCTCTGTCCTACAGTACAAAACCGCTTGCGGAACAGAACGCTGTCACGCCGGTCTATTCGATCAAGGCCGGCATTCAGCAGCGTACGATACGCAGCAGTGTGGAAAAAGCACTTTCCGTCCTGGATGGTGAGATCGCGGATCTCATTCCGATCCGCTATCTTCGCAAATACCGGCTCTCAGGCCGCAAGGACGCGCTTTGCATGGTGCATTTTCCAAAGAATACAGAGGAGATCCGACAGGCGTACCGGACCCTGAAGTATGAAGAATTCCTGCGTTTTTTTACAGCTCTTGAGCTGATGAAATCCAGTCAGAACGGAGGCTATAAGCAGCCACGGAATTTTGATCAGCGGAAAACAGAAAAACTGATTCAGAGCCTTCCGTTTGATCTGACCGCAGGACAGAGAAAGGCACTGGGAGAAATCCTGAACGACATGGCGGACACAAAGCCGATGTACCGGCTGGTACAGGGAGATGTCGGATGCGGCAAAACCGCCGTAGCAGCGGTTGCCATGGCAGCCTGTGCGGATGCCGGCTATCAGGCCGCGCTTCTTGCGCCGACGGAAATACTTGCCCGCCAGCATGCCGCCTCGCTTCGCCAACTGCTGGGGGATCAATATCGGATCGGTGTTCTTTACAGCGGTGAGAGCAGTGAGGAAAAGGAAGCGGTGCTTCGCGGACTGCAGGAAGGTACGATTGATATTGTGGCGGGAACGCATTCCCTGATTCAGGATGCTGTGACATTCCGACAGCTTGGTCTCGTTGTGGCGGATGAACAGCAGCGCTTTGGCGTCGAACAGCGGCGGGCTCTTCGGGAAAAAGGATATATGGTGGACTTTCTTCTGATGAGCGCTACTCCCATTCCCCGCACACTTGCCTCGGCTCTGTATGGGGATATGGATATTTCCACCATCGAAACACTGCCATCCGGCCGCAAGCCGGTCACGACGGTTCTGATCAGGGAGAACAGCTTCCGCTCGGTTCTGAAGGATGTTCAGGCACTTCTGAAGGAAGGGCATCAGCTGTATGTGATTACTGCCGCGATTGAAAAAAACGAGAATTATGATGCCCGGGCGGCTGGAGATGTGTGCGCGGTACTTTCCCGGCTTTTCCATCCGTATCATGTGGATCTTCTGCATGGGCGCATGAGCTCACAGGAAAAGGAAGCGGTCATGGAACGGTTTTCCCGCAATGAAATACAGGTTCTGGTTTCCACTACGGTAGTGGAAGTCGGCATGAATGTGGTGAATGCGACGGGCATGATCATCTATGATGCCGACCGGTTCGGTCTCTCCCAGCTTCATCAGCTGCGCGGACGGGTTCAGCGCGGACAGGATCAGGGATACTGCTGGCTTCTTACCGGAAACAGGGATCCCGGCACGCTGGAGCGTCTGCAGGTTCTTGTGAATACTTCGGACGGGTTCGTGATTTCCATGGAAGATTTACGTCTTCGCGGGCCGGGTGATATACTTGGTAAAAGACAGAGCGGACTTCCGGAATTTCTGATCGGCAATCTCGCGGAGGATACGGCGATCATGAATGCGGCCCGTTCAGATGCATATGAAATCATGACGGATCCGGATCATCCGGATTTTGCGGCACTGCTGGATTCCGTCAGAGAAGCCAACCGCACGAATGCGGGTTATGCGGATTAGGGAGGTACTCGGAAATGGACTGTTTGGAATGGCTCCATCAACGCGGAATCGATGTGGAAAAACCGGAACTGATCCGGCAGGCATTCATGCATTCCAGTTATGCCAATGAGCACCGGCGCTATCATGATAATGAACGTCTCGAATTCATGGGAGACGCCGTGCTGCAGCTGTGGTCCAGTACCCAGATCTATCCTCTGGAGCCGCCGCTTTCAGAAGGTGAAATGACGCGTCTGCGGGCGAGTCTTGTATGTGAAAAAGCCCTTGCCGGATATTCCCGCAGGATGGAACTCAACCAGTTTCTTCTGCTTGGCAGCGGCGAGGAAAAAACCGGCGGAAGGAACAAGGACGCGATTATTGCCGATATGTTTGAAGCGTTTCTTGGCGCGGTATATCTCGATCAGGGAATGGATGCGGCGGATATTATTCTCCATGAGGCAATGGATCCGTATCTCCGTCATCCCCAGGCGCTGGATGAATTCAAGGATTACAAAACCCGCCTTCAGGAATATGTTCAGGCAGATCACCGCAACAGTGTAAAATATGTACTGGTCAGTGAATCCGGTCCGGCAAATTCCCCGATCTTTACAATGAATGCAGTGGTGGATGACCTGGTTATGGGAACCGGGAGCGGATCCAGCAAAAAAATCGCGGAACAGAACGCCGCCAGAAACGCGTTTGAAAAAATGGTCCGATAATACAGGAGGAAAACATGAAAATTGCAGAATGGAAACAGGCATTGACAGAAAACCGTCTGAACAGAACGCTTGCGTTTCTTTATGGGGAAGGACGGGTGGAACAGCAGAAGGAACGCTATCTGCGCGTACTGGAAGCGGCCAAGGCAAAGCTTCCGGATACGGATGTCCGTCTGTTTTCCGCGCCGGGCCGTACGGAGGTCGGCGGAAATCATACCGATCATCAGCTTGGCCGGGTGCTTGCGGCATCGATTGACCTTGATGTTCTCTCCGTTACTGCTGAGACTTCGGATCATACGATCACATATGAAGCAGACGCCTTTGAGGTAAAGCCGGTTGATCTTTCCGATCTTGCGATTTCGGAAAGTGAAATCAATACAACAGAAGCTCTGATCCGCGGCATCGCCGCAAGATTTGTGGATCTTGGCTATCAGGTCGGCGGGTTTCACTGCTACGCGGAATCCGATGTTCTGCCAGGCAGCGGCATGTCGAGCTCAGCCGCGTTTGAAATCCTGATCGCGGAAATTCTGAGTGTTCTCTACAACGATGGAAAGGTCAGTCCCGTGGAACAGGCGATGATCGGCCAGTATGCGGAGAATGTCTACTTCGGCAAGGCGAGCGGTCTCATGGATCAGATGGCTTGTTCAGTCGGCGGCTTTGTCACGATTGACTTCGCGGACAAGGACAACCCGGTTGTCAGAAACATTCCGTTTGAGCTGGACCGTCATGGCTATGCCCTGATTCTTACCGACTGCAAGCAGTCACACGCGGATCTTTCCGATGAGTATTCGCTTGTTCCTCAGGAGATGAAGGCAGCCGCACGCGTCATGGGGAAAGAAGTGCTTTCCGAATGCACCATGGAAATGCTGATGAAAAACGCTTCCGTAATCAGAGAAACCTGCGGTGACCGATCCTTCCTGCGGGCGTATCACTTCCTGAATGAAACCGATCGGGTAACGGAGGAAGTGGAGGCGCTTGAAAAGGAAACGATTCCTTCCTTCCTGAAGAAGATTATTGAAAGCGGACAAAGCAGCTTCATGTATCTTCAGAATGTCTATCCGCCCGCAGACCGCATGCATCAGTCACTTGCGGCAGGACTGGCGATCAGTGAGCATCTGCTTGGAGAAAACGGAGCGTGGCGGGTGCACGGCGGCGGCTTTGCCGGAACCATTCAGGCGTTTGTCCCGAATGAAATGGCGGCGCATTATATGGAAGAAATGGAAAAGGTATTCGGAAGTGATGCATGTTACCGGCTGAGAATCCGTTCGGTCGGCGGCTATGAAATAAAAGGAGAACTCGACAAATGATCAAAGATGGCAAAATCATGATCGGCAAGGCCGGTGAAAAAGAAATCTGTCTCATTCCTTCGCAGCTGAACCGGCATGGCCTGATCGCCGGTGCCAGCGGAACCGGTAAAACCGTTACTCTGAAAGTGATTGCGGAATCTCTTTCCGAACTTGGTGTTCCGACACTGATTGCGGATATCAAGGGAGATCTCTCCGGCATGATCGTCACGGGCGATGCGGATGGGATTGCCGGCCGTCTGGAATCCATGGGGATTACGGATTATGAAGTCCGCAAATATCCGGTTCATTTCTTTGATGTCTATCAGAATTACGGACATCCGGTAAGGGTAAAGATGCAGGATATGGGACCGATGCTGCTGTCGCGCATCATGGGCCTGACCGAAACCCAGGAAGGCGTACTCAATATCATTTTCCGGGCAGCGGAAGATATGGATCTTGATATCATTGATCTCAAGGATCTGCAGGCAATGTGCACCTATGTAGGCGAGCATGCCAAGGACTATACGCTTCAGTATGGAAATGTCACCAAGCAGTCCATCGGAGCCATTCAGCGCCGGCTGCTTCAGCTGGAAGAGCAGGGCGGAGATCTTTTCTTCGGCATGCCTTCTCTGAATATTGACGACTGGCTGGGGACCGAGGGAGGTCTTGGCATCATGAACATGCTGGAATGTGAAGTGCTCTTTCAGCATCCTCTGCTGTATTCCACTTTCCTGCTCTGGATGCTGAATGAACTTTACAACCGTCTTCCCGAAGTCGGTGACTGTGACAAACCGAAGATGGTCTTCTTCTTTGACGAGGCGCATCTTCTGTTTGATGACGCGCCGAAACAGCTGATGGACAAAATTGAGCAGACGGTCAAGCTGATCCGTTCGAAGGGCGTCGGTGTTTTCTTCTGCACCCAGAGTCCTTCGGATATTCCGAACTCTGTTCTTGCTCAGCTTTCCAACCGCATTCAGCACAGTCTGCGGGCATACACGCCGGCGGAAATCAAAACCGTGAAACAGGCTGCGGAATCCTTCCGTCAGAATCCGGATCTCAATACGATTGAGACGATTACGAACATGAAGACCGGTACAGCTCTCGTATCCGTACTGGATGAAGAAGGGGCGCCGACCATGGTGGAAAAGACGAAGATTCTTCCTCCCCGTTCCAGTATGGCAATCGCTCCGGAAGAAGTCGTGAGACGTTATATTGAAAATGACAGTATCTATGGCAAGTATGAGAAATCCTTTGATCCGGATTCCGCTTATGAGGCAATGGATGGGATCCGCCGTCAGGAAGAAGAAGACAGGGCTATAATGGAAGAACAGAAGAAACAGGCCAAACTGGACGAGCAGCGGGCAAAGGAAGAAGCCCGGGCTCAGGCAAGAAAGGAAAAGCAGGAGAAGGAATGGTCAGACCGTCTGGCCAGAAAAGCCAAGAACAGACTGGAGAACGAGGCGCTGTCGATCGGAATCCGTTCTGCCAAAAAATTCCTTCAGGGGCTTCTGAAGTAATCGGAACAGACAATGAGTCGGAATGACTCATTGTTTTCCTGAATGCAGAAATGGTATTCTTCCTGTATTGTGATTGACAGACTGGGTTGTATCTATGGGACTGAAACTTGGAACATTATTTGAAAAACTGCCGAATGAGACGCTGGTGCATCTTTCTGATTATGAATTTGACCGCCTGTCCTTTTACCGGGCGAACAAAACCGTGAAGGGGATTCTTCACGCCCCGTCGCCTCTGAAGCATTCGGACTATACCGCGCTCTGTGACTGGCTGAGTCAGGCCGGTCAGTGTCAGTTTGATCTGTATGTCAGATCCGACACCTCCCAAATTGCGGAGAATGAACTGGAAAAGTATTTTTCGCTGTCCGCACCGGAACCGCTGCAGCGTCTGCTTTCCCGCGCGTCGATCCGCTATGACGAAAAGAACATGGTCATTCTCTTTGTGTTTTCCGATGAATCACAGTTGAAGGAAGCGCTTGACGATGAGAAACTCTTCCACGGGTTTCTTGAGCAGATCGGGCTTGGGGCTCTGAAGATCCGGATGGAGATCCTGGAACGGAATGCTCCGGAAGTGGAGACGGTCGTCCGCAGAGTCCAGACACAGGAAAAGCCGAAGGAAGAACCGAAGGAAAAGAAACGCTACGCGAGAGTAAAGCGGGAAGACTGGCCGAAGGTGAATCTTCATGATATCCGCGACCAGGCAGAGAATATCTGGTTTGAAGGCGAAGTATTTGCGGCGGATGAGATTGTGACAAAATACGGCAAGACAATCCGCACGCTTTCCGTATATGACGGAACAGACGCAATCAATGTCAAATGCTTCGAAGGAAAGAACTTCACAAAGGAAGAACTGTCCGAACTGAAAGCCGGAAAGCAGTTCCGCATCTATGGATCGGTGATCTATGACACCTATGCCAAGGACTATGTGTGTCAGGCGGTTGCCTGTGAGATGGTGAACATGGAAGCGGATACGGACCCGTCTCAGGAGAAACGGGTAGAGCTGCACATGCATACCAACATGTCGGAAATGGATGGTGTATGTTCTGCTGAGGAAGTTGTGAAATATGCCTTCGGGCTGGGACATCCCGGCATCTGCATCACGGATCACGCGGACTGCCAGGGGTTTGTCAAAGCCTTCAATACCGCCAAAAGCCTGACCAAGGGGAGCGACAGATCCTTCAAGGTCGGACTGGGCTGTGAAATGAATATGGCGGAGGATCGGCTGACGATCGTACGCAATAAGACGGATGATCCCCTGAACAGCAGGACGTATATCTGTTTTGACCTGGAGACAACGGGACTTTCCTGCAATTATGACTCGATCATTGAATTCGGTGCCGTCAAAATCTGTGACAATGTGGTCGTAGACAGAAGACAGCAGTTCATCCTGCCGCCGATTCCGATTCCGGCTGTCATTACCCGCAAGACCAATATCACTCCCCAGATGGTATCAGGCGCGCTTACCTTTGAGCAGGCCGCGGATGATCTTCTGGAGTGGATCGGGGATGCGGTGCTGGTTGCGCATAACGCGACCTTTGACTATCACTTCATGAATGAGGAACTGCGCCGGATCGGGCGGCCGCCATTAACCAATCCGGTGATTGATACCCTTGACCTTTCAAGGGCTCTGCTGAAGGAGCGCCGTTATTATCGTCTTGGCAACGTTGCCAATTTCTATCACATCACGTATGACGAAGAGGTGGCGCACCGGGCGGACTATGATGCCGAGGTTCTTTCCTCTGTTTTCATGGCACTGCTTCACGATGCCGAAAAAAGAGGGGCTCATACGCTTTCACAGCTGGATGACGTGCAGGATGAAGACGCGTACACGAAGGTCAGAAGAAGCCATATTACCGTACTGGCAAAGGATCAGAAAGGCCTCAAGCGTCTGTATGAGATGATCACGGAATCCTGTACGAATACGCTTGTTGTCATGAGCAAGTCCGGCAAAGAGGGCGGTGCCGCCGAACCGAGGGTGAAACGCTCCGAGGTCAGCAGGGACCGCAGTCATCTTCTGATCGGATCATCCTGTCTCAACAATGAAATCTTTGAGCTGGCGTGCAATGGAGATGATGAGCGGCTTCTCAAAGCCATGCAGTGGTATGACTATATTGAAATACAGCCGCCTGGAAACTATTCCACCGAAGTGGTGCTTGGATCCATTCCTTCCATGGATCGGGTCCGGGAAGTTCTGAAGCGGATCATCGCGATGGCCCGCAAGGCCGGAAAGCCGGTCTGCGCCACTTCCGATGCCCATTACTGCAAACCATCCCAGAAGATATTCCGGGATGTCTATA
The DNA here is from genome assembly GCA_946537255.1 of uncultured Erysipelotrichaceae bacterium. Taxonomy (GTDB): domain Bacteria; phylum Bacillota_I; class Bacilli_A; order Erysipelotrichales; family Erysipelotrichaceae; genus Bulleidia. Next base: position 18,545 of record CAMNFS010000005.1, read on the forward strand.
TCATGTCGCAGGGAGTCGGCGGGGTAACACATCCGCTGTATATCCGGGACAATGAACTGCGCCAGCGCACAAAGAATCCTGACCAGCATATCCGCCTGACGGAGGAAATGAAGGAATGCTTTGCCTTTCTGAACGATGACGCTCTGGTCCATGAAATTGTCATCGAAAACCCCCTGAAGATATTCGGAATGCTTGATGAGATCCGTCCGGTTCCGAGCGGTACCTTTCCGCCGGTTATTGAAGGCTCGGATGACAAGCTCAGGGAAATCTGCCACGCGACAGAGAAACGGATGTATGAATTCGAAGGCAAGGTGCCGGAGATTGTCAGTGAGCGGCTGAACCAGGAACTTGACAATATCATCCGCAACGGCTTCGGCGTGCACTACTATATTGCTCATCTGCTTGTCAAACGTTCCAATGATGATGGCTATGTTGTCGGCAGCCGGGGATCGGTCGGCTCAAGCTTTACCGCGACGATGTCCGGAATTACGGAGGTGAATCCCCTGCCGCCGCATTATCTCTGCCCGCAGTGTCACTACAGTGAATTCATCAGTTCCATTCAGTGCGCGAGCGGATTTGATCTGCCGGATCGGACGTGTCCGCATTGCGGCCATGTGATGCGCGGAAACGGGCATAATATCCCGTTCCAGACATTCCTTGGCTTCAACGCCGACAAGACACCGGATATTGATCTGAACTTTTCCAATGAATACCAGGCAAGAGCGCATGCGTTCATCAAGGAAGTATTCGGAGAGAAACATGCCTACCGGGCCGGTACCATCGGAACGGTCGCCGAAAAGACCGCATACGGCTATGTCAGCGGTTACTGTGAGAAGATGAATATTACCGACATGCGGAGAGTCATGAAGGATTATCTCGCTGTCAACTGCCAGGATGTCAAGCGTACCACCGGCCAGCATCCGGGAGGTATCATCATTATTCCGGATAAATATGACGCGGAGGATTTCACACCGATTCAGTATCCGGCCAACGATCCGCAGAGTGAGTGGAAGACGACACACTATGACTTTCATGACATTCACGACAATGTCCTGAAATTTGATATTCTCGGCCATGTTGATCCGACTGCGATGCGTCTGCTTCAGAATATTTCGGAAACCAAACCGACTTCCATTCCGATGAATGATCCGGAAACACTCTCACTGTTCTACTGTGATGATGCGCTGAAGGCGGACCCGCGGGTCTATAAGAAAGAAACCGGAGCTCTCGGGCTGCCGGAATTCGGAACCCGCACCACCCGAAGGGTTCTCGAGGAAACAAGACCTCATGTCTTTTCGGATCTGGTGATTATCTCCGGTCTTTCCCATGGTACGGATGTCTGGGCGGGAAATGCCGAATCGCTGATTCAGCAGGGAATCTGCACGCTTTCTGAAGTAATCGGATGCCGTGATGACATTATGACCTATCTTCTTGCGAAAAACCTTGAGCCGCTGATGTCCTTCAAGATCATGGAGAGCGTCCGTAAGGGCAAGGGACTCAGTGAGGAGTGGGAAAAAGCGATGAAGGATCATGATGTGCCGGACTGGTACATTGATTCCTGCAAAAAGATCAAATACATGTTTCCGAAGGCACATGCGGTTGCCTATGTCATGATGGCGGTGCGGATCGCCTGGTACAAGGTTCATGAGCCATGGAATTTCTATGTGCAGTTTCTGACTCTGCGCTGTGATGCGTATGAAATTGAAACGATGACGAGAGGCCTGGAAGCGATCCGGGAAAGAATGAATGACATCCAGAGCCGGTTGGCTGACAGAAACGCGGCGGTGCCGGTATCGAACAAGGAAAAGTCACTGTTCGATACGCTTGAAGTGTGCGAAGAGCTCTATGCCCGCGGATATCGGATCGGAAATGTTGATCTTTACCATTCCAAAGCGAGAGTATTCTCCTATGACCCGCAGGATCATCAGGTGATCATTCCGCCGTTTACGGTGATTGACGGACTTGGCGGAAACGTCGCGGATTCCATCGAACGGGCAAGAAATGAAGCTCCGTTTCTTTCCCGCGAAGACATTCTCAAACGCACGCAGCTCAGTGACACCCTGATGAAAAAACTGGGATCGCTGGGCTGTCTGGAAGGGATTTCGGAACGGAATCAGCTTTCCCTGTTCTGAGCCGTTTCTGTGTCCTTTGTACGGATACTCTTGAGTCATGAAAATACTTGTGGTAGATGATGAAAAAATCGCGCTGGATCATATCCTGTCCATCCTGGAACGGCTGATTCCCGGAAGTCTGACGGTCGGCTGCCGTTCGGGAGAACATGCACTGGAAGAAATGCAGAAGCAGCAGTTTGATATTGCGTTTCTGGATATCAGTCTGAGGGATATGGACGGAATTGAACTGGCAAAAAAACTGAAAATGATCAATCATCAGCTCAACATCATCTTTACGACCGGATACGGAAGCTATGCCGGGGAGGCATTCAGCCTTCATGCCAGCGGCTACATCATGAAGCCGCTGACAGATGAAAAGGTGCGCAGGGAACTGGAGGACCTGCGTCATCCGATTGCCAAGACACCCCGCACAGGAAAACTGCGGGTTCAGGCTTTCGGTAATTTTGAAGTATATGATGAAAACGGAATTCCGCTTTCCTTCCAGTATTCCAAATCGAAGGAAATGCTTGCCTATCTGATTGACCGCTGCGGCGCATTCTGCACCAATGGGGAAATCATGGGGATTCTCTGGGGAGACGAAGCAAGCGACCGCAAGCGCAGCTATCTCAAGAACCTCCGTACCGATCTCAATCAGGCTCTGGAAAAAGCCGGATATGACAATATTCTGATCCGCCGCAGGGGGATGATCGCGGTCATACCGGAAAGCCTGGACTGTGATTATTATCTGTGGCTGAAAGGCGTTCCGGGGGCGATCAATTCCTATCGGGGAGAATATATGACACAATACAGCTGGAGTGAGTTTACCAACAGCCAGCTGGACCGGACTCATTGACTGAAGGATTTCGGAAGAATGACTTCTGCAGAAGTACCCTCACCAGGGGTGCTTTTTATATTCAGGGATCCGCCGGTCATCGATCGGATCCGTTCCCGGACGCTGTACAGTCCGACATGGGTCTTGTTGTCATCCGGATCATAGGGCTGATCGGCGTGAAAGCCGACACCGTCATCGATGACCTGAATCCGGATGGAATTACCGAGATCATCCGTGACAATCGTTACCGTACCGCCGCCGGGTTTTCTTCCGACCCCGTGCTTCACCGCGTTTTCAACCAACGGCTGAATGGTCAGGGGCGGGACGCGGAAATCCTTGGTATGGATCTCATACCGGACCTGAAGCTCATCCTCAAAGCGGATTTCTTCCAGCGAGAGGTAATGACGGATATGTTCCAGTTCCTTGTCGAAGGGGATCGTCGCGTCGGTCGTCAGGGAATCGATGTTTCCGCGCAGATAATCAGAAAACTCCGAGATGGCCCGCTGGGCGGTTTCCGGATTCTTTCCGGCAAGATAGTAGATGGTATTCAGAGTGTTGTACATGAAATGCGGCTGAATCTGACTCAGCATGACCCGGATCCGCTCATTGGCAAGTTTTTTTTCCTGTTCCTTCAGAAGATTCTGCTGATCGACATGGGAAATCGAATAGATCAGAAGGCAGGTCAGAGTGATCGCAAGGGACTGAAAATTCTGTGAAAACCAATAGCCGCGGAACAGGGTTCCGAGAGCCGGAAGAATGAGATAGGTAAGAAAACAGATCACATTGCGGATTCCGAGTTCTCTGCTGTTGGTGAAGATGATGACAAAATCCAGAATCACCGCGATCCAGCCGGGTACCTGACCAAGCCAGTAAAGCGGCTGGGGAATGATATGATTATGAATGTCATACTGCAGGAACATGTCATTGAACAGCGAAATAATCCAGAGCACGGAACCGACAATACAGAAAAAACAGATGATCCGGGTGATCACGATCAAAGCTTTCGACTGATGAAGGATACTTTGAACAAAATACAGTGTGATCATGTAGATGATCCCGTAGAAAGCCAGATAATTGACGATTCCGCAGAGAATATACATTGGTTCGGAACGGTTGTACGCTGAAAAAATGAATCCGAGTTCAGAGATCAGCCGGCTCAGCTGCAGAATCAGAACCATGTCGAAGAGGCGTTTTGTTTTCGGGTCGCCATAGCGTGAGGTCAGAGAAGAGATCATAATGATCAGAATGACGAGACTCGCGTACAGCAGCAGGATCGTATTGGAATGAATCATCGGTTAATATACTATCATTTTCCGTGCGAATACGTGAAAAAGCTGAATTATTCGCAATTTCATGCAGAAAATGGATTGAATTAGGCTTTTTTTGTGATACCATAACTTCGTGATTCAGGGAGCGCGCAAGCGCTCCCTGTCTTCTGAAAGAGGATAGTATGGAACATATGGAAAAGCTGAAGGAGCGGATCGAACCGATTCTTTCAGCAAATCACGTCAGGCTGTATGAGATGAAATGGCTCGGCAGCGAACGAACGCTTCAGATTGCGATCATGCGGGAAGACGGCTCTATGGATCTTGATACCTGCGCTGCCGTAAGCGAAGCGCTGAGCGGAGAACTGGACAAGGATGAGGATCTCAAAACCGCGTATACCCTGGAGGTATGCAGTCCTGGTGCTGAAAGAGAAATCCGCTCGATCAGCGAACTGAAACAGATGGATCACCCGTATGTATTCATCCGTCTGAAACACCCGGTCAGAAAGATGACGGAAATCACCGGTGAAATTCAGGGATATGAGAACGGAATCATCACCATCAGCTATCGGGATAAGGCATTACAGAGAACGGTTGAATTCAGTGATGAAGAAGTGGACTTCATCCGCCTGGCAGTAAGGATTTAAAGGGAGAAAACTGACGATATGAAAATCAATTACAAGGAACTTATCAAGGCACTTTCCGGAATTGAGGATGAGCGCCGCATTTCGGAAGAAGTGCTTCAGGATGCCCTGAAGGAAGCGCTCGCAAAAGCCTATAAGAAGGACATGGAGCTTTCAGATATCAATATCGAGGTAGAAATCAACGCCAAGGATCAGACGATTGATTACTACCAGCTTTATAATGTCGTGGAAAACGTTGAGGATGATGAACTTGAAATCGAGCTTCCGGACGCAAGGGAACTGAAGGCTGATACATATCTTGGGGATGTGATCCGCCGCAAGGTCGATATTCCGACCATGAGCCGGGCCGCCGCGACGCTGGCCCGCAATGTCATCCGGCAGAAGATCCGGGAAGCTGAGAAGGTTGCGGTCTACGATGCGTATATTGATCTCAAGAATGAGATGGTCATCGGTATTGTGGAGTCCGTCAAGGAAAAATTCGCTCTGATCAACCTTGGCAAGACAACGGCGCTGATGCCCAAGTCCGCTCAGATTCCGACCGAGCGTCTTACCGAGGGACAGAAAATCCGTGTTGTCATCACGGAGGTCAATAAGGATTCCAAAGGCAGTCAGGTGCTTGTCAGCCGGGCGGATCCGATGCTTGTGAAGCGTCTGTTTGAAAAAGAAGTTCCGGAAATCTCACAGGGTATTGTCGAGATCAAGGCAATTGCCCGTGAAGCGGGAGAGCGCACCAAGATGGCTGTTGTATCCTACAATCCGGAAATTGATCCGATCGGGGCATGTATCGGACAGCGCGGTGTCAGGGTTCAGGAAATCATTGAAGAACTCAAGGGTGAGAAGATTGATATTTTCCTCTGGAGTCCGGATGAAACAGTGCTTGTGCGCAATGCGCTTTCTCCGGCAGAGATCGAGGAAGTACTTCCGGTCGAGGATGATCCCAACAGTCTGCTTGTTGTCGTCAGTCCGGATCAGCTTTCCCTTGCGATCGGCAAAAAGGGAAAGAATGCCAAGCTCGCGGTACGTCTGACCGATCGGAAGATCGATATCAAGACCAAGGACGAAATCATTGCCTCCGGCAAGGATTACGATGAGCTCGTTGCCAAGGCGGAAGCGCAGCGCGCGGAACGCCGTCGGGAAATCGAGCGCCGGGAAATTGCCCGCATGGAAGCCGAGGCTAGAGCGGCTGAAGAAAAGCGTCAGGCTGCTGTGGAGGCTCTGGCCAGAAAAGTGGCGGATGAAGCTGCCGCAGCCGCGGCTGCTGAGGATGTGCTTCCTGAGGAAATGCAGGAAAACATGAGCGAGCGCATCCGGAATGAGATGGCCCGTGAAATTGAACATCCATCTGAAACACCTGTTTCCGAACCGGAGCCGGTCAGTGTGGCTGAAGAACCCGAACCGGAAGCTGTGAGTGAGCCGGAGGTCGAGATTCCTTCCGCTGCTGCAGAAGAAAAGGAACCGGAAGAAGAACCGGTGAAGGCAGAAGAGGAACCGGTTGTTGTCAAGGAGACAAAGAAGAGAGTCGATCTTGAAGAGGTCGCGGCCAAGAATGATTATGTATCCCGTTTTGAAAAACTCGCGGATACCACCAAGCCCAAGCAGGCGGCACCGGCAAAGAAGCGCCGCAGAAAGGGCGATGATGACGGCATCAAGACCAGAAATGATGAACTTCTGCGTCAGCTGAAGAAGGATGGAACCGAGATTTCCAAGCCGATCTATACCGATGAGGAACTCGATGAGATCGAGCGTCAGGCCCAGGAAGAGGAAGACGCGATGTACGACATCGACTATGACGAGTACGAGGAGTACTACGAGGAGTAATTCATGCCCAGAAAGATTCCGATGCGCAGGTGCGTAGCGACCGGGGAATCGCTTCCGAAAAAGGAACTGATCCGAATCGTCAGAACACCCGAGAAAACGATAATCGTGGATCCAACCGGTAAGGCAAACGGCCGTGGAGCCTATCTGAAGAAGGACCCGGAAGCGGTTGCGGCAGCGAAAAAAAACCGGTCTCTGGAAAAAGCACTGAAGGAAGAAATCCCTGAAACATTCTGGCCGCTGCTGGAGCAGGCGGTCAGATAAAACCGCACACTGAAACAGAGGTGATGTGAAAGAAGAATGAGAGAAAGAGTACGGCTCTTTCTGTGAACAGATACAAAGGAGGAATTTGATATGCCAAGAAAAAACAGCCGGCCGGGCGGACAGAACCGCAGCCGGAAAGGGAATAATAACGGCCGCCGCGGCGGAAACAGCCGGGGACCGTTTACGCCGTATCAGAAAAAGGCACCGGATATCCACGCTATTACTTACAGTGAAGGGATCACGCTAGGAGAACTTGCCAAGAAGTGCGGCAGAAATGCCAGTGATCTGATCAAGGTGCTCTTCATGCAGGGAAAGATGGTGACCATCAACACAACCCTGGATGATGATATGGTTGAAACCGTATGCCTGGAATATGAGATTGAACCGACCAAGGTGAAAGCCCGGGAGGAAGACAGTCTTGAGGATGATGAGATCGAGGAGGATGAAAACCAGCTCAGAGAGCGGCCTCCGATTGTTACAATCATGGGTCATGTAGACCATGGTAAAACAACTCTGCTTGATGCGATCCGCTCCACCAAGGTTGCGGCGGGGGAAGCAGGGGGTATTACCCAGGCGATCGGCGCATATCAGGTTTCGATCAACGGAAGGAAAATTACTTTTCTCGATACGCCGGGACATGAAGCATTTACTGCCATGCGGGCAAGAGGTGCCTCTGTCACGGATATTGCGGTTATTGTCGTAGCTGCGGATGACGGTGTCATGCCTCAGACCAAGGAGGCAATCGACCATGCCAAAGCTGCGAATGTTCCGATGATTGTGGCCGTCAACAAGATGGATAAGCCGGACGCAAATCCGGACCGCGTAAAGAATGAAATGTCCGAACTCGGCATCATGCCGGAAGAATGGGGAGGCGATACGATCTTCGTTTCCACCAGTGCCAAAAAAGGAGATGGAATCAGTGATCTTCTGGAAACGATCGTAACCGTAGCAGATGTCAAGGAACTGAAGGCAAATCCATCCCGGATCGCAAGCGGCACGGTCATCGAAGCAAAACTTGACAAGGGCCGCGGTCCTGTTGCGACGCTTCTGGTACAGAACGGAACCCTGAAACAGGGACAGCCTGTCGTTGTCGGCACCTGCTTTGGAAAAGTCCGCAAGATGACGGATGAAGACGGGATTGAGCTCAAATCCGCAGGGCCTGCGTCCCCGGTTGAGATCATCGGTCTCAATGATGTTCCGGAGGCAGGGGATCTGTTCAAGGCATTCGAGGATGAAAAGGAAGCACGGGCAATGGCAGAGCGCCGCAAGCGCAGAAAGATCGAACAGCAGCGCCGCAAGACCAGTGCAGTTTCTCTTGAGGATCTCTCCCGTGAAATCGCGGAAGGAGAAATCAAGGAGATTCCGGTCATCATCAAAGCGGATGTGCAGGGAAGTGCCGAAGCAGTTCGATCCTCCCTCGAAAAGCTTGAGGTTGAAGGTGTCAAGGTCAATGTCATTCATTCCACAGCCGGTGCGATCAACGATACCGATATCATGCTGGCGGATGCTTCAAAAGCGATGATCATCGGCTTCAATGTCCGTCCAAGCGCGGATATCCGCAAGAAGGCAGAAGACGCCGGTGTTGAAATCCGTCTGCACAACATCATCTATAAGGCAACCGAAGAAATGGAAAACGCCATGAAAGGTATGCTGGATCCGGTTTATACCGAGGTTGTCATCGGTCAGGCAGAGGTCCGCGAAACCTACAAGGTTTCCAAGATCGGAACGATCGGCGGCTGCATGGTGACGGATGGAAAGCTCGCGGCTCACTGCGGCATCCGACTGATCCGGGATGGAATTGTAATCTATACTGGAAAGCTTGGCTCTCTGAAGCGTTTCAAGGATGATGCAAGAGAAGTGAACGCAGGGTATGAGTGCGGTATTACGATTGAAAACTATAACGATATCAAGATCGGAGATGTGATCGAAGCATACCAGGAACAGGAAGTACGTACGGAGGCCTGAGACATGTCAGATATCAAGCAGAAACGGCTGGAGGGCATTATCCGGAAGAACCTTTCCGAAATCATCCAGTTTGATGTCAAGGATCCGAACATCGGATTTGTGACGATTACGGATGTGAAGGTGACAAGAGACCACAGCTACGCCACAGTTTACGTGACCTTCATCGGTGCCACCAACCGGAAGGAAGCCATCGCTTCCCTGGAAAGAGCCAAGGGTTTCATCCGCAGTGAACTGTCGCAGCGGCTGGATATCCGCAGGTGTCCGGATCTCATCTTTAAAATCGATACCGCTGAGGATAATGCCCGGCATATCGAAGAAATCATTGAAGAGATTCACAGAAATGATCAGAACACACAGGAAAACGAGGAATGAAAACCTCGTTTTTTTGAGAACCTTTTCTTTGAAAACTGCATTTCATGGGGATATGCTTTAAATGTTATCTGTTTATGGAAGAACGGATTGGAACGATACCCTGCATGGGGATATTTTGAGACAAAGGAGGAAATGAGCATGAAAAACCGGATGACAGGAATAAGAAACAGTCTGATCGTTTCCGTGCTTGTTCTTTCATCCTGCGCACAGGGATCCAAAACCAAAGGCTCTGTTTCTTTTACAATGGGAAACCATGTTCTGGAATATGGCACGGATCTATGGGAAGGGGATGAAACGGTTCCTGAAGGAATCCGGAAGTTTATTTCTTCCCATCAGGGAGAACTTTCCGTCGATGATTCTGAATTTGATCCCTATACAGTCGGGGAACAGGTTCTGTATGTCACTGCGTCCGGAGAAGAAGAGGATGTCACGAAGGAACTGAAGGTTACCGTTCAGGATACAGCCGCACCGGTGATCACCCTGCGGTCGGATACCGTTACCGTCAAGCGCGGAACGATGTTCAGTCCCCGGAAGAATATTGTCAGTGTTGCTGATCCGGTTGAAGGAGATCTGATCTGTCTTGGATTTGAGGAAGAAGAGAATTCAAAACTGCTTTTGAACGAAACCATCGATGATTTCGGCTTTTATGTCATCGATATTCATGAAGTGAATCTTCAGGAAAACGGAACGTATCCGGTTGTGATCACAGCGGTAGATAATCATGGAAACAGAACGGTTGGAAAATTCATGGTGGAAGTCGCGGATGAAGCGTCATCCATAAAGGACAGTCAGGTTGTCTTTCAGGATGCGGTGAAGGAAGCACTTACAGACCCGGAAAAGATTGCGTCATCCATTCAGAAGTCCCTTGAAAGCTACTGTACATCCATGCATGGAACCTGGAAGAATGGATGCACGGTTGACGGGCCGGCTCTTTCTCAGGCAGTCTATGGAAAAAACTATGAAGATCTTCCCATGGTATTCGATGAGGATGAATTCTATGAAGAAGAGGATTTCGAGGAGGAACTGTTCGAAGAAGAAATGCCGGAGGAAGAACAGACAGATCCTGAAACAGAGGAAGAAGAGGATTCCGTGGAAGAAGAAACAGAGGAAGATATGAGTGCGGAATCGAATGAAGAGAAAAGTGATCCGGAATCAGACTGCTATGAGATGGGCGGCGTCTGGATGGAAGATGGCTGCGCCTGGCTGCAGGATTCACCTGAATAGAAAAGGAACATTCATTACAGGAGAAAAACGGGATTTCCCGTTTTTTTGTGGCTGAAATCAGGAATATTTCTATGAAAGGGCTTGCGTAAACGCTTTCAGGTGATTACAATGGAAACTGTAAAACAGGAAACGGTTTCCAACAAAGTGGTTTCCACGGTAAGGAGCAGTATGGAAATGAGAGAAGCAATACTCAATACCGCTACGGAACTCTTTCGCGTCAAAGGACTGAAGTTCACGATGCAGGATGTTGCGCAGGAAATGCATATCGCTAAAAAAACCATCTATAAACTGTATCCTTCCAAGGAGGATCTGCTGATGGATCTGGCAGTTCAGGGATTTGCAAAAATTCATGAGCATAAGCGTCATATCCTTGAATCTGATCTTCCGCTGAAGGAAAAGATTTCGACGGTGCTGATTGCGATGCCGGAAAACTATGTCACTCTGGATTTCCGCAGACTGAAGGGAATTGAAGAAAAACATCCGGAGGTCTGGAAGGAAATATCCCGGAATCTGGAGTCGGAATGGGAACCGATTTTTGCGCTTCTGGATGAAGGAAAGAAAGAAGGAAAGGTACGGGATGTCAGTCTTCCGATTCTGCGGCAGATCGTCACCGCTTCCATTGACAGCTTTCTTTATTCTGACGGACTGAACCGCAGCGGCATCTCCTATCAGGAGGCACTGCAGGAAATGGTAGGAATCATCATGAAAGGAGTTTGGAATGATTCGGCTGAATAATGACTGGGAATTTACAGAAGAATGGACAGATGAATTTGCGGAAGGTAAAGGGAAAGCCGTCCGGGTCCGGATCCCTCATACGGTGAAGGATCTGCCGCTGCATTACATCGATCCGGCGGCGTATCAGATGGTATGCGGGTATCGCCGCACGCTTGAAGCAGATTCCTCCTGGAAAGGAAAACGGATCTTTCTGCAGTTCGATGCTGCCGCTCATATCGCAACCGTATTCTTCAATGGAAAAGAGCTCGGAACCCACCGGAACGGATATACGGCTTTCCGATTTGAAATCACGGATCTCATTGATTATGAATCGGAAAACCGGATCGCGGTAAAGCTCGATACAACTGAAAATCCGGAAGTGCCTCCGTTTGGATTTGTGATTGACTATCTGACCTTTGGAGGAATCTACCGGGATGTCTGGGTGGATGTGCGCGGCAGCGTAATGATCAGTGATGTCTTTGTGGAGACACCGGATGTTTCCAAGGCCATGGTGCATCTGGAATATGACGGTGATACAACCGGATGTCTTGCCTTTGTATCGGTGATTGACAAGGACGGTACCGTTCTTAGAAATGCCGTTACAAAAGCAGCGGAAGGCTCGATCTCCTTGACCGTTGAAGGAGCGAAAGCCTGGCAGCCAGGCGAAGGAACACTGTACCAGCTGAAGGCAGAACTGAAAAGGAACGATGAGGTTCTGGATGAGAAAACCGTCACATTTGGATTCCGTACGGTTGCCCTCACGGAAAATGAAATTCTGATCAATGGAAAACCGGTCTTTCTGAGAGGACTCAACCGTCATCAGTGCTTCCCGTATATCGGGTATGCGGCTTCGGAGTCTCTGCAGCGTGAGGACGCGAGAATTCTGGATGAGGAACTCGCGGTCAACGCGGTGAGAACAAGTCATTATCCGCAGTCTCACTACTTCCTGGATGAGTGTGACCGGAGAGGTCTGCTTGTCTTTACCGAAATACCCGGATGGCAGTTTGTATCAAAGGAAGAAAACTGGCGCAGGCAGTGCGTGCAGAATGTACGGGAAATGGTACGGGAATACCGCAATCATCCGTCCATCATTCTGTGGGGTGTACGCGTCAATGAAAGCATGGATGATGATGAACTGTATGCGGAAACAAACGCCGCGGCGCATGTGCTTGATCCAAGCCGTCCGACCAGCGGCGTGAGATACATTGAAAAAAGCAGTCTGCTTGAGGATGTATATGCATACAACGACTTCTCTCACAGCGGTGCCAATCCCGGTGCCAAGGCTAAGAAGGATGTCACACCGGATCTGAAGAAGCCGATGCTGATATCGGAAGCCAACGGCCACATGTATCCGACCAAATCCTGGGATTCCTGGAAACATCGTCAGGAACATGCCCTGAGGCACGCCCGGGTCATGAATCAGGCAGGAAGAGACGGAGGTCATGCAGGGGTATTCCAGTGGTGCATGTTCGACTATCCGACTCACAAGGATTTCGGAAGCGGAGACCGGATCTGCTATCATGGGGTCATGGACAGCTTCCGCAATCCCAAACTGGCGGCGTCCGTTTACGCAAGTCAGGGTGAAAAAACACCGGTTCTGGAAGTCGGCTGCTCAATGGATATCGGAGATTACGCCGGAGCCATGCCTGGTGAAATCTATGCCTTCACCAATGCGGATGAAGTAAGGCTGTATAAGAACAATGATTATGTCAGTACCTTTGTCTCCAGAGACTTTGAGGGGATGAAGCACGGACCGGTACTCATTGACGATACGATCGGGGAACTTCTTGAAACAAAAGAAGGATTTGGAAAGACTCAGGCAGCGGAAATCAGAGAATGCATGCTTGCGGCAGGGAAATATGGATTTCCAAACCTGCCAGTCCGGTACAAAGCCATGCTTGCATACATCATGCTGAGATACAGCATGACTTTCTCGGACGGTTATGATCTCTATGGCAGATATGTCGGCAACTGGGGCGGAGAAGCAACGGTATGGAGATTTGATGCCGTCAAGGACGGAAAGGTGACCGCATCCGTTGTAAAGACACCGGGGAAATACCTGCATCTTGAAACAAAGGTCAGCAGCACGGTTCTTCGGGAAGGGGAAACCTACGATATGTCCGCAGTCCGCATCTCGGTCAGGGATGAGAATGGCAATCCAGCCGTATATGCGCAGCTGCCGGTGCAGTTTGAAACAGAAGGGCCGATTGAGATTGCCGGTCCGAAGCTCGGCGTTCTTGAGGGAGGAATGAGCGGTCTCTATGTCCGTACGGTCGGCAGAACCGGAAAAGCAGTACTGACCATACGGTGCGAAGGAATGGAAGAAAAGAGAATTGAATTTGAGGTGACAGAATGAAATTTTCAAGAAAACAGACAATTGCCTACGGACTGGGAGCGGTAGGCAAGGACATGGTTTACGCGCTTTCTTCCAGTTATGTCATGTACTACTACAACCAGATCCTTGGAATCTCCTCGAGTTTTGTCGGTCTGATTCTGATGGCTGCCCGGGTGTTTGACGCGGTCAATGACCCGTTCATGGGAATTATCGTTGCCTCAACCCGTTCGAAATGGGGCAAGTTCCGTCCCTGGATTCTTTCGGGATCCGTTCTGAATGCCTTTGTTCTCTATCTCCTGTTTGCGGTCGGAAAAGGGTTTCAGGGAACCGGTCTCAATGTTTACTTTGCGGTGATCTATCTTCTCTGGGGTGTGACCTATACGATGATGGACATTCCGTTCTGGTCACTGATTCCTGCGGTGACCGATGAGCCGAAGGACAGAGAAAGCATGTCGGTGGTCGGAAGAACCTGTGCCGGTGTCGGAAACGCACTGATCACGGTCTTCGCCATGCGGGCAGTACAGGTGCTGGGCGGCGGAATTGACAAGGCCAGCGAGCGCAAGGGATTCGCGATGGTTGCGCTTGTTGTCGCGGTAATCTTTGTGATCTTTGAGCTGATTCTGTTTCTTTCCATCAAGGAAAAACCCTCACAGAAGAACAGTGATGAGAAGCCTGCCTCCATCTCCGACATGTTCAAGGCGCTGTTTGCGAATGATCAGGCCATGGTTGTTGTTATTACCATCGTTCTGATCAACACCGCCCTTTATATCACCTCCAACCTGCTGATCTATTTCTTCAAATACGATGTCGGCGGAGCGGACTGGGCGAGCTCTCAGATGCTGTTCAACATGGTCGGCGGAGCGTCTCAGATTCTTGGCATGATGCTGCTGTATCCGATGCTGAGAAAAAAGATGACCAACGAATCCATCTTCCGTACCTGCCTGATCATGGAAATCATCGGCTATGCTCTGATTCTTGCGGCATGCTTCCTGGGCCTTGCCAATAACATGGCAGTGATCTGCTTTGCCGGCCTGTTCGTTTTCCTGGCAAACGGTATCCTTACGGTACTTACCACAGTCTTCCTTTCCGCCACTGTTGACTATGGCGAGCTGAAGACCGGAAGAAGAGAAGAATCCGTGATCTTCTCCATGCAGACATTTGTTGTCAAGCTTGCCAGCGGTCTTGCCGTCTTCCTGTCCGGAATCGGTCTCGATCTGATCGGTCTTGTCGGTGATGACAGCACGGAAGGCGCGATTGTTCAGCAGTCTGCCTCCACAATCAACGGATTAAGAATCCTGATGACGGTGCTTCCGATCATCGGCCTGATTGCCGCAATCATTCTTTTCACCAGAAAGTTTGAGCTGACGGATGAAAAGATCATCTCCATGAATACCGAGCTCAAGCGCAGAAGAGGTGAAGCTGATGCCTGAATTTCGCTGGACTGTAAAGGCTCTTGAGAACGGCAGAGATATTGAGTTTTCAGGAAGTCATGATCTGACCAACGGCGTCAACCATATTACCTGCGAACTGCCTTCCTGCATGATTCTCGAAGTGAAGGGAACCTTTCTCTCAACGGTTATGGATGATGAGCGGATCTTCATGAACGGATATCAGACATGGACCTTTTCTCCGGAATATACGAAACGCTCCGTCATGCGGGGAGTCAATGGACTCTCTCCAAGACTCATCAATCACTTCTCACTGGACCGCTATGGAGATTATCATTTCACGGATTATTCTCTCAGGCGGGGTGTAACCCATGGATTCTCCTTCTGTTACTTCCGCCGTCGGAATCATTACCGTCTGTTTGCTTCACTGAATGAAGAGCCCGGCTATACGATCTTTGAATACGATGCCCGCAGATCTCTGATGACAGTGAAAAGAGACTGCTCCGGTCTGAAAACCGAGGGGACCTATTCATTATTTGATCTCTATGTTGCAGATGGCAATGAACAGGAGGTATTTGACGGCTGGTTTGCAAACATGCCCATCAGGAGAATTCCTGCCAAGCCATTGTATGGATATTCCAGCTGGTACAATCGCTATCAGGATATCAGCGAAGAAGCGATTCGACAGGATCTCTCCGGCTGCCGGAATATCTTTCAGAAAGGGGATCTTTTCCAGATAGATGATGGCTGGGAACCGAAGGTGGGAGACTGGCTGGTTCCGGATGAGAAGAAATTCCCAAAGGGACTGAGACCCCTTGTGGATGAGATTCATGAAAGCGGCTTTGAGGCCGGCCTCTGGCTGGCGCCGTTCATCGCGGAAAAGGAAAGCCGGCTGTATCAGGATCATCCGGACTGGTTCTACAAGGTAAACGGAAATGACTGGAGCAATGGATGCAACTGGTCGGGATTCTATTCCCTTGACATCGATCATCCGGAAGTTCAGAGCTATCTTGAGACGGTATTTGACAAGGTATTCAATGAATGGGGATTCGATCTTGTCAAGCTTGACTTCCTGTATGCGGCTGCGCCTTTCGGCAACGAAAGAGAAACGCGGGCCGGAAGAATGATCCGGGCCATGCGGTTTCTGAGAAAGCTCTGCGGAAACCACGCGATTCTTGGCTGCGGTGTTCCGGTGATGCCGGCATTCGGCCTTGTGGAATACTGCCGTGTCAGCTGCGATGTGAGTCTTGACTGGAATGACAAGCTTCATATGCAGATTATTCACCGCGAGCGTCCGAGCACCAGAAACGCGATTGTCAATACTGTTCTGAGAAGGGTGTTGAATAACCGGGCTTATATCTCAGATCCGGATGTCTTCTTTCTCAGAGATGAAAACCTGAAACTGAGCAAGAAGAGAAAGAGAATGCTCGCGACGATCGGTGCGCTGCTTGGCGGCGTATTCCTGACAAGCGATGATCCTTCTTCCTATACGGATGAGATGAAGGAAGCCTATCAGTATTACCGTCACCTGACCAATGCCCGTGTCACTGGGGTGCATCTTCTTGACCGCGGCGTCGTCATTGACTATATTCTTGACGGCAAACCCGATTCCATCACATTCAAGGGATAACCTGCAATTTACAATTCCTTTTCATGACTGAGAAGGAATTTTTTTGTTTTCCGGTTTCGATAAATAGACTTTTCCGTGATCAAATTCAGTTTCATTGTGCAAATTGTATCTGTTGTGCAGAATATACAGAAAACTGCCAATTTCAGTATTTCTGGAAAGAAAAAACGAGGAGATGTCCTGTATCAGGCAACGGGAATAGTACAGGAGGTAATGGAATGCGATCCATTCAAGTGGAACCTGAGCAGCTCGAAGCGTGCGCTGCCAGGATCGAAGAGTCCAATCAGGACTACACGCGCGCTTACACCCAGCTGTTTGAATCCGTAGACACGATGAAAGCAGGCTGGCAGGGAAAAGACAATACTGCCTTTTCCAATCAGATCTCCCGATATCAGTCCGATTTCCGGGAGATGTCCGTTCTTTGCGGACAGTATGCGGAATTTCTCCGCAACTCCGCAAAATCGTACCGCCAGGTTCAGGATGATCTGGCATCACAGGCAAACGCTCTTGCAAAGTAAGGAGGTGAAAGTCAATGGATGGATTGAAGATTTCTCTTGCGGAAGTTACAGAGTGTGCTTCCCGAATCCGCGCCTGCAATCAGCAGATGTATGAAGATCTCAGTAAAATGAAGCGGGAGATGAACAGCACAAATGCGTCATGGATTTCCGAAGGCGGCGAAGCGATCCGAAGCCGGTTCAATCAGTTTGCGGCTTCATTCGAGACCCAGAAGGAAACCATCGATACGTATGCGCGGTTCCTTGATCGGACGGTGGAAAGCTACGATACCCTGGAAACCACCATCACCAGCAATGCCCAGGGCATGCAGGCGTAATCTCATTCTTCGTGTTGTGACCGCAGCAGCAGTCCTGACAGGTTCATTCCTGTCAGGCTGCGGCCGGTCAAAACCGGAGACAATGAGTCTGGGGGACTGGATTGCCGTACTTGACGACAAGGCCGGTATCCACCAGTTTGATTCGGATACCCCGTATTACATGAATGTCGGTCATTCCTCACCTTACTATGAATCCGTACAGGCGGCCGTGGAGTGGAAGGTGCTGGATCCTGGCGCGGCATTTGATCCAAATGCCGCATTAACCAGGGAATGGACGGCATATACGCTGATGAATCTTCGGAGTACCGAACTGAAATCGGAAAACAGCACAAAAATCAGAGATATTTCCAAGTCGCGGTTCCCAAAACATGTCGGCGCAGCGGTTGGAAGCGGGCTGATGTCTCTGGATCATCATGAACGGTTCCGGCCTCAGGAATCGATGGATCGTCTGGAGGCGCTTTCGCTTCTTGAACAGGTGGTACAGACGATCAATAACCGGCGGATCGAGGAACCTTCCCTGACCTTTGACTGGGGTGACCAGGTGGACTTTGCAAAAGCGGAGCCTGAGGAAATCGATATGGAGGAAGAGACTGCTCTCTTCTCTGAGGATGCCCCGATTACACCCGGTCAGTATTTTTCCACCTATACCCCATATCATGCTTCAGGAATCAGCGGCGCTCTGCCGTCATTGGAAAACGGAACCGCGGAAAAGAAGGAGCAGGAATCAGAGGGTTCAGAGGATGACAGTAACAGGAATGAATCTTCCGGTTCATCTTCTGAAGAAGGAAAGAAAGAACAGGATCTTTCCAACTGGCGGATATGGAAAATCAATGAGATAGAAACAGACCCGGAGACAGGAAAACAGAAAACAAAAATCGAACCTGCCCAGCCGGAAGATGTTTTTGACTCCCTGAATGCCGCTCAGTCCTTTACGATCGATTTTTCACAGGCGGAAATCATTGATGCCATTGACGGGACGGTGATTCAGGAAGCACCGGTATCCTACACCCAGAACAGTTCCGTATCGCTGATGGCGGCGAGAGCGAATTCATATACGAAAAACCATACCATCAACGGGTATGAAATCTCGTATACGGTTTCCTCCAGTGAAATGAAAGCCACGGTTTCCAAAAAGACCAAAGGCGGACTGCAGGTGACCGGATCCTTCATTGTGACGGATGTGACACCTGCGTATGAACTGGATATGAACCATCTGAAGGTCGACAACGGATACTTCCGGGTGGATTTTAAGTCCATTGAGTCTCTTGCCGTGGAGGGATCTTCCTATAAGGAGTTCTATGGAGATTTTTCCAAAGTCAATCCCAGAGATTTTCTCGGAACAGTCAAAAACGCATTTCAGGAAAAAAAGGAGAATTCCGAACTGGAAGTGCCGCTGGCAGTGATCAACGTTCCGGTTCCGTATGTACCGGCTCTGACAGTCTCTCTGCAGATGCAGCTGAAGCTCAGTGCGGATGGAAAGGCAAAGCTTACTCTGAGTCAGGATCATTCTCTTGGCATGGAGATCCGGGATGGAAAGATGCGTGATATTTCCACAAGTTCCAACAAAGCCGAAGTAACTCTTCACGCCAATACCGCACTCAAGGGCGGCATGAAGCTTTCTGTTAAGGCAATTGAGATGAGCATTGCGGATATTACGGCGGAAGCCGGAGCCCAGGCGGATGTGACAACAACCGTTCATGCCTATGATAAAAACGGAAATCACGCGGTGATGAGCGACAGTCAGGTGCCTTCGGATCTTGCCGAGGAACTCGCGGAAGGAAACGGAAATGTGCTTACCTGTGCGGATCTCAAAGCATACAAGGTCGCGGATATTCAGCTGAATTCCGGTAAATCCCTGCTTGGAAAACTCGGGCTTTCTGCTACTGTGCCTTTGATCAACGGAGATAACGCGCCTTTGTTTCCGGGCATGAAGACCCATATGGAGAATGGTCATTTCGTGGATAAATGCACCCGGAAGGACCGTCTGAAAACACCGGAAAACGACAAGGTCGTCGTCAGCGATCAGATTCGGATATCCAGCTATTCGATGATTCTGAATCCCGGAGAAAGCAGAGAAATCACTGTGACCGCGCTTCCGAAGGGCTACTCTGTTTCCGATCTCATATTTGCTTCGGAACGGCCGGAAATAGCCTCTGTCAGCGGTGGGGTTGTGACAGCGGGAAAGGATGGCTCCGGCATTATTCGGATCCGTACCCGGGATGGAAAGTTCGAAGTCAGCTGTACGGTGCTTGTCCGTAAGAAAAAATGATCGGATGGGTCAGTGAACCGGCAAGACATGATGTTCTTTTGATCAGCGGACGCAGGATTGATTTTCAGATCCTGGGACAGGAAGTCTCTCTGTTCCGGCAGAAGGACAGTTATTATCTGCGGCTTCCCAGAATGCTTGAATTTACAGAAGAAGCGGAAATAGAACATCAGAAACGGCAGACTGTGAGAAACAGGGAAACAGGTGAAAGTGCCAGAATCTGCTATTCCATGTATGATCAGGGATATGACCGGTTCAGAAAATATGAGTGGAATAACCGGATTCTTACGATCGGAAGGGATATTGAAGATGATTTTTATCTTCAGGATACCCAGCTTCAGCCGCATCAGATTGTACTTGAAAAAGACTGCATGCGGGTCAGTGAGCTTGGAAACACGGGGCTCGGGGAACTGGATGGCCAGAATATTTCCTTCTCACAGTTCCATAACGGAAGCCGCTTGCGGATACTGAATCTTCAGCTGGTGCTGCACGAAGAATTTCTGATGGTCAATACAGTGGAAAATCTCTATGTTTCGCTGCCTCGCTTCCATGCCAGAGAAGAGATGCTTCCTGACATTCTTCCGGATCTGCCCGTATTCCGGCCATACCGCACCGCTGATCTGACACTTCGCTTTGAAACCGTCCTGGCGGATCCACTCCCTCTGGAGGAAAGGGAGCGCAATCCTCTGATATTCATGATGGGGCCGGCTCTGACCATGTCCAGCGCATCCATGATGACCGGGATGATTGCGGCTTACAATGGCTGGCTGAATGGAAGGGAGTGGATTGAACTGCTTCCTTCCATTCTTCTTCCGCTTGTCATGGTTCTTTCCACACTGCTCTGGAATCCAATGCAGAGAGTCTATGAAAAAGGAAGGGACAAACACAAGCGAAAACAGCGTCTGAAGGAATACGAAACCTATCTTGGAATGCTGGAACAGGAAATCCAGGAATTTGAAAAAGGCGTGAAGGAACGATATGAATCGATTTTTCCCGTCTTTTCCATGAACCAGGATTCCATTTACAGGTGCCTGCCGGTACACTGCGATTTTCTGATGATACGGATCGGAAGCGGGAAAACCGACTTTGACCTGAGACTTACGATGAATGCCAGACTTCTTCCGCGGGATCCGATCAGAAAACGAATCAATTCCATGAAGGAGCGATGCGCGGCCGCCGATCTTCCGGTAGTTGCATCATTGAAGGAATTCGGGCATATCGGCATCAGCTATGAAGAGGAGATGCGTCAGGAACTGCTTTCCTGGCTGTTTCAGATGATTGCCTACAACGGTCCTGATGTCCTGAGGCTTGTGGTTCTTGCGGAAGCAGGCTGGATTCAGGATCACGCGTGGATCCGGGAAATACCGCATGTCCGCAGTAAAAGCGGGATCCGCTTGATCGCTTCTACGATGAACGAAGCCGCGGAAGCGGGTATGATTCTCCATAATGAAGACGCCGAAGCAGTTGTCCTGTGCCTGAAACAGCCGCTGCTTGCGGCTCTTGGCGATGTGGCGCATAAAACAGTCACTCTGAGCAAAGGCGCTCTGCCGAATGATACGGACGCCAGAATCTTTCTGAGGAAAGAGTCAAGCTGGATGGAATCCAATGGGATTCATCGCTTTCAGCCGGATGACAGTTCCGGAATGGATCCCTGGGTCATGGTAAAGGAGCTGAATCGCTTCCATCTTGAAACGGGTCAGAAAGAGCACATCACAACCCCGACGTTCTATCATCTCTATCACGCAGTGCATTCCTCCGGCATTCCGATTCTTTCTTACTGGAACACCAATACGGTAAGGGATGGAATTGCAGCATATATCGGGACCGGAGATGATGGGGATCGAGTGATTCTGGATCTTCATGAAAAGGGAAACGGACCTCATGGTCTGATCGCCGGAATGACAGGAAGCGGAAAGAGTGAACTGATTATCACGATGCTTCTGTCCCTGGCGGTCAACTACAGTCCCCGGGAGCTGCAGTTTGTCATGATTGATTTCAAAGGCGGCGGTGCTGCTCAGCTGTTTGCCAATTCCTCCTATGCGGTTTCTCATGTGGCAGGTGTCCTCAGCAATCTTGATATCACCGGTATGGAACGGGCACTCGTATCCTTTCGGAATGAGTGCCATCGCCGGGAGCTTCTCTTCAAGACGATGTCAGACAGAATCGGACAGGCAGTCATGAACCTTTCTTCCTATCAGCGGATGTGGAAACAGGAACTGGAACTGCCGTATCTTCCCGCTCTGGTGATCATCGTGGATGAATTTGCGGAACTGAAGAAAGACCGGCCGGATTTCATGCGGGATCTGATTTCCGTCGCAAGAGTCGGAAGAAGTCTCGGCATGCATATGATTCTCGCGACCCAGAAGCCAAGCGGTATTGTCGATGATCAGATCTGGTCCAACAGCCGGTTTAAAATCTGCCTGAAGGTACAGGAGAAGCAGGACAGCATGGAAATGATCCATGCCCCGGACGCATCCTGGATCCGGCGGCCGGGAGAATTCTTTCTGCTGTGTGACGGAATTCTGACGCATGGCTACGGCGGTTACGCAAATGCGTCCAGCTCCATCGCTGATGGTTCGGTCCGATGTCTTGACGCCATGGCGCATACTGTGAAGGAAGTCCGTTTTGAGTCCCAGGCATCGGTGACCCAGGCGGCAGAAATGATTGAAGAGATTCTGGAATACGGAGAAAGCTATCAGCCGGAACTGCTCTGGTGCCCTCCGCTTGGTACGATACATCGAAGCGATGTGCCGGAAGAAAAAAAGATCTGGATCGGCATTGCGGATGATTATTATCATCATGCTCAGACTCCGATCTCGTTTGACGATTCTGCCATGGCTGTGTTTTCCATTGATCGCTCCGCAAAGGCTTCCTTTCTGAAGACCCTGATGCTTGGATTACTGGAAACATCCGAGCTTCAGGATGAGATCTTCCTGCTGGATGATCTTTCTGTCGGTGATCCGGTATATCTGCAGGAAAGGAATGTGATTGATATTTTTACTTCCCAGGAATGTGAAAAAACAGAGAATCTGCTGCGGCATCTGGAAGGAAGAAGCGGTCAGGAGAAGGGAACAGTCACCGTAATTCTTACAGATGTCCCTTCGTTCTATGAAGCGGGTGAAAACAACCGTGTGCGTCTGCACAGCCTGATCGAGCAGGCAGAGAAGCGAAAGCTTCGGCTGATTCTGTTTCTGACCAGTGCGAGTTCTGTTTCTTTCCGTGACCTTTCTCTGATTCCTTTCCGGCTGGCTTTGAAAAACACCAATGTTCAGGATCTTTCCGGGATCTTTGAGATGCCGGTTCACCGGGTTGTGTCGGAAGAAGGAAGAGGTCTGATTCACCAGGGTGAGATACTGGAAGTTTCTCTTTTGGAAACCGAGATGGAGCAGATCCAGGAAGTGATCCGGACAATGGAATCCCGGTATGGAAGAAACAAGCCATACAGCCTGCCGTTTCTGCCGGAACATGTCAGTTATGATTCGTATGAAGGAGACGGCATCGGGCTTGGCATCAACATCAGCACGTATTCCTGGGTGGAGATACGGAAAGATCAGAAGCTGACTGTGCTGGCAACCTATGAAGAAGAACTGTACGACTTTCTTGAGGTTATGAAAAAAGCGTCCGGAAACGCGGTCATGATAGCCGAAGGAGAAACTGTGGAGAATCTGGATGCGCAGATTCTCTTCATGCGGGAAGAACAGTATGTCATGAGCGGAGCGAAAAAATTCAGTTCCGCCGTTCTTTACATCGGAAGCGGGTTCCGGGATCAGTATCGGTTTACCTCAAGTTTCAAGGGAGACTTCAGAGGGAATTACGGTGTGTTTTACGAGAAAGGAAAGAATCAGGTGATCCAGTATGCGGAGCGGTTCGGAAACAGTCAGGATATGGATGGAGTTTCCGGTGATCCGGAAACAGTTCGAAGTGACGCTTCCGCTTTCGAGATCACTGAATGACTGTATTCCGCTGCTGAATGAACTGTTTTCAAAGGATTTTTCCGGGGTTTACCAGCTGGAGGAAGATACGCTGTTCTACGAAGCGGAAAGCAGAAAACTGATGAGCAGATCCGTAACCCTCATCAATCAGAACCTGTATGATGGGATGCGGCTGTATGTTTACTGACAGTCAAACCGCTTCCGGAACGTACATTTCCGGCATAAAGGTTCAATGATATTGTGACGGCGGAAGCCTTCTGCCATGGCAAGATATCGTTTTCCGTTCAGGATTTCTTCCAGTGAGGATTCCTTCAGACTTCCCAAGGGAATACGGCCTTCCGCATCAAGACAGCATGGAACCACGGTTCCATCGGCCAGTACTGCGATCTGTCGGACTGCCCCAAGGCAGGTGCCGTGAGAATCGCCGTATTCCCCGGATCCCGGCCATTCAAATTCCCGGTCATAATTCAGAAAGACACCTGAAGAAAGGCGGATGCTGTGATCATTTCTGACGATAGGTTCGGGGCAGATATTCGCAAGATGATCCAGAACATACCGGATACGAGGATGTTCCATGGATTCCCTTCGCCAGAGGCGAAGCTCAATATAAGGGCTGCCTTTGGCGTTTTTGATTAGGGAGAGAAGAGATTCCGTCATGGCTTCCATGGAACCTTCCGCGTGAAAGGGAAGGGACTGCAGCGATACGGAAATACGGTGCAGACAGAGATAACTCAGAAGATCCGGATAGTTTGCAAGCAGGGAGCCATTGGTTACCAGAGCGGTTTTTACATGATGTTCAAAACAGATGGAAAGAATGGTTCTGAAATCAGGATGAAGCAGCGGTTCTCCCTGCACATGAAGATAAACGTATCCGGTATAAGGAACGATCTGTTCCAGAACATGTTCAAAAAAATCCGGTGACATAAAGACGGGAGAGCGGTGATTCTTTGAACAGAAACTGCAGGAAAGGTTGCAGACATTTGTGATTTCGATATAGGCACGCCTGATCATGTATTGTTATTATACAGGGAATGAAAAAGAGGCGGTGCAGGAAGAGAAAAGAGAAGGAACCATCAGGCACAGGGACAGGAAAAATCATCCTGTGTTTTTTGCATTCAGGCGCATTGTTCAATATAATTCATTACGTATGGATGGAATCCTTTTGCTGAACAAACCGGCAGGCATGACAAGTTTTGCGGCAGTCAGCCGATGCCGCAGAATTTTTCATGAGAAAAAGACAGGACATACCGGAACCCTGGACCCTGAAGCGACCGGTCTGCTCATTATTCTGCTTGGAAAATATACCAAACTGCTTCCGTATGCTGTTTCAGATCATAAGCGGTATTCCGCTGAAATGGTATTTGGAGTGCGTACGGACACGGATGATATCTGGGGCAGCGTCACAGATCGCAAAGAACCGGGCATGATACGCCAGGAGGATCTTCAGAAAGCGGCCGATGCAATGATCGGCAGAAGAGAGCAGATTCCGCCGATGGTAAGTGCAGTCCGGGTAAATGGAAAAAAACTGTACGAATACGCAAGGAAAGGACAGCAGGCAGAGCGTAAGCCCCGTCCGGCGGAGTTCTATTCCCTGAAAGTATCAAAAGAGAATGATGTCTGGCATCTGGATGCGGAGGTATCCGGCGGTACCTATATCCGCACTCTGATCAGAGACCTCGGAGATATGATCGGAGAATATGCCGTGATGTCTGCTCTGAAACGTACCGGCATAGAACATCTTTCCCTGGCGGATGCCTGTACGCTGGAAGAAGCGGAAAAGAATCCTGTTTTTCTTGAACCGCGGAGAATTCTGAGACCTGATATTCCTGCAGTAGAATGTGAATGTGTGGATGATGTTCTGCATGGCCGTTCCGTCCTTCTGGACCGCAATGATCCACTGATTGTGTTTGTGCAGTCGGAACAAGTGCTTGCGGCTTATGAAAAACGCCAGGACGGCCGGTATCACTGCGCAAGGGGGCTCCTATGAGAATCGCTTATATTGATCTTGCAAAGCCGAGGAAGGCGAAGAATCCGATTGTCGCATGCATCGGTTATTTTGACGGGATGCACCGCGGACATCAGAAGCTGATTGAAAAGACCAAGGAGCTTGCGGAAGAACATCACTGCGGAAGTGCTCTGATTACTTTTGAACCGGATCCCTGGGTGACGCTGCGGGGAATGAAGAACAGTGATTTGGAACATATCACGACCATGCGTCAGAAAATCAATCTGGCCGTTTCGTACGGAATTGAAAACATCTATATCCTGCGCTTTACCTGGGAGATGTCACAACTTTCTCCCGAGGAATTCCTTGGAAAGGTACTTGGCCAGCTGAATCTGAAAGGGCTGGTCTGCGGCTTTGATTTTCATTATGGCAAAGCCGGAGAGGGAACTGCTGAAACCCTGAAGTGGTCCGTTGTATATCCGGTTTCCATTGTGGATGAGGTCTCAGAAGGCGGTGAAAAGATTTCCTCCAGCCGGATTTCGATTCTGATTAAGGAAGGAAAGATGAAAGAGGCTTCTGATCTGCTTGGACATCCGTATGAAATTGAAGGCAAGGTGATTCAGGGACGTCATAAGGGAACCCTGATGGGTTTTCCTACTGCGAACATTCAGATTGCTGATGAACTGATTGTTCCCAAAATCGGTGTCTATGCGGCCTATGCAAAATATGGAATGCATACCTATAAGGCAATGGTGAACATCGGGCATAATCCAACCATGAACTACACCAGGAATATTTCGGTGGAAGCGCATCTGTTTGACTTCGGAGATAATCTCTATGGAAACAATATCTCTCTGTATCCGGTTCAGTATATCCGGCCGGAGATGCATTTCCGTTCCCGGGAGAATCTGATCATGCAGCTGGAACAGGATTCCAAAACCATTCGTGCATATCTTACAGAGAACGAAAAATGACGCATCAATTGGAAGCGGCTCTGCCTCTGGATTTTCTGAAGCGGATGCAGGTTCTGCTGAAAGACGAATATGAGGATTATCTGAAAGCGATGGAGCAGGATCCGTACCGGGCGGTGCGGATCAATCTTCTGCGTCACGACAATACTCCGCTTTCTTCTTTTTCCATGCGTCCGTCCGGGTTTGCGGAAAACAGCTGGCTGTTGGAAGAGAAAACCCCGCTTGGAGGAACGGTTGAATACCTTTCCGGACTGATCTATCCGCAGGAGCCTTCGGCATCTCTTCCGGTGACAGCCCTTGGAATAGAAAAAGGGATGCGGATACTGGATCTCTGCGCGGCTCCGGGTTCCAAAAGCACCCAGATTGCCGAACTGCTGAATCATACCGGTGTGCTGGTATGCAATGAGATCAGCGCCAAACGGGCGGAGATACTGAAAGAGAATATTGAACGTCAGGGGATTGTCAATGCGGTTGTCCTGAACAGCAGTCCGGAGCGGATCGCGGAAACCTTTAGCGGATGGTTTGATGCTGTGCTGGTGGACGCGCCATGCTCAGGTGAAGGGATGTTCAGAAAGGAAGCGGATGCGGTCAGCATGTGGAGCAGGGAGAATGTTCTTCTCTGCGCCAGAAGACAGAAGGAGATTCTTGCCTGCGCAGCCAGGTGTGTGCGGTCCGGCGGCACGCTGGTATACAGTACCTGTACGTTTTCGGAAGAGGAAAATGAGCAGAATGTGAACTGGTTTCTGAACACATTTGAGGATTTTGAACTTGTGCCGGTACATGGAAAAGGACATGATGGCACCGAAGAAATCATCCATCGGGATTATGTCAGAAGGGTTTATCCGATGGATGGCGGAGAAGGTCAGTTTGCGGCGCGGTTTCTGAGAAAAGCAGATGCGCCTGATGCGTCTGAGCTTTCCGCTTTGAAAGGAGATCCGGTTCCTAAGGAAGTGAGAACCTTCCTTGAAACATATGTTTCGAAACCATTTCCGTATCTTTATGTGCGGAACGGGATGGTATTCGGCGGTACATTTCCTTTTATTGACTGTGGAAAAAACCGCATGATCCGCCATCAGACATTGCTCGGAAAACTGAAATCCGGGCGGTTTGAACCAGGTCACGCTCTGGTGATGAATGCTTACGCCGGCTTTCAGAGATATACGGAGCTGACCATGGAGGAGCTTTCTGCCTACCGGCATGGAGAAGCACTGCGCCATCCATCTGAAAAGGGCTGGACCGCGGTAGGGACGGGCGGACACATCATAGGCCTTGCGAAAAGCGACGGAATGATTCTCAAGAATCATTATCCGAAATCATTCCGGAAGAGATAAGGAGCGAACACAATGAGGCTTGACCTGTTTGATTTCATTGATCAGTGCATGAGCGAGTATGATCTGCACAGACCAGGTTTTGATTATGCAGAAACGGTGATACAGCAGTTTTTCAGAGAACTTGTCAGCGGCACCCGTCAGGATGTTGTGGCTGTTTTTTCCCGGGTCAAAAGCAGAGACAGCCTGCGGGAAAAGCTTCTGCGGAATAAGTTCTATCTTCACAGTGAAACCCCTCAGGACGCGATCCGATCTCTCTCTGATCTTGTCGGGATTACCCTGGAATGCCGGTTTATCCGGAATGAATCCGAACTGTTCCGGGAAATCCGTTCCTGTTTTTCGGAAACCAACGAAGACGGATATGCGATTTCCCTGACAAATCCTGATATTGTTCTGAATCTCGGCATGCCTCAGCCGCAGCTGCAGCGGAACGGGTTTGCGATCTACCGGGTGGATGGAAGATTCCGTTTAAATAATTCCTATATCGGATTCGAACTGCAGATCAAATCGCTGGTTCATCGGTTCTGGAGTGAAATTGAGCATGAGGTGGTCTATAAGAATCAGGAGATTATCCGCAATGACCGCTTCATGAAAAGGATGCTTGGATCCATCCGGGACAGTCTGGATGTGGTGGATCATCAGCTTGAAACGGTATACACCGAGATGATGATGGAATCAAGAGAAGCGCAGATCGGCTTTGATGAACGCAATTTCAAAGCCCTTGCCAGTTCCTCGCTGAATGAATTGTTCATCCGGAAGATGAATGAATCCGTCGGTTTTTCAACGACATTCAAGCATGACTCGGAAATACTGGCTCAGTATATCTACATTACCGAATTTCTCTATGGATCCAACCCGGAGGTCAAGATGGTGGAGTTTCTGGAAAACCTGAAGATCCTCTCTCAGTCGAGAATCGATTTTTCCTCCAAGCTGGTACCGATATCACCTTTGAAGTCACAGGATCCGTTTGTTCATGTTCTGTCTTCCTATTTTCTGGATATCATGAATGTTGATTTTGAATGGCATGCGTTCTTCACGGTACTCTGCGCGCTGCAGACCGGGAATGTATCAGAGGATATTGAACGGTTTACCGCTGTGATCCGCTCGCTTCTGATTCAGCCGAAATGGTATTCCGAACGCTTTGCCTCTTTGCCTGAAAAGGACGCGGAAACGATCCGGAACTCTCTTGCGGAGATCTTTGCTCAGGCCATGAAGGAAGCGGATACGATTCATATGATCCACGAGGATTATCTTCTGAAACTGATGAATTATTTCTGGAGTCAGGTGGAACGTCTGGAGAGCACGTGCAAAGACCTTGCGGCATATGAGGAACAGAAGGACGAAATCACGCGGCGGATGCGTCATGAAGTGCACTTTCTGCTTCACTAGGAAGAGAAAAGGAATTGGGTTATAATAAAAAACGATCCGGGAGGAAAGAATCTATGGACTATGTAATTATCAAGGAAGACAGCAATCAGGGAAAAATTGCGATCAACAAATCCGTCTTTCAGGCAATCACAGAAATCACTCTGGGAGATATTGAAAATATCGTTACCGAACCGGCCGGCACTTTTTCCAAGAAACCGGTGATCGTCAAGGTTGACGACAATAAGCTGAAAATCGAGACAGATGTACGGATCCGCTATGGCGCAAATGTGAACAGCACATGCGGTCTTGTACAGTCAAAGATCTATGAGAATATTGTTTTCATGACCGGATGCCGTCCCAGCGAGGTACGGGTAAATGTGACCGGGTTTCAAATCTGAAAAAAAGAGTTGACATTTACTGACAGTGCATTTAAAGTAGTACAGGTAACGGAAAGCAGAAGCACCGCTTCTCGCCCGAGGACCTCAGGGGCCTGGGTAACCATGCCGGATCTAAAAAGATTTCGTGAACATGGCAGGTGCGGTTTCTGTACCTGCTTTCTTTATACAATCAGAGGAGGTCTGGCTTGAGTAAGAAGTATATTAAACCGAAACGGAACGTACCGGAAGAACTTGTAAACGAAAACATTAAATTCCCGAGAGTGCTTGTGATTGGACAGAATGGCGAGCAGCTTGGAGAAATGGGCAGGTACGATGCAATTAATACTGCAAGAGACCAGGGTCTGGATCTTTACTGTGTAGCTCCGAATGCCACACCGCCTGTATGCAAGATTCTCGATTTCGGAAGATATCACTTTAATGAACAGAAAAAAGCCCGCGAAGCCAAGAAGAAGCAGCATGTTACCGAGATCAAGCCGCTTCGGCTGTCTCCGGTTATTGATCAGCACGATTTTGAAACCAAGCTCAAACAGGCCAGAAAATGGATGGAAGAGGGGCAGAAAGTCAAGATCGATATGCGGTTCCGCGGCCGTATGATTACCCGGAAGGAAGTCGGGGAAGCGGTCATGAAGAAGTTCATTGAACAGATCTCTGATCTGGCTGGTATTGAAAAGCAGCCGAACATGGAAGGCAACACGATGTCCGTCGTACTGTCTCCCAAGAAAAAATAGTCATCGACAGGAGGAAATTTGAAATGAAGGCCAAGGCTAAGAAACCAAAGAAAATCCGGATGAAGACCAAGAAGACCTTTGCGAAGCGGGTAAAGGTTACCGGTTCCGGTGAGCTGAAGAGAGGGCATAACTATGTATCTCACTTCGCAGCGAACAAAACACACAAGCAGAAGAAGCATCTCGGAAAAGCGACTCTGATGAACAAGAGCGACGCGAAGCGTGACCGTCAGCTGCTGCAGGGTTAAGTAAGGGAGGCAAATCATGAGAGTAAAAGGATCTACACCGACACGTAACCGTCGCAAGAAGGTACTGAAGCTTGCCAAAGGCTATTTTGGCTCAAAGCATCTGCTTTACAGAACTGCCAATGAGCAGGTGATGCACTCACTGAAGTACAGTTATATCGGACGCAAGCAGACAAAGCGCGATATGAGACGTCTCTGGATCGCAAGAATCAATGCGGCTGCCAGAGTCAATGATCTCAGTTACAGCAAACTGATGCATGGTCTCAAGCTTGCCAATGTCAACGTCAACAGAAAGATGCTCAGTGAAATTGCCATCCATGATGAGAAGGCATTCACAGATCTCTGTGATACTGCAAAAAAGGCACTTGCAGCCTGAGTGAAATCTTGTATAATTATGGAGCGGAAAGCTCCGTAATCTGGCATATTGGTGAAGCGGTTCAACACACTGCCCTCTCAAGGCAGCATTCACGGGTTCGAATCCCGTATATGTCATACCGACACATCCTTCCATAAAAGGGTGTGTTTTTATTTTCCCGCAGGGTAAGATTCCTCTTTCCGACATCTGCGGCTGTGGTAGAATCATGAAGGCGAGGGAATATTATGGGCTTTCAGTTTCATACCGATACAGATCCGAAACAGATGGACGCGTTTGTCATAAACAGCGATCAGAATACGCTGTATCAGTGTCATGAGTGGGCAGAAATCAAGAACAACTGGGATTCGGTTTTTACTTCTGTCACCGATGAAGAAGGAAAAATCGTTGCGACTGCACTGGTACTGATAAGAACCGTCGTTCTGAACTCGACGCTGTTCTATATTCCAAGAGGTCCGGTTATGGACTGGCGCAACCGGGAACTTGTGACTTTCATGCTGGATCATCTGAAGGCTTTCGCGAAGTCAAGGCATGCCATGGTCATGCGGTTTGATCCATATCTTGTTTATAAAAGATATCCGATCCACGAAAAAGATGAACCGCATGAAGAGATGTATACGGATGTCATTTCGTTTCTGAAGGAGTATGGCGCAGAACACCGCGGCTTTACGGTTATGATTCCCGAAGCGACCCAGCCCCGTTACAACATTATCATGCGGGTGGATTCCGCCTGGCAGGAACGGCTTGTCAAAAATACCCGGCAGTCCATCCGGACAGCGGAAAAACGCGGCGCACGGGCATATGAGGGAACGGAATACATTTCTGATCTTGCGGAGGCCATGCATTATACGGAAACCCGCAAGCATGTTGCTCTGCGCAGTGCGGACTATTTCCGTCATATGGCGGATGTCTATGGAGATCATGCCCTCATCATGGTCGCAAGGCTCAATTTCAGAGAAGAAAAGGAGCGGCTTCTGCAGCAGAGGGAACAGATGGAAAAACAGCGGGAAACGGAAACTTCCGCAAAGAAACAGAAGTCACTGGATCAGCAGATTGCCAATCTGAACCATGAAATCGAGCTTGTGGAAGGCTATATGGAAGATGAAAACAGAGACGAAGCCGTACTCTCCGGGAAAATGGTCTGTTTCAATGAGAAGCGTATGGAATTCTTCTATATGGGAAACAACACGAAGTATCTGCGGATCCGGGCGAATTATTACCTTTATTCCAAATGCATTCAGCGATGCGCAGATCTGAATATTCCGATCTGCAGCTTCGGCGGTGTGGACGGCACGCTGGATGACGGCATCGCGATGTTCAAGGCCGCCTGGCCGGTGGAAGTGGAAGAATATATCGGTGAATTCAATCTGGTTCTCAATCCGGCAGCCTATCATCTGTTTGAAAAAGCCTATCCGAAAATGCTTGATCTTGCGGTCCGGATCCGGACCCGGAAATAAAGAATCACTGAAAACAGAAATCAGCCCGGACGGGCTGATTTT
This sequence comes from uncultured Erysipelotrichaceae bacterium, assembly GCA_946537255.1. Classification (GTDB taxonomy): domain Bacteria; phylum Bacillota_I; class Bacilli_A; order Erysipelotrichales; family Erysipelotrichaceae; genus Bulleidia. Next base: position 50,983 of record CAMNFS010000005.1, read on the forward strand.
TATGAAGTGTGCTTTTTCTGAAACCGGAGTTTCCAGAGCTTATGTCTGGCCCGGACTTCAAAGGATTTTTCCTTCAGAAATCTATGATAGGCAGAAGGACGGAATACCGAATCGAATTCTCCGATCTGCTCAATGAACGCGGGTCCGAAGGAACGTTTGTAGGCATAAAGACCGTATTCCGGATCATCCTTTGTGGTTACACCGGAGAATCCGCAGAGATCATAGCGTTTCACGCCGAGTTTCTGCATGTCCTGCATCGCAAAGACATGGAGATTGTCTACCGGCTTGATGAAATTGAAAGCCTTGTGATTATAGGTATAGAGATCCCAGCTCATGTCACCCTCATAGAGAAACAGCCCGCAGGCAATCGCCAGCGTTGGTCCGTATTCCTGCAGGAGCAGCTGTGCGTGCTCGAGATCCTTTTCCTTGGCGGCTTTTGCCTCTGGATCCTTACGGTATTTTTTCGAGGAGAGTTCCTCGCTGATTCCCTGAATCATCGTCTCCAGATTGATTTCTGTAACATACAGACGGGCATGTTCCCCGAATTGTTCCAGAAGATTCTGAAAGAAGCTGAAGGAGTGAGGCTGAAAGCCATCCATTTCCGCCAGCATGCTTTCAAAGCGCATCAGATCAGGAATATCGGCTTCATCCCCAGGACGCGTTGTTACGCCGCTGACGGCATGCCGGTTGAGACTGGTGCGCCTCTGCTTTGAAAACCCCTTGATCACTTCCTCCATCGGCTTATCGATATCCGTAATCAGTGTATAGCGGTTGGTCCAGCTTCCATCATATGCGTATCCATAGCCTTTATGACGGAATCCGAGTTCCTTCAGTTTTTCCGTTATGGCTTCGTTGTTGATTTCCTCGGTCAGCTCTCCGGTGATCGTACGGCTGACGCGGATGACATCCGGATCAATCCTCAGAAACTCTGCTTTCTGATCTTTCGCGTAGTTCTGAAGCAGGCGCATCACTTCCTCCATTAGAGAGGAATTGTAATAGTCCAGGCAGGGACCTTTAGGGATGTAGCAGTAGTGATGGCCAAGGAAGGAGCCGGAAAGTACATTCGCAGTTGCACAGAGCTGATCGTCTTCAAAAAAGCCGAGATAGGTATGATCCATATGATCTTCTGTCTTTTTGAACTCCGCCCAGGCACTTGTTTTCATATAATGCAGAAAATGACTCTTTCTTACAAAAGAGTCCATGGTTTCCGCGCTGATCCTGCGGCAGGCAATCATTGGTTCTCCAGCTGCTGAATGGAACTTTTAAGACGTCTCAGTGTCTCTTCCTTTCCAAGAATCTCAGCAATTTCAATCGCTCCGCCCGGGGTAGACTGTTTTCCGCTGATGGCAACCCGAAGAGGAAACAGCACCTGACCGTTTTTGATTCCCATTTTCGCCGGCAGCGCCATCAGTGTTTCGTGAAGCGCGTCAAAACTCCAGTCATTCAGATTCAAAAGAGCAGTGAGACATTCCTTCAGGGAAACAAGGGAAATTTCCGGGTTTGTCTTCATCTTCTTGTTGAAATAAAGATCGTTGGAATAGGCTGGAAAGGTATCATAAAAATCCAGCATCGGCGGTATTTCAACCAGAGTGTTGGCACGCTGCTGCACACCGGAGGCAATTTTCCGCAGATCGTAGTCTTTCTTTACTGCCTCGCGGATATAAGGTTCCACCAGCTGAAAGTAGGATTCCGGATCCATCCCGCGCAGCCAGAGACCGTTGATGCTGGTGAGCTTGACGGGATCAAAAATCGCGCCGTTCTGGCCGATATGCTTAACATTGAATGCCTTCACCAGTTCATCAAGTGTAAAGATTTCCTGATTGTTTTCCGGACTCCAGCCAAGCATGGCAATGTAGTTCAGAACCGCCTCCGGAAGATATCCTTTTTTCATGAGATCCTGGAAGGAGGCATCTCCGTTCCGTTTGGAAAGCTTGCTGTGCTCATCCTTCATGACCGGCGGGCAGTGGATATAACGCGGTTTATCCCAGCCGAAGGCGTCATAGATCAGGTTATATTTCGGGGTAGAGGAAAGATATTCCATGCCCCGGACCACATCCGTAATGCCCATCAGATGGTCATCAATGACATTGGCAAAGTTGTAGGTCGGAAATCCGTCGCTCTTGATCAGAACCTGCTCATCCAGTGTGCTGTTGTCGACTGTAATCGTACCGAATACCTCATCATCAAAGCTCGTGGTTCCTTCGGATGGAATTGTCTGACGGATGACAAACGGCTCGCCGCTTTCCGCCCGACGCTCCGCTTCCTCGGGATCCAGCAGCCGGCAGGGGTCATCATAGGACCGGTTTCCGTCGGTTACGTCCTTGGCAGCCTTTGCCTGTTCAATCGTTTTTTCATCACAGAAGCAATAATGGGCTCCGCCAAGGCGGATCAGCTTCTTTGCATAGTCCATGTACAGTCCGGAGCGGACCCTCTCACTCTGTACATAGGGACCGACCGGACCGCCGACATCCGGTCCCTCATCATGTTTCAGTCCGCATTCCCTCATCGTGTCATAGATGATGTCTGTTGCGCCTTCGACAAGACGTCCCTGATCGGTATCCTCAATCCGCAGAATAAAAACACCTTCGGGATCTTTTTTTGCGATCAGGTATGCCCAGAGGGCAGTTCTCAGATTTCCGATATGCATATAGCCGGTCGGACTCGGCGCAAATCTAGTGCGAATACTCATAGTTACTCCTTTACTTTTCTTTGTGCAACGATTTTTATTGTATCGCAAACAAGGCCCGTAAAACAGGTCTCAGAGGATCCGGATGAAAAGAAGCGCCGGTCCGCTTCCTTCTTCCTGATTATTGCTTTCGCTTGGGGATATCCTTTGCCTTGATGGCGAGCATGGTCAGATCATCGAACTGTTCGCCGTCCTTTACAAAATCATTCACGGTACTTGACATATTCTTAAGCAGATGTTCCGGATCGGCATCCGGATATCGGTTCAGGGTATCGACGATTCTCTGCATGCCGAACCGCTGGAACTGTGGATCGGTCGCTTCCGGAAGACCGTCCGTATAGACAAACAGCACATCATCCGTACAGAGAGTCAGCTCATAATCCTCATATTTCCTGTCGGGGATGACGCCAAGAGCTACTCCATGGGGATCATGAATGATTTCAAATGAGCCGCTGCCGCTTTTGAGGATCGGATACTCATGGCCGGCGCTGCTGCACTGAAGGGAACCTGTACGGAGGTCCAGTATGCCAAGCCATACTGTGACAAACATATCGTTCTTGTTGTTCTCGTAGATGATATTGTTGACGCGTTCGAGAATCTTTGAGCAGGTGGTGGTGTTCGCTGCGTAATTATTCAGAATGATCTTGGAAGTCATCATGAAAAGAGCAGCAGGAATGCCTTTTCCGGCCACATCAGCTATCAGCATGACAAGATGATCATGATCTGCCAGGAAAAAATCATAGAAATCTCCGCCGATTTCTCTCGCCGGGTCCATGCTTGCATAGATATCGAATTCATCCCGGTCCGGGAAGGCGGGGAAAATACTCGGGAGAAAATCCGCCTGGATTTCCTTTGCCAGTTTCAGTTCTGTTGCCAGTTTTGTCTCAACCGCGGTCATTTCCTCGGTATTGCGGATATATCTGTTTATATCGCTTTCCATGGACTGCAGGGAGGAGCACAGATTCTGCAGTTCCTGAATGTGGCCGCCGCTGATCGAATCAAATACATTGGTTTCAGAGTTCCGATCCCGGTCATAGTCTTCGACAAACCTCCGGGTTGTATCGGTGATTGTTTTCAAAGGCCGGAGGACTTCTTTTTTGAGAAGAAGAGAAATAAGGAAACACAGCAGGGCGGTGACAGCGACTGCCATGGGTACGGTATGTTTAACAAAGCGTTTCGAACTGTCCAGAACCTCCGCTACCGGTATATCCGCGACCAGATAGGTATTGATTTCCGGACGATCCAGAGTACAGCAGCGGATTCCATCTGTCAGAACACTTCCATAGGTCTCGGAATTTGAAACGTAGGCAATGAATTCCGTATTCGCGTGGTCCTTGCTGTAGCCCGTGGTATCCATGCTGTAGATCGTTCCGCACGGAAAAACGTTCTGCGTGCTGGCATCGAGAATATAGACGACATAGTTTTTTTCGGGCATGACGATGACAAAGGAGACAGCGGTCGCACAGGTGCCTTCCCGCATATAGTTGAGTTCCCTCCAGCATTTCTGATACTCTTCTGATTCCTGAATCGGCCGGAAGGCTTCAAGATACGCGTCCGGATTCTGTTCATAAACCGCTTTGGGATCGTCCATCGGGGCGATGACTTCATAGGTTTTAAGGGCAATGGAACGCATTGCGTCCTCATCTGTTCCGCGCAGAAGAGCGCCGGTGATGGACCGGTCCATGTCGTCATAGATGGTGTCTGCGCCTTTTATAAAGAAAATATAGGCCGCGCCGGTCAGGACGATGGCAAGGATAACGGAAAGTACCACGATGGTTATGATGACAGCCGGTGTAATCGGCACGGTTTTCTTCTTCATGAGGATTCTCCTGAATATCAATAGTATAAAACGGGAATGAGAATTGCCGGAAGTATGAAGGCAATGGAATGGACCGAAGTCAGTGATCTTTTTCGATGACAGGAAAGATTCCGTCCTTTTCAAACAGTCTTTTCATGATTTCCGCAAGCGAGGAATCCATCGTATTTTCCGTGAGGGTAAACAGCACTGTTCCATTCCATGTAAGCATGGCCGCGGATGGGGTCGCGGAGGATCCGGCATACATGTCGGGACGGATGAACGCTACTTTAGATTCCATGCCCTCCGGTACCTCCAGAACACCGGGATTGGAGAAATAGGCAGTATACGGATACTGTCCGGTAAACGGGTAGACAAGACTGACAAGAATCTGCTTGAGCGCCAGAGGGATGGGGGTGATCGCCTGGGCAAGAAGGGCGGTATTTCCGGCCGCCGCAAGAATCTCCCTGCGGCCGCTGCAGATATCAAACTGCTCTCTGATTTTTCTGTACATACCGGCTTCGCCGTCAATCTCACAAAGACGCAGGGAAGGAACAAAAAACATCGACGCGTTCCGGACTGTCTTTGTCTCAAGATACTTCCGCAGATTGACCGGAATCTGTACGGAAATTCTTCCCGAAGACCGGTGCGAACATTCCTTCAGTGCCAGAAACAGACATCCAAGAACATAGACAGTAACGGTTGTTCCGTGCTTTTTTGCGGCGGCCTTGAGGATATCCGCGGGAAAACGGAAGTAGATGGACTGGCTGGGGGTCTCTTTTTCCATAGAGAGGTCTGGATGAATGGAGAAGGGATGAAATTCCGAGTGCGTCCGTCCCGGTCTGTTTTTTATGAATATGTTTTCCAGCTCCGCTTCATCTGCCTCTTCCTCGATCCGGATGGAATTCTGGCCATGGGAAACCGGAGTGTCAAGCAGACGGAAGTATTCCCTGAGCAGGGCATCCAGAAACAGCATTCCTCCGTATCCATCCGTAAGAACATGAGAAAACTCTGCGGCAATTTCCTTTTCTGACCAGAAAACCCACAGATTCTGATAAGGCATGGAGGAGGCGGTGGAAAGAGAACAGGGAGGGGCTTTCTTTTCGGAAACGGCAAACCGATGCGGCTGCAGAATAAGAGCGTGCCAGAACCTTCCCGGCACAACGGAGCAGGCAAAGGTTGGAAAACGGCGGATGACAAATGTCAAGGCAATCTGCAGAAGCGGCACAACCGGTGGTTCAAACAGATGCGCGGTCAGCCGGAATACCATCCGCTGCTTTCCCTTGCCGAGAAACGGATAGATTCTTGCGGAAGATTCCAGTTCAAATACGCGCCGGTTTTCCTTTCGGTAGAAGGTGCCGAGTCTGTTTGGATCAAGCAGCTCCAGGGCCTTTTCCTGCGGAAATCCCCGTTCTTCATAGAAGGACAGCGCGTCTTCAAAATCCTTCAGAATCATGCTTTTGTCGGGCTCTGGAAGGGTGACTGCGGTATGAAGATCCTGCCGCCACTGTTCCAGGCGAATGTCTGATGTCCGGTTCATTAATAAATAAATTTTATCATAGATGCACTTCACCATGTTCAGATCCATAAGGAAGGCAACCGTGAGTAAATACATGAAACAGTTTCTGAATAACGGTATGGGGATGATCTTCCGCATTTTCGGGTTTCATTCACCCGCAAAAGAAGGTCAAGGACGAAAAAAAACCTCAGGATCCTCTGAGGTCTACTCACACATCTCCATTTGAATGAATCTGTGCGATCAGCTGGGGTAGAGAGATTCGAACTCCCGAAATGACTGGTTCAGAGCCAGTTGCCTTACCGCTTGGCTATACCCCAATGCGCAATAGTAATTATACCTGTCCGATTCATAATTGCAAGAGAAGAATGAATGGATTTTTCGAATTTTGAGTAAGACCACATTCCTTCTTTACGATAAATCCTGATACAATAGTCCGAAACAGGAGAGGAAGGGATTTGATTATGAAGCGGATACTGGTTGTTGTGGACATGCAGAAGGATTTTGTGGATGGAAGTCTTGGAACTGCCGAGGCACAGTCCATTCTTGACAGAGTAAGAGAAAAGATTCAGTCCTATCCAAAGGAAAACGTCTATGCCACTCTGGATACGCATCAGAAGGATTACCTCAATACCCAGGAAGGCAGATTTCTTCCGGTGGAGCACTGCATCGAGGGCACGGAAGGATGGATGCTTCATGAACGGATCAGAGATCTGCTCACCGGTGCCGTGATCGTGACCAAGCCCGGGTTTGGATCGCTGACTCTCGCGGAGATGCTGAAAAAGGAAAATGAAAAGGATCCGATCTCTCTGGAGCTGATTGGTCTCTGCACGGATATCTGTGTGATTACCAACGCGCTGGTGCTGAAGACATTCATGCCGGAGGTTCCGATCTCGGTTGACGCATCCTGCTGTGCCGGTGTGACGCCTTTCAAGCATGAGGCAGCGCTTGAGACCATGCGCTCCTGTCAGATTGAGGTAGTCAATGGGAACACTCATTAACTGTTTTGCGATCATTGCCGGCGGATTTCTCGGCATGTTGTTCGGCCGTTTTATCACCGATCGCATTCAGGAAACCGTACTCAAGGCCAATGGTGCTGCAGTCATAGTGCTTGGCATTGCCGGAACACTGTCCAGGATGTTTTTGATTCAGCCGGAAAGAATTGAAGTGACCGGGACGATGTCAATGATTCTTTCTCTCTGCATCGGTGCTCTGCTTGGTGAATGGATTGACATCGAAGGAAAAATGGAGAAGTTCGGAGAATATCTGAAGAAAAAAACCGGAAGTCAGTCCGATGCGAGATTCACCGAAGGATTTGTCAGTACCTCTCTTACCGTATGTATCGGTGCCATGGCCGTGGTAGGGGCGATCCAGGATGGAATTCTTCATGATCCATCCGTTCTGACTGCCAAAGCGGTGCTGGACTTCGCCATTGTACTGGTGATGGCTTCCTCCATGGGCAGGGGCTGTCTTTTTTCCTTTGTGCCGGTAGGAATATGGCAGGGTCTTATCACCGTGCTTGCCGTACTCATCAGGCCGGTATTTACGGAAGAAGCGCTGGCGGCGATTTCGCTTGTGGGGAATATTCTGATTGCTCTGGTCGGGGTCAATCTTCTGTTTGGAAAGACAGTACGGGTTGCCAATCTTCTGCCGTCGCTTGCGATCGCGGTTCTGTTCAGCTTTTTGCTTCCGGGGGTATAGGATGTACGCACGACTTCCGGATGAATTGCTTTCCTTCACCTTAAGCAAATCGATGCAGAGGCTGAAGGACGTGGATATGAACTGCGGCCTGATTTATACCTCACTTCCTTTGTTCTGCGGGCTACAGCCGTATTCCCGATATGACCACAGTCTTGGTACGGCAGAGCTTGCCTGGCATTTCACGCAGGATCCGGTGATTGCCTTATCCGCTTTGTTTCATGATATTTCGACGCCATGCTTTTCCCATGTTGTGGATTTCATGCATGGAGATCATGAAAACCAGGAATTTACGGAAGCAAACACCGGTACCGTCATCGCTTCGGATCGAAAGATTGTTTCCTTGCTCCAGCAGCTTGGCATCAGCAGGGAATCCGTATCGGATTATCATCAGTATCCGGTCGCGGATAACGACAGTCCGAAGCTTTCCTGCGACCGTCTTGAATATACCCTTCAGAACATGGTGCGCTATGGACTGGAAAACAAGGAGTTCGCGGCGGAAGCGCTGTCGGATCTTTCTGTCGGGCAGAATGAACTTGCGCAGACTGAACTTGTTTTCAATCACGAAGAGACTGCCAGACGGTTTGCTCTGGCAGCTGTTGGCTGCGGGAGAATCTATTCCGGAAAGGAAGACCGTTATGCCATGGAGATTCTGGCACGGCTATTGAAAGCGGCCATTCAGGACGGAACGTTAACGGAAGAGGATCTGTATGGAACAGAGAAGGAAATGATCCGAAAGCTGAAACAAAGTCCGCACGGAAACGCCTGGCAGAGCTTTACCCGTCTTCATGAAGTGCATGTTGTCAAAGACGGGTGTGAGGGAGCTTTCGCTGTTGCGGCGAAAAAGCGTTATATTGATCCATATATCCATGGAAAAGGCCGGGTGAGCGAAGTTTTTCCGCTGTTTGCCAGGGAGATTGAGCGCTTTCTCAAGGAGGATTATTCCGTTTTGCTGAAAGGAGAATTCTGAATCATGAAAAAAAAGATCGTGGTAGCGACCACAAATGAAGGAAAACTGCGGGAATTCCGACAGATGCTGGAGCCGGAAGGATATCAGGTTCTTTCCCTTGCAGATCTCGATCATCCCGCTGAGATTGAAGAAAACGGCACGACGTTTCAGGAGAACGCCGTCCTCAAGGCTCAGTCGGTTACCGATCAGTTTCAGATTCCAGCCATCGCCGATGACAGCGGTCTCTGTATTGCCTGTCTTCACAATGAACCGGGAGTGCACAGCGCCCGGTGGCTGGGCCATGATACACCCTATGACATCAAGAATCAGAAGGTTCTTGAACTTGTAAAGGACGCGGAGGATCGATCCTGCTATTACGCCTGTGCGATTGCCTGGTGCGCGCCGGGAAAAGAGCCGAAGGTTTTCTATGATACCTGGAATGGTGAAATCGCCAGAGAGCCAAGGGGAACCAACGGCTTCGGATATGATCCGATAATCTATATACCCTCGATGGGGAAAACGGCTGCGGAACTGACCAAAGATGAAAAAAACGCGGTGAGTCATCGTGGCAAGGCTCTCAGAAAACTGGAGGACTGGCTGAGTGAACAGAAATAGAATTCTCTCCATCCTGGCATGTTTTCTTTTTGCCGCAGCCGCCTTGATGACGGTCATTGATTCCTGCAGTTTTGACAAAAGCTTCTATGCCCGGGAATATGAAAAAAACAACACGAGTGCCTTTACCGGCATGAGTCAGGAGGACAATCTCAGGGCAACCAGTGCGCTGCTGGATTATCTTCGCGGCAGCAGGGAGGATATCGTTGTTCTGGCAAAAGTCGGCTCTCAGGAAAGAGAAGTATTCAATGAGCGGGAAACCAGGCACATGGTCGATGTCCGGGCACTGTATCAGAAAGCGGTCAGCGCCCGCAATATCATGGCGCTTCTGACCGCGTTTCTTCTGGTCTATCTGATTGGAAAGGAGAAACTGTCCATTCCTGAGATTCTGCGGATGGGATTTCGGGAAGGAGTCATGATCATTGTGATTTTTGTGCTGTTTGTCGCTGTTTGGGCTCTTGCGGATTTCAATGCCTTCTGGACAAATTTCCATCTTCTGCTGTTTGACAATGATCTCTGGCTTCTTGATCCCAACACTTCCATCATGATCAATCTGTTTCCGGGTTCATTCTTCTTTGATCTCGTCATCCGGATCATCCTGATCTATCTTGCTCTCATACTCGGAATTTCTCTCTACGCGTTTTTTCCATGGAGAAAAGCTTCATGATTCACGCCGTCCTCTATGAACCGGAGATCCCCCAGAATACCGGGAATATCATGCGCACCTGCGCCGCCTTTCAGGTACAGCTCCATCTGATTGAACCGCTTGGTTTTTATCTGGATGAGGCACATCTTCGCCGGGCCGGAATGGATTACCGTCAGATTGTGAAGTGGAAGCTGTGGCGGGACTGGGAGGAGTTTGAACAGGCAAATCCGGGACACTATTATTTCACGACCAGGTACGGGACAAAAACACCGGATCAGTTTGACTTTACCGCAGAAGAGGATCTCTATTTCGTATTCGGGAAGGAATCTGCCGGCATTCCAAGAGATCTGCTTCGCAGTCATCTGGAAGACTGTATCCGGATCCCGATGGACCGGGAGGTCCGCTGTCTGAATGTTTCAAATACTGCCGCGATTCTGCTGTATGAAGCCGTCAGGCAAAGAGGATACGCGGGACTTTCCTTTGAAGACTGCTTCAAGCCTGGTTTTCTTTGATCCTTTCGTGGCGGAAACCTGCCGCGTGGCTGTAGAATGAGAAAGGACAGGAGTTTTCTGTACCGGGAGAAAACATAATACGGAAGAGGTAAGGTATGAATCTTTCTGAAATGTTCGCGCTGAACATGGAATGGGTGATCCGTCTAGTGCTTGCGGTAGTTACCGGGGCCATGATCGGCTTTGAACGTCAGAGCCGGGCCAAGGAAGCAGGCATGGGAACCCATGCGATTGTATGTGTGGCGGCTGCGGCTATTACCATCGTTTCCAAATACGGCTTTGATGATACTGCCAAGTATGACGCGGCCAGACTTTCGGCGCAGATCATATCCGGCATCGGTTTTGTCGGTGCCGGAATCATCTTCGTACGCAACAACACCGTACAGGGACTCACGACAGCCGCGGGTATTTTCGCAACCGCGGGAATCGGGATTGCCTTCGGGGCAGGTCTGTGCGGACTGGGGCTGTTTACCGGAGTGCTGATTATCGGGATTCAGTATATTCTGTATCGGTTCCGTCATAAAACCCTGCTGCAGTATGATGCCAGGATCTCAGTCACCATGCAGGAAAACATCACAGATATTTCCGGTGTGATGAACATCCTGCGCAGCCGTAACCGGAATCCTACTGAAATCAAGCTTACTGAAATGGATGGAAGGCGGATGCTTGAAACCCATATTGTCTCTGCGGATGAAAAGGAGATCGATGAGATCATCAGTCAAATCAGGCAGGTGAAATCGGTCGAAAAGGTCAGTCTGAGCAGAAAGCAGAACTGAACGGAATAACCGGATCCCTTTGCATTGAACCATGCTGGAAGTGGGCATCAATCCGGTTTGGTTGTAGAATGGAAATGACATATGATAGAAAACTTTGGAGATCTCGTAGCGGTGATTGCGATGGTGCTGTTCATCCTGGTCGGACTGTGGATGATCTATGCGATCTCAATCCGGCATCGGGAAGAGGACATGAAGCGCAGAGAAGCTCTGTATTACCGGTATTACGCGGAAACAGACGATGACAGCGGTGATTACGATGACCGCAACGAGCCATATTACGAGGACTGATTCATGCGGGAATATATCAGAGAAGCGGCCAATGGTCTTCTGTTTCTCTCGGAAACCGGACCGGAGAATGAGGAAGGCGTCCGTGTCGGCAATGACGAAAGAGAAGAACTGATTTACTGTCTGAAAAAGGCTGAGGATCTTCTTTCTCTTTACGGAGCAGAGCTGAGCGATCTTTGTGCCCTGAGAATCTACTGCCCGATGAATACGGAAAAAAAGATGCTTGAAAATACGGTATGGGAGCTGTTTGAGGAAGTTCCGGCTCTGACCATTCTTCCTGTCAGACAGCCGGGCGACTGTCTTTCCATTGACGGAACTGCCGCCTTGAAGGACCGCTGCGCTTCCTGCAAAGGGTGTTCACAGAAGGGCTGATCATGGGAAAACTCCTTGCGCTGCATTATCGGAAAGATACCAATGATACCGAGATTTTTCTGGAAAACGGGGAAATCCGGACAGAAGACGGAAAACCGGAAAAGCTGATCAACCGCTGGTGTCTTTCCTGTGGTTCATCCATGCAGGGAAGACTGGAGGCGGCCCGTTATCTTGCGGATATCCGTTCCAAAGTACCGGTCTTTCTGAGCGAGCTCAGCAGTACGGTGCTGTTTCCTCTTTTTTCTTCACGCAGTACCGGTGATAACTGGTGGATCAATGATCACATGCTGATATGGATGAAGGCCGAGAAGAGACAGGCAGTGAATCTGATTTTCGCGGACGGAACCAGGATCCGTCTTCCGTATGATATCCGGATATTGAAACGGCAGAGGGAGAACTGTGAAAAAATCCGCCGGGCTCTGCGCATGCAGAAGCTTCCGGAAGAAATCGCGTCCTGTGAAACAGATGCAGTCCGGAATGGATTGGGAAAGGGGCAGCTGTGAAACTCTTTGATGTTGAATGGACGAAAAAGGACATTCCAACGATACTGTGGGTGATTTTTGCGGCCCTGCTTTATTCTCTCGGAATGAATCTGTTTGTAAAGGCAGGCAATCTTTTCCCTGGCGGATACTCCGGTTTATCCCGTCTGATCTCTCAGACCGCTCAGGTGTATTTCAATATTCCCATCAGCTTTTCGCTGATCTATTTTGTTCTGAATGCCATTACCGCCGCGATTGTCTGGCGGATGATCGGTCATAAGTTCGTCGTGCTTTCCGTGCTGTTTTTTGCTTTGAGCGCTCTGTTTACGGCCTGGATTCCGGAGCGGCCAGTCACTAATGACATTCTTCTGGTTTCGGTATTCGGAGGTCTCATTTCCGGTCTTTCCATGGGAATTGTTCTCCGCAACAACGCCAGTTCGGGAGGAACGGACTTCATTGCCATTGTGCTTTCAAGCAGACTCAACCGGCCGACGTGGAATCTGATGATGGGCGCAAACGCTGTGATCCTGTTTCTGGCCGGTCTGCTGTTCGGATGGAACCAGGCACTGTATTCCATCATCTATCAGTATGTCAGCACTCAGGTTGTCAACATGATGCATCAGCGCTATAAATTCACCCGCCTTGATATCGTGACCAACATGCCGGAGGAGGTATGTGACGCGATCTTTCATGTCTGCCGGCATGGCGTCACAAAAATACCGTGTGAGGGAGGGTATACGCATACACCGCACTGGCTTCTTGTCGCGAATATCAACACCTATCAGCTGGCAGATGTCATTGAGACAGTTCATGGAGCGGATCCGCATGCCTTTGTGACCATAAACTCCGTTGACCGCATTATCGGCAATTATTATCAGAAGCCGCTGGAGTGATTCAGAGGTTGAAACATTAAGGATAAAAACGTAAAATCTTAAAGGACACGGACAGTCCCGGAAGGAGGTGGTATTCATGATTGACAGTAATATATCGGAACATGTTCCGTTGTGCAGAAGTCAGATGAATATCATTTTCCAGGGAGACTGTTATGAACGAAAACAATACTGAAAAAGAACTGGACAGTTTCCGCAGTCTGCTTAAAAACAAGCAGTATGCGGCTCTGCGCGGCAAAGCGCAGGATATGAATGAAGCAGATGTTGCGGGCGTTATGGAAAAAATGGAGGACGAGGACATGCTCAAGATGTTCCGTCTGTTTCCAAAGGGCCTGGCGGCGGATGTTTTTGCCATGCTGGATGTGGAAAGCCAGCAGTACATCATTACCTCACTGTCTGGAAGGGAAGCCGGAGCGGTCATTGATAATCTGTATGCGGATGACGCGGTGAATCTTCTGGAAGAGATGCCGGCTAATGTCGTAAAAAAGATCCTCAGCAACGCCCGTCCGGACACCCGTAATAATATCAACCATCTTCTGCAGTATCCGGATGATTCAGCCGGATCCGTCATGACGGTCGAATTTGTGGATCTCAGGGAGAACATGACGGTCAAGGAAGCCATTGAGCGGATCCGTGAAATCGGGACGGACTCGGAAACGGTCAATACCTGTTATGTGCTCAATCCCAAGCGGCTGCTTCTGGGGACGGTTGCCCTGAGGTATCTTGTCATTAATTCCGCGGATGAGCTGATCGGCGATATCATGCATGAAGATGTCATCTCCTGCAATACGAACACGGACCAGGAGGAAGTCGCGCGGATCTTCAAGAAATACGATTTTGAGGCGCTTCCGGTTGTCGACAAGGAAAACCGCATGGTCGGAATCATCACGGTTGACGACGTCATGGATATCATGGAACAGGAAACAACCGAGGATATCGAAAAGATGGCGGCGATTATTCCGAGTGATACGCCGTATCTGAAGTCGAATGTATTTGATGTATACAAGAAACGGATTCCCTGGCTGCTTCTGCTCATGATTTCCGCAACGTTCACCGGCAAGATCATTACCGGGTTTGAGTCTGCACTGAGCAAATACATTATTCTTTCCGCCTATATTCCGATGCTGATGGATACCGGAGGAAACTCCGGTGCTCAGGCAAGTACCGAGGTTGTGCGGTCTCTTTCCCTGGGACAGATTGAATTCAGGGATCTTCCGAAAATTGTCTGGAAGGAAATGCGGGTAGGACTTCTCTGCGGCATTACTCTTTCTCTGGCCTGCTTTGCCAAGTGCATGCTGCTGGACGGGACTTCTCCACTCGTTGCGGTTACCGTCTCTCTTACCGTGATCTGTGCTGTATTCATTGCCAAAATCGTCGCGTCCTGTCTTGCTCTTTCGGTATCCAGGATGCATCTTGACCCCGCGGTTGTAGCTTCACCGATGCTGACAACCATCATTGATGCGATTTCGCTTCTGGTTTACTTCTCCATAGCGACCGCAATTCTTCAGCTCTGACGTTGTCTTTTATCTCTTATACATGATGGAGTGAATCTATGATTGTCGTTTATACCAGTCCGGGATGTGCCAGCTGCCGGAAAGTGAAACAGTGGCTGAAAGACAGAAATCTTCCATTTCGGGAAAAGAATATTTTCCGCACGCTTCTCAATGATGAGGAAATCAAATATCTGCTCATGCGATCGGAAAACGGCGCGGATGATATTATTTCAAAACGCTCCAAGGTGATCTCAGATTCCGGAATCAATATTGATGACATGTCCGTCAGTGAACTGATTCGGTTTATTCAGAACAATCCCAGTGTCCTGAAGCGGCCGATCATCCTGAACGAAAAGAGTTTTCAGGTCGGGTATGACTCGGAGGAAATCGGCGTATTCATTCCCGAAGAACTGCGGAGAATCGCCATGAGCTCGTGCTCTCCGGCCTGTCCGAATTATGAGGGATGCGGTGAGGTCCGGGAAAACTGTGTACTGAAAAAAGCCTGAGAAGGGCTGTGGATGCTGCGGAGGGAACTGATTGTACAGATGGTGCAGGGATATGGTGAAACAGCAGTCAGATTCGTCTTTGTGGCTGCTCTGATATCGTGGATCAGTTTTCTGGCTGCGTTTCATAAAAACCGCTATCGCATGCGATGCGGTCTTTTGTTTCTTCTGAGCGTATTCCTGACGTATGCCGACGCAGTTCTTTTCAATTTCAGCTTCAGTCGGGGAAGCGGTCTGATTGCCATAACCTCACTGATTCTTATTCTTCTGTTTCTGATGGGATTTATCCTGTTTCTGCTGATTCTTTTCTATAACGGGGTTGTCCTTCTGATCAGAGAGGGACTTCATTTTCAGAACTTTCTTTCGCTGATTCTGATCGGACATCTGATCGCAACTCCCCTGATTATAAATTACGCGTCGGTTATTACCGGAAACAGCTTCCTGCAGATTCTGGTCGGAGTCAACGGAATTCTTACGGTTTATCTGATTCTTGCGGCAGTGATTTATGTGACCAGCAGTCTTCTGGTGATCCTGACACCGCAGATCAGTCCGGTGGATTATGTGATTGTGCTTGGCTGCGGACTGGTTGACGGAGATCGGATTACGCCGCTTCTGATGGGCAGGGTGGATAAGGGAATTGCCCTTTACCGCAAGGATCCCAGGCGGACTGTGATGATCATGTCCGGAGGTCAGGGAAAGGATGAAACCATCCCGGAAGCTCTGGCCATGAAGAACTATGCCGTGAGTCAGGGCGTGGAGGAATCTCATATCCGGATGGAGGATCTGTCCACAAATACTTTGGAGAATATGAAGTTTTCCCGTAAGATGATTGAAGCGGAGGGAGGAAAGCATGTTCTGGCGGCCTATGCCACAAACCGTTTCCATCAGTTCCGGGCCGGTGCGTATGCTTATAAATGCGGTCTTTTCATCCGCGGGGTAGGAAGCCGTACCAAATCCTACTATGAGCTGAACGCGGCTGTGCGCGAATATATTGCGATGCTTGCGAGGGACTGGAAGATTCATCTTGTCGTTCTTTCGCTTTTACTGATACCGTATCTTATTGCGGTAATATTCTGGGTGTGATTATGAATAAAATACTTGTCGGGCTGTCCGGAGGCGTAGATTCTGCGGTAGCCGCCTATCTTCTTAAGCAGCAGGGGTATGATGTCGCCTGTGCTTTCATGCGCAACTGGGATTCCATTGCCAATTCAGATATCCTTGGCAACCCGACTCTGGACGGGGATCAGTGCTCTCAGGAAAAGGACTGGGATGATGCAAGATCTGCGGCGGACAGACTGAACCTTCCGCTGTACCGGATTGATTTCATAGAAGAGTACTGGACCGATGTGTTTTCCGCTTTTCTGGACACTTACCGCAAAGGCAGAACACCGAATCCGGATATTCTCTGCAACCGGTATATCAAGTTTGATCAGTTCATGAACTACGCAAAGGAGAAGGGCTTTGACACACTGGCAACCGGACACTATGCAAAAACCGGAGTCAGAAACGGACAGACGGTTCTCATGAAGGCGGATGACAGAAACAAGGATCAGTCCTATTTTCTTGCGGAGATCAGACGCAGCACCCTGAATTCCATCTGTTTTCCGCTGGCCTCGATCACTAAACCGGAAGTCAGAAGAATCGCCGAGGAGCTTGGTCTTTCCATTGCCCGCAAAAAGGACAGTACCGGCATCTGCTTTATCGGGGAGCGCCGGTTCCGGCAGTTTCTTTCCAACTACCTGCCGATGAAGCCGGGAAAGATCATTCATATTGACGGTAAGGTGGTGGGCGAACATCAGGGCGTGCTTTACTATACAATCGGTCAGCGCAAGGGACTCAATATCGGCGGTACCGGACCGTATTTTGTCATTGGCAAGAATGTGGCCCGCAATGAACTCTATGTTGCGGATGCAAAGGATGAAAGATGGCTGTACAGTGATTCCTGCATTGTAAGAGATGTCAACTGGCTGGCGGATTTTACCGGACAGAAGTCCATGCACGCAAAATTCCGCTACCGTCAGGAGGATCAGGATGTCACGCTGGAAAAGCTGGATGAGCATACCGCAAGACTGACCTATCCACAGACTGTGCGGTCTGTGACACCTGGCCAGGAAGCCGTATTCTACGATGGAGATGTTCTGGTAGGGGGCGGTGAGATTGATCAGGTATCAATCGGGGATCAGGATCTTTTCCAGACGATAGAAGAAACAATACAGGCAAACAGACATGAATGAAAATGAGCTCACACTGACTGGAAAACCAATGTTTATTCTGTTCCGCAATGAGGAAAGTTTTTATACCGTGATGCGCTTTAAAATTGCGGATGAGCGGGAAAAGACCATTATTGTGACCGGTCTTCTTCCAGAGCGGCCGGAGATTGATGTTCTCTACCGGGTTTCCGGCAATTATGTGGAACATCCCAAATACGGCATGCAGTTCAGAATGGAAAGCATTGAGCGGCCCTTGCCGAACGAGGCGGAGAGTATTATCCGCTATCTTACCGGCGTTCAGTTTCCCGGGATCGGGAAAAAAACAGCGGAAAAGATTGTGACCTATCTTGGCGAGGACTGTCTGAAGGAAATCCGGGATACCCCTGATATTCTTTATCAGATACCAGGGCTTACAGAAGAAAAAATCCAGTCCATTCAGAATGGAATCGCCCAGGAAGAAGAAGGAATGGAGGAGCTGGTCCGATTTCTCAACGTACACGGACTGGGAGTGAAGAATCTCGTACGGCTGAACCGTACCTATGGCAAAAAGGCACTTGAGAAGCTTAAGGAGAATCCATACCGGGTGATGGAGGAGTGTGACGGCTTCGGGTTTAAAACAGCGGATAAGATCGCAATGAATCTGGGCTTTGCAAAAGACGATCCCAGGCGCCTGGAGGCACTGCTTGTTTCTCTGTGCATGGATCTCTGCATGGCGAGCGGAGATTCCTATATTGAGGAAGAGTTTCTTCTGGAACGGTTTGCCAGGGAATGCGGGGAAATCGCGTGTGAAGGGCAGCAGCTTCTGGAAGCTGCTGTGGCAAGAAAACAGCTGATCGAAGAACATGGTCATGTCTATCCCGTTTCCCAGTATGAAGCGGAAACCGGGATTGCGTCGTTTCTGGCCGGGTTTCCATATGAACCATCCGACCCTTATGATGAAGGACTTCTGGAAAAATATCTCGAAGCCCTGCAGAAGGATCAGAGCATTGTCTATGACAGCGATCAGCTCAGTGCGATTCATTCCTTTTTTCAGTTTCCGTTTCTGATCATCACCGGCGGGCCAGGAACCGGTAAGACCACCGTTGTCAAAGCACTGGTGACGCTGTACCGGCTTCTGTATCCCGGCAGTACCGTGATCACTGCCGCGCCGACCGGAAGAGCTGCCAAGCGGCTTGCCGAGATGACGGATTCTGAATCCTATACCATTCATTCGCTTCTGAAATGGGATCTTGAAACCAATACCTTCGGAGTCAATGAGAAGGAACCGCTGCTTGCGGACCTGTTGATTGTGGATGAGTTTTCCATGGTGGATGCCTGGCTGTTCCACAATCTTCTGAAAGCAGGGAAAAAGATCCGGCAGATCTGTCTGATCGGGGATGAGGATCAGCTTCCGAGTGTTTCACCGGGATCCGTCCTCAGAGATCTGATCCAGGCGGATCTGTTTCCTCTGTTCCGTCTGTCAAGAATCTACCGGCAGAAAGACGGCAGCGATGTGATCCGGCTGGCGCATCAGATTCATGAAGGGACCGCCTCATTTGAATCGCTCCGCAATGATGTCCGTTTTTATGAATGTCCAAGACATGAAATCCGAAACAATGTTCTTTTGATCGTAAGATCGGCAGTGGAAAAGGGCTATGAGATGAATGATATTCAGGTGCTGAGTCCGATGTACGGAACGGCGGCCGGGATTGATGTTCTGAACAATGCCCTGCAGGAATGCTTCAATCCGAAGGACCGGCACCGGAAGGAAATGAAGATCGGATATACCACGTTCCGGGAGGGAGATAAAATACTGCAGCTGAAGAATCAGCCGGATGATGATGTATTCAACGGTGATATCGGGGTGCTGGAAGAAATCATACCGGCATCTGAATCTGAAAACCATCAGGCGGTCATTGTCGGAAGGTTTGATGACATCTATGTTGAGTATTCCGGAGATACCCTCAACAATATTGCGCTGGCATACTGTATTTCGATTCATAAAAGCCAGGGCAGTGAATACCCGATTGTCATTATGCCCGTGACATGGCAGTTTTATCATATGCTGCAGAGAAAACTGCTTTATACCGGAGTGACCAGAGCCAGACAGTCTCTGATTCTTCTTGGCGAGAAAAGCGCGTTCATGAAGGGAATCGCGACGCTGGAGGATAAGGAACGCAATACCGGACTGACGGATCGGCTGCGCATTGAGATGCAGGAAGGAATCTCAAAGGCGGATATGGAAGAACTGTTTCCAGACTGAAAGAAAATTTTCAGCATCTCTTATAAAGCTGAAGGACCGGGAAAGTATTATATTGGCTGTTTGGCAGTAG
>CAMNFS010000006.1 GCA_946537255.1 uncultured Erysipelotrichaceae bacterium
ACCGATAATAAAATCACAGAATGCAGCGAAAAGAAGGCCGGCAATTGCTGAACAATGAGGCACCGCGTTACTGACGGTGCCGTTGCTTTTCCTGTGTTATTTTTCCAAAGGTCTGCAGTGATCAGATCCAGCACCGCTCCGACTGCCTGAATCCCTTCAGACAGGAATCGTACGGTACAGAGACCTGTGCAGTACAATCCTGCTGCGAATACTGTTTTATTTTGTGCAGTCTTCCACCCAGGCGATGAAGTCGGATGTGCTGTTTCCTGTGTGCTCCGCCTGTGTGTGGCCTGATCCCCGGACGGTTTCAAAGTCTCTTCAGAAAATGAATTCCATGGGCTGTAAATCTATCTGCTTAACGCGAGGTCCTCTGACTTTTCAGATTTCTCATTGAACCACTCACCGGAATAATAAAAGCGGATCGAAAGATAACATGCCGTCACCCACCCAAGCGGCCAGGCAAGCCAGATGCCGGTTGCGCCGAGCGGTGTTTTCGACAGAATGACCGCGAGCACAACCCGCAGGATCAGATCGGTAAAAGTAGCGATCATGAATTTTCCCATCATGCTGGAGCCGCGCAGCACCCCGTCCGCGACCAGCTTGGCGGATACCGCGAAATAGAACGGCGCGACAATCCGCAGAAACATCGTACCGGTATGGATCGCTTCCTCTGAGGCATTGGAGATAAACATCCTGAGCAGCTGATCAGCGAACAGGAAGTATGCCAGCGCAAGCGGCAGAGACAATGACCATACCATCTTAAGGCCCGCCCGGAATCCTTCCGCGATACGGGATTTTCTGTCTGCGCCAAGATTCTGGGAAGTGTAGCTGGATATCCCGTTGCCAAGTGTGGTAAAAGAGGTGATGACCAGATTGTTCAGTTTGACCGCCGCGGAATACCCGGCCATGACGCCAGGGCCGAAGCCGTTGATGACACCCTGAATCACGATGTTTCCAACCGAGATGAAACTCTGCTGAAGAATGCTTGGAACCGCGATCATGGCGATGCGGCGAAAGAGATCCCAGGAAAACAGAGGGGCCGGTTCATTCGCGGGAAATTTCTTCATCCGAAAGAGAACCGTAATCATGGCCAGCACACAGCTGACCCCCTGACAGAGAAAGGTTGCCCAGGCTGTACCCGCTACACCCATTTGGAATGTGACAACGAACCAGACATCCATGGCAATGTTTACGGTTGAGGATACCGCAAGGAAGAGAAACGGGGTTTTTGAATCTCCCATCGCGGAAAAGATTCCCGTCGCGATGTTGTAAAAGAAGACAAACGGCAGACCCCACAGATAGATATCCAGATACAGTCTGGAATCCGCAAATACCTCTGCTGGTGTATGAATCGTGCTGAGAAGCGCGGAACACCCGGGAATTCCTGTCAGCATCAGCAGGGCGCAGAGTACACCGCTTGCGATCATCGCGGTCGATACCGCGCTTTTCATTTCACCGTACCGCTTTGCGCCATAGGCACGCGAGACAACAACCGAACAGCCGATGTTGCAGCCGAAGGCAAAGGCAATGAAGATCAGGGTGATTTCGTAGCTGTTGCCGACAGCCGCAAGCGCCGCTTCCCCGATGAACTTTCCCGCGACCAGACTGTCCGCAATGTTGTACAGCTGCTGAAAGAGAATACTGCCGAACAGCGGCAGACAGAATTTCCACAATACCGTTTCCGGTTTTCCGACGGTCAGATCATTTCCCATACGTACCTCATTTCACCTGCTTATTATCGGATTCTTTCTGAAATGTTCATAACGTATGTTTGATATTATATTCATGTCATATCGACATTTTCAGGAGGCAACATGGCAGTCAGTTACGATTATTACCGGATCTTCTATCATGCCGCCAAATACGGCGGATTCACTCAGGCAGCCCGGGTTCTTTCCAGCAATCAGCCAAATGTCACCCGGGCAATGAATGCCCTGGAGGCTCAGCTCGGATGCCGGCTGTTTGTGCGCTCCCGCAGGGGCGCTTCTCTTACCCCGGAGGGAAAACAGCTGTATGAACATATCGCTGCAGCCTATGAAGAGATCCGGATCGGCGAAACAGAACTGAAACGCAGTACCGCGCTTGAAACCGGCCATGTATCGCTCGCGGTCAGCGAGATTGCCCTGCATGGACTGATGCTGGGAATCCTGCAGGAGTTCAGCAGCCGATATCCCGGCATCCGGATTCAGCTATTCAATCATTCCAGCAATGAAGGGGTCAGGGCGGTCAGCCGGGGAATCGCGGATCTCGCTGTCATTTCTTCTCCCTTTATGATGTCACCCTCCCTGAAGGAAACCGTTCTTCTTTCCTTTCAGGATATTCTGATTGCCGGACCGCGCTTTGAAAAACTGAAGGATCAGACCATTCCCCTCGATCAGCTGTGCCATCTGCCTCTGATCGGCCTGGCGCCGAATACCGGAACCCGCGCCTTCTTCAATGATCTGTTCCGTGCCCGCGGACTGGACTATCAGCCCTCTGTCGAAGCCGCCACAGCTGATCAGGTGCTTCCGCTTGTCGCGCATGACATCGGGCTTGGCTTTCTTCCTGAGAAAATGGCAGAGGAAGCGATCCGGAATCGAACGGTGTTTCCTGTCGCTCTGCAGGAATCCATACCGAAACGCCATATCAGTCTTGTGCGTGACCGCCTGCGCACCCTTTCGGCAGCTTCCGATGCCCTTGCCCGCATGATTCCTTCCGAAGCGGAATAAAAAAGGATGCGATCAATCTTACGATGTACCGTCATCCGTTTTCATAATGCCTTGTGCTCAGTTCTTTTTTCCTTCCCCGCTGGCGCACTCCTTCAGGAAAGCATCCCCCTTTATCTTTTTTCCTATGAGATACGCAATGACCAGTGCTGCGATTGTCACCAGCGTCGCCATGACACTGCCTTCAATACCGAAAACCGGATCAAAGAAGAAGCCTCCTGACTTCACCTCCGTGCTGAAGGCCGAAAACACGGCGGGATGGCCGCTGTCCGGCAGTCCGAACAGAAAATCCTGCGCGAAATTCCAGGCGGTATGAGCCCCGCAGGCAAACCAGACCGATCCGGTGATTTTCACAGTGATCGCAAAGAGGCTGCCGATCAGAAAGATATTCAGATACGGAAGAAAGCCGATGCCGGTATTTCCAGCATGCGAAAAGGAGAAGAAGACGCCGACTGCCAGTACGACTGCCCAGAACGGAAGCCCTTCCGCATTCAGCTTTCCCTGCAGATATCCCCGGGCCTCCAGCTCTTCTGTTGAAGACTGAATGAATACACAGACAACCGCAAACAGAAACAGCAGGATATTCCCGTCCCTGACAGGATGGAGTACCAGGGTTCCGCTCTGTACTGCCGCAAAAATACAGATGCCTATCATCAGCAGTCCACCCGCCGCTCCAAGCAGCAGGTTTCTGAGATTCCGGGATGGTTTTCCTCTGAATCCATCGATCATATACTTCCTGTCCTGCTTTACGAAATAGCCGTAGACAAGATAGGTCAGCAGCTGAACCGTATGGCCAAGATAATCCAGACAATGAAGGAAAGCCGGATCATTCGACAATGTCTTCGTCCAGCCATAGTAATAACTGCCGAATACCTTGCTTGCGGACAGAATGCCAAGTACCAGCATGCATGATGGAAGGATCCGCTCTATCATTCCTTTCTTCTGTTCTGTTTTCTTTTCCATACCTTGTCTCCCTTTTCCGCTTCATAAAAAATGCGCAGGCTCTCTGCGCTTTTGATTACTTATTTTCGTCTTCCGGCAGATAGAAGATCTGCTCATCATCCTTGGACAGGAGGTAATTGCCTCTTGCGTAACTGGCGACATAGTCCGGATCCTCCAGCTTTGCCCGCTCGCTTGTAAGATAGGCATTCTCATCCAGGACTTCCTGATATTTGACCTGTACCTCCGCCAGCTGCTTCTTCAGTGTCATGGTGGTGTAGACCTCTGTGAACACCCGGTACAGAAGCAGTCCGGAGATAATGATGACAACATAGCAGAAAAGACGAAGAAGCGGCGTCATCTTCCGTTTGGATGTCTTTTTCTTCGCTGTCTTCGCAGATGGTTTTTTCTTTCTGACTTCTTTCTCTTCTGCCATAGGTCTCCTCAGTGCCTACTTATTTTATACCACACCGGCCGAAAGAACCACTGAAATCTTATTTCCGGTCTTCTTCCGCCCGGGTTTCGCAGTACAGACATCTGTACCCGTCATCCCGCAGCACGAATACATGCCGGATTTCCTGTTCCACACTTGTGATGCAGCGGGGATTGCGGCAGCGGATCACATTGACCAGCTGCTTTGGCTGAACGATCTTCTTTTTCTCCGTCAGTACCCCGTCCTGGATCCGGTTGACGGTTGCCTCAGGATCCACAAAGCCGATCACATCCAGATCCACCGGTATTTCCGCGTCAATCTTGATGATATCCTTTTTTCCCATCTTCCGGCTGTGGACATTCTTGATGATGGCAACGGACATATCCTCCCGGTCAAGATTGAGAAGCTGTACCAGACGCATGCCTTTTCCCGGGGAAATATGATCGATGACGATCCCGTTTCTGATACTGTCTATATTCACAGTCTTCCCGCCTCCTTCAGAAGTTTGAGAATCAGGGCCATACGCATGTATTTTCCATACAGCACCTGCTTGAAGTAACATGCCCGCGGATCCTCGTCCACCGCGACAGAGATCTCATTCACTCTTGGCAGCGGATGCATCACGATCATCCGTTCCGGTGCGCTTTTCAGTTTTTCCTCGGTCAGGATATATCTGTCTTTCAGCCGCAGATAATCCTCTTCATTGAAGAACCGCTCCCTCTGCACTCTCGTCATGTACAGAATATCCAGATCATTCATTGAGCCTTCAAGATCCGTGGTCTCCGTAAAGGGAACCCCGGCCGGGGCAAGAATATTCTTTTTGACATAATCCGGAAGCCGGAGTTCCTCCGGTGATATCAGAACGAGTTTCGTTCCCTCATATCTTGCCATGGCTCCTGCCAGGGAGTGGACGGTGCGTCCGAACTTCAGATCCCCGCAGAAACCGATGGTCAGATGATCAAACTGTTTCTTTTCTCTCCAGATGGTCAGAAGGTCTGCCATCGTCTGCGTCGGGTGGCAGTGCCCGCCATCCCCGGCGTTGATCACCGGCACCGAGGCGTTCATCGACGCGACCAGTGCCGCTCCTTCCTTGGGATGACGCATGGCAATGATATCCACATAGTTGCTGACGGTCTTGGCAGTATCCGCAACCGACTCCCCTTTGGCCGCGCTGGAGGAATTTGCCTCGCTCATGGAAATCACATGGCCGCCGAGTTCATACATGGCCGCTTCAAAGCTCATTCTTGTCCGCGTACTTGGCTCAAAGAACAGCGTTGCGAGCTTCTTCCTTTCACAGGCATGCGCGTACTGATCCGGATTTTCGATGATATCTTCCGCAGTGACAATCAGATCCTGTATTTCCGCTGTGGAAAGATCCATGATATCAATCACGCTTCTCATGACTTATCCTCTGATCCAGGACTCATCGGAAGGATTGTCGCGGAACTTCAGCAGCCGTTCCACATCTTCCTTCCGGATATAGCCGGTTTCGGCCGCGACCCTGGCGATACAGTCAAAATCCGTCAGGGAATGATTGGTCACACCGGCTTCCTTCAGCCGTTCAATCCCCTTTTTCATTCCATAGGTGAAGATCGATACGATGCCGAGCACCTGCGCACCTTCTTCCCGCAGGGCTTCCACCACATCCAGCACACTGCCGCCGGTGGAAATCAGATCTTCCACCACGACAACCTTCTGGCCTTTTTCAAGCTTTCCCTCAATCCGGTTTTTCCGGCCATGATCCTTACTTCCGGAGCGCACATAGCCCATCGGCAGATTCAGGATATGGGCGGTGATCGCCGCGTGGGCAATACCGGCAGTGCTGGTGCCCATCAGCACCTCAGCGTCCGGATAATCCGTACGGATCAGCTCGGCGAGGCCGTTTTCCACATCATCCCGTACGGATGGCGCGGTAAGCGTCAGACGGTTGTCACAATAGACCGGGCTCTTGATTCCGCTGGCCCAGGTAAACGGTTCATCCGGCCGGAAAAATACCGCCTGAATGCTGAGAAGATCTTCTGCTATTTTCTGATTCAGTTCCATGTTTCACTCTCCTGCTCACCAAGAAATTCCTTCAGACAGCGCTCATATGCCGCCACTGGATCCGCTGCCTGGGTAACCGGGCGGCCGACCACAATATAATCCGATCCGGCAAGTCTTGCCTTCCCGGGTGTCATGATACGCCGCTGATCATCCGCCGCGCTGTCCGCAAAACGCACTCCCGGGGTCACCGTCAGAAAGTCGTTTCCGCACACTTCGTGAACCCTGGCCGCCTCATGCGGGGAACACACCACTCCATCAAGCCCTGCCTTCTTCGCGTTACTGGCATAGTGCATGACGACCTGATCCATCGGTTCATGAATCCAGAGATCTTCCTCCAGCGCCTTCTGGTCCGTGCTGGTCAATTGCGTTACCGCAATCAGAAGCGGTCTCTTCCCATCTTCCCGGGTAAGTCCTTCCAGTGCCGCCTTCATCATCGCGATGGTACCGGAGGCGTGCAGATTCACAATGTCAGCGTCCAGTGAGGACAGCACCGCCATGGTCTTCCTTACGGTATTGGGGATGTCATGACACTTGAGATCGAGAAAGATCCGATGGCCTCTGTCCTTGATCTCCTTTACGATTTCCGGCCCGGCAGAATAGAACAGTTCCATGCCGATCTTCACAAACGGCCGGCGGCCGGTGAACTGATCCAGAAATTTCAGCGTTTCCTCCTTTGAGGAAAAGTCACATGCGATTATTACGTCTTTTGCCATTACATTTTCTCCTGTTCCGTGACACCAATGATGTCAGAAAGCTTTTCTATTCCATATCGTTCCATGACCCGGGGCAGATCCTCAATGATCCTGAGGCTGGCATACGGATCAATGAGATTGGCGGCGCCGACCTCAACCGCGCTGGCCCCGGCCATCATCATTTCGATCACATCCTCCGCAGTGGATATGCCGCCCATTCCAACAATCGGAATCCTGACCGCCTTGTGCACCTGATACACCATGCGCAATGCGACGGGGAATACCGCCGGTCCGGAAAGCCCCCCGGTTGTATTGGCCAGTATTGGTTTCCGTGTTCGAAGATCAATGCGCATGCCAAGCAGGGTATTGATCAGACTGATCCCATCCGCGCCGGCTTTTTCACACGCCCTGGCGATCGAAACAATATCGGTCACATTCGGGGAAAGCTTTGCGATCACCGGTCTGTCGGTGACCTGACGCACGGAGGAAATCACTTCAAAGGCGGCTGAGGGATCTGTTCCAAAGCTCATCCCGCCGCCATGGACATTCGGACAGCTGATGTTGATTTCATACCATCCGATCTGTTTTTCCGCTTCAAGAATCCGTACGGTTTCCACATAGTCGGACACGGAAAACCCGCTGACATTTGCCATGATCGGTTTGGAAAACACCTTCTTCAGCTTCGGCAGTTCCTCTTCCAGAACAGCTCTGGCACCGGGATTCTGAAGTCCCACCGCATTCAGCATCCCCCCTGTGCACTCCGCGATCCGGGGTGTCGGATTGCCAAAGCGCGGGTTTAATGTCGTGCCCTTGAAGGAAAGGGATCCAAGCCGGTTGATGTCATAGTATTCCGCGAACTCATACCCGAAGCCAAAGGTTCCGCTGGCCGGAATCACCGGATTCTCCAGCGGGATGCCGCAGAGCTCCGTGCTCAGTCTTCCCATAACAGCTCCTCCTTCGCAAAGACCGGTCCGTCTCTGCAGATGCGTCTTGGCCCGTTTCTGGTTTCCATGGAACAGCCCATGCATGCACCGAAGCCGCATCCCATCCGCTCCTCCAGCGAAAACTCGCCTGGGATATCCAGCAATCGGTACAGGGCCTTTTCCATAGGGGCGGGACCGCAGGCATAGAAGTACGTGCAGTCACTGGGAAGCGCGTCAGTCACAAACCCGCGGATTCCGGCGCTTCCATCCACGGTTGTCACGATGACCTTTGCCCCGAGCCGCTCAAACTCTTCGGTATAGAACATCTCGTCCTTTCCGTTGAAGCCAAGAATTACCGTGACTCTTTTTTCCTCTTTCAGCAGTCGTTCTGCCAGCGCATACATCGGCGGAATGCCGGCTCCGCCCCCGATCAGCAGCGGCCGGTCCCCTGCTTTCTTCATGTCATAGCCGTTTCCAAGCTCTGTGAGCACATCCAGCGTTTCCCCTGCATGCATGGCACTCAGATATTCCGTCCCTTTCCCGACGATCCGGAATACAAGCGTCAGTATGTCTCCGTCTGCGGCGCATACCGAGATCGGCCGGCGCAGAAAATATCCCGGGATCTGAATATTTACAAAAGTACCTGGATGAATTACGGCATCGCCGAGTCCGGAAAGCTTCATTTCAGCCATCGTATGATTCAGACGCCGGACCGACTGAACTGTCATTGTTTTCTGTTTCATGCGTCAATTGTGGAAATCGTAAGCGTTGTTTCTTCCAGCACGTCCAGAAGCACCGATACCGTATCCAGGGAAGTGAACATCGTGACATTGTATTCCGTGCTGAGACGGCGGATCTTGGCGCCGTCGCTGGCTTCTGACATGGCGGAAGGATCCTGGGTATTGATCAGATAGGCAATATGACCCTGACGGATGGCATCGGGAATATCCTCGCTTCCTTCATTGATCTTGTGCAGCACATGCGTGCGGATGCCGTTTTCCTTGAGGAAAGCAGCCGTACCGGGCGTTGCCTGAATATTGAAGCCAAGGTTGTAGAAGCGCCGTATGAGCGGCAGTGCCTCTTCCTTGTCCTTGTTGGCAATTGTCGCAAATACCGTGCCATAATTCTTGAGCTTCGTGCCGCCGGCCTGAAGCGCCTTGTAAAGCGCGCGGTTGAGCTTGTCATCATAGCCGATCGCTTCTCCGGTGGATTTCATCTCCGGGGAAAGATACGCGTCAAGCCCCTTGATCTTGTTGAAGGAGAACACCGGAACCTTGACGTAATAGCGCTTCTTCTCATCCGGATACAGGGCGAAGATTCCCTGTTCCTTGAGACTCTTTCCAAGGATCACTTCGGTTGCGATATCCGCCAGGGAATACCCCGTGGATTTGGACAGAAACGGTACGGTGCGGGAAGAGCGGGGATTGACCTCAATGATATAGACATTGTCATCCCGGTCCACAATGAACTGAATATTGTACAGGCCGACGATGCCGATCCCAAGTCCGAGCTTCTTGGCGTACTGAAGAATGATTCCCTTTACCTTATCGGAAACACTGAAGGTCGGATAGACGGAAATACTGTCGCCGGAGTGAATGCCGGTGCGCTCCACAAGCTCCATAATGCCGGGGACAAACACATCCACCCCGTCACAGATCGCATCTACCTCAAGCTCCTTGCCCTGAATGTAATGATCCACCAGAACCGGCTTGTCGGCGTCGATTTCCACGGCGGTGCGCAGATACTGGCGCAGGTGATTTTCATCCGCCACAATCTGCATGGCCCTTCCGCCAAGCACAAACGAGGGACGCACAAGGACCGGATACCCGATTTCCGCGGCGGCCTTTACACCGTCTTCAATATTGGTCACGGCCTTGCCCTGCGGCTGAGGGATATGGAGCTCCTTGAGAATCTTCTCGAAGCTGTCGCGGTTTTCCGCCTTTTCAATCGCTTCGCAGTCCGTTCCGATCAGCTTCACGCCCCGTTCCATGAGCGGCTGCGCCAGATTGATCGCGGTCTGTCCGCCAAGACTGCAGATCACGCCCTCCGGCTGTTCATAGTCAATGATTTCCATGACATCCTCAGTCGTCAGGGGTTCGAAATAGAGCTTGTCCGCGGTCGTGTAGTCAGTGCTGACCGTTTCCGGATTGTTGTTTATGATAATGGCCTCATAGCCGCTGCGCCGGATGGTCTGTACCGCGTGTACGCTGGAGTAGTCAAATTCCACTCCCTGACCGATCCGGATCGGCCCGGCGCCGATGACAATGACTTTCTTCCGGTCACTGAGCCTTGAGGCATTCTGTCCGGAATAGGAGGAATAGAGATAGGCAATGTATTTGCCCGTATGCAGGGTATCGACCATCGGAAATACCGGCGTGATCTTTTCCTGCTTGCGCATATGGTAGATTTCAATTTCTTTTTTCTTCCACAGCAGAGCGATTTCCCGGTCAGAGAAGCCCATGATCTTGGCCTGCTTCAGAATCTCAGGGTCATCGGGATGATCCCTGAGAACCGTCTCAAAGTCAACAATCTTCTTCAGTGACTCGAGAAACAGCGGCGTAATCATGGTCAGCCGGTGCAGAGAATCAATGGACTCACCGCGTCTGAGAAGCTCCGCTGCCGCGAAGATGCCATCGGCCCGGAACTCTTTCAGATAGTCCCGCAGCTGCTCGGTTTTCTGATCATCGAATTTTGCGAGATGGAAATGACAGACACCGGTTTCCAGCGACCGCACGGATTTCAGAAAGCATTCCTCGAGAGTAGAGCCGATGCCCATGACCTCACCGGTTGCCTTCATCTGGGTGCCGAGCACATTGGGAGCCAGCGGGAACTTGTCAAACGGAAAACGCGGGAACTTCGCCACCATATAATCGAGACTTGGTTCAATCGCGGCCGTTCCGCCGGCGACAGGAATATCCTCAAGCGCCATGCCTACGGCGATCTTGGCGGTGACTCTTGCGATCGGATATCCGCTGGCCTTGGACGCAAGGGCAGAGGATCTCGATACCCGCGGATTGACCTCAATCAGATAGTACTCACTGGAATCAGGATTCAGAGCGAACTGCACGTTGCAGCCGCCTTCGATCTGAAGCTCGCGGATAATGCGGATGGCACTGTCATTGAGCATTTTCAGATCATGATCATTCAGAGAAAGAATCGGAGCGACGACAATACTGTCACCGGTATGCACACCGACCGGATCCACGTTCTCCATGCCGCAGATCGTGATGGCATGGTCATTGGAGTCCCGCATGACCTCAAACTCAATTTCCTTATAGCCCTTGACGGATTTTTCAATCAGCACCTGATGGACAGGCGACAGCCGGAACGCGTTGATTCCTGTTTCCACCAGTTCCTTTTCATTATTCGCGAATCCTCCGCCGGTTCCGCCAAGCGTGAACGCGGGTCTCAGAACAACCGGATAGCCGATCCTCTCCGCGGCCGCCTTCGCCTCTTCCAGGGAATAGGTGATTTCAGATGGAATGACCGGCTCATGAATGGACTGGCACATTTCCTTGAACAGTTCTCTGTCCTCCGCCCGTTCAATACTGCGGCTGCTCGTTCCCAGCAGCTCTACGCCGCATTCCTTCAGAATGCCCTTCTTCTCCAGCTGGATCGCGAGATTCAGACCGGTCTGGCCGCCAATGCCCGGAACAATCGCGTCCGGACGTTCATAGCGCAGAATTCTGGCAATATATTCAAGAGTCAGAGGTTCCATGTAAACCTTATCCGCAATGGAAGTATCCGTCATGATGGTTGCCGGATTGGAGTTGCACAGAATCACCTGATACCCTTCTTCCTTGAGCGCCAGGCATGCCTGCGTTCCGGCATAGTCAAACTCCGCGGCCTGGCCGATCACGATCGGGCCTGAACCAATGATCAGAATCTTCTTAATGTCTGTTCGTTTTGCCATTGCAAATTCCTCCTTATTTTCTGTAAACGGTCCGGCCGTCCACGACGGTTTCCAGACACGTTCCATATACTTTCCATCCCGCAAACGGCGTTGCCTTGCCTTTGGATACAAACTCCCGCGGATCAATCACCCGTTCCGTTTCCAGATCATAGATGCAGTAATCCCCATCAGACAGGGGAATGCCGAACCGCTTCCTGGGGTTGTACACGATAAGATCCAGAAGTTTTTCCATGGAAATCACACCGGGCTTCACCAGAAAGGTATAAAGCAAAGGGAATGCCGTTTCGATGCCGCTGATGCCGAACGCGCTCCCTGCCAGCCCGCGGCTTTTTTCTTCTTCGCTGTGAGGCGCGTGGTCCGTGGCGATCATGTCAATCGTTCCATCCCTGACGCCCTCGATCAGCGCTTCTCTGTCTTCCCTTGCCCGCAAGGGTGGATTCATCTTGAACCGGCCCTCTTCCTGCAGATCATTTTCATCCAGAAGCAGATAATGCGGCGCGGTTTCACAGGTGATATTCACTCCTTCTCTTTTTGCCCTGCTGATCAGAGCGACGCTTTCCTTTGTGGATATATGACAGACGTGGTAGGCACAGCCGGTTTCACGGCTGAGTTCAATATCCCTTTCAATCTGTTTCCATTCGCTTTCCGAGCAGATGCCTTTATGACCGTGTGTTTCCGCGTAGATGCCATCGTGAATATAACCGCCGTGAAGCAGCTCATTGACCTCGCAGTGCGCTGTCACAATCTTTCCCAGTGAAGCCGATATCCGCATCGCTTCCCTCATCATCTGAGCGCTCTGCACCCCATGACCGTCATCCGAGAAGGCAACGCAGCTGTCCTTGAGACCAGCCAGATCCGCAAGTTCCTTCCCCTCTTCATTGACAGTGATCGCGGCGTAGGGATAGACATGAATCACGGCATCCCGGTCAATCAGATCCTGTTCCGCCTTCATATGGGCGGGCGAATCCGGAACCGGATTCAGATTGGGCATCGGACAGACAGCTGTATAGCCGCCGGCCGCGGCTGCCAGCGTTCCCGACGCAATCGTTTCCTTATAAGAAAAACCCGGTTCTCGCAGATGCACATGCACATCGCAAAAACCGGGAAAACGAACAGTGCCGGGTCTTCTTTCTTCTGTACTGTGTATCACCTTCGGCTGTGTCATCGTATTCCTCCTTCTCAAGAAAGAAGGACCTCATCTTATG
This sequence comes from uncultured Erysipelotrichaceae bacterium, assembly GCA_946537255.1. GTDB lineage: Bacteria > Bacillota_I > Bacilli_A > Erysipelotrichales > Erysipelotrichaceae > Bulleidia. The sequence goes on from CAMNFS010000006.1 coordinate 12,854, forward strand.
ACAAGGTCCGTTTCCTCCTAAAAATCAGCAGGCATAACCGCTGTTGTATCTCTTTCCGGGGTCGATCTTGTCGATATCTCGTATCGATTTAAAGATTTCCTTAGTATACTACACTGTTTCCTGCCTGCTTTCAACCAGAAAACCATGTCCGTTTTTTCTTCTGATTCCTGTGCCTGTCACGGAACGCTGCCAGCCGTCTGAATCAGGGGGTTCCTGAATGTCACATTTCCTTTATTGATTTATTTTTCCCCGGCTCTTACAATGGAAGGGCTTTCAGGTGGGGGAGGAACAAGAACTATGAATAAAACAATCCTGGTGAAATCCAGAAAAGACATTGTCGACCGGCTCGCAGAAAATCTCGGCATCACCAAGAAGGACGCGGAAGCCGCGGTGACGGAAGTATTCGCGGAAATAACCGAAACACTCGCCGACAACGGAGAACTGAATATTCCCGGTTTCGGAAAATTCGAAGTCAAAACCCGTGCCGCAAGAACCGGAATCAATCCTGCGACCAGGGAACAGATTCAGATCCCGGAATCCAGGACACCTGCTTTCAGACCTGCCAAGGCACTCAAGGAAGCTGTAAAGTAAGTCAAATTCAGAGAAGAAAGCGAGTGAGCCGCGCCACGCGGCTTTTTATCTGTGAAAGGAATACGAAAGCAGGCAGGTTTCCTGTTCAGAACCTTTCAGGAAACGGGTATGATAATACTGTCCGTTTCTGATGGAAGGCCTGACATCTTCCGGAAACAGATCCGGCCTTTCATAAGGCTGAAGGAAAAGAACGAAAGGAAGCACTGAAATGACCTATAATCTTTTATTTGCGTCTTTGAACGCTGGGGAAAAGGATGCGCCGATCCGCTATTACGGCTGCAGTGACGGCACGAAAAGAAGATATGCCGATGCCGTGTTTTCAGCGGAAGCCACCGTGAAGTATTTTCTTTCCACTGTGCATATCAATGAAATCATGGTTCTTGGACCGGCCGACACCTGCCAGGAGGATGAGAATAAAAAACTGTATCAGATCGAGGATGGAAGAAGCTTCTTCCAGAGTGATCCGAAGACGCTTTCCGCATTCCAGCTGTTCCGCTGCCGGCTCGCGCAGTTTCTGGATGGAATTCATGATGACTCATTGGCGGAAGCCGACGGTCTGTCCCAGGAAGAGATGACAGAGGCGGAAGCGTTTGTCAGAGCGTTTTACGCGGAACATTCGGAGGATCCGGAACAGCGGAAATTCAGCCGCTTCTTTGACCGGCTCGCCAATGATTCCGCCCTGTTTGATGAACTGAAGGACCGGCTTCCGGAAGCCCTTCCCGCCGCAAAGGAAAAGAAGACACTTTACATGAACTGGCTGAAGGACTTCCTGTACCGGAATCTGCGGGATTCCGGCCGGCTGGAGATTCTGGAGGAAAACGAAACCGCGGCCATCCGTCTGGTTCCATCTTCCGCGGATGGCTTCGCTGATCTTCCGGTCAGATCGTTTCTTGAGACCGGCAAGACGATGAGTTCATCCATTGCGGAATCCATTCACATCTATGTCGCCCTCGACAGCAACGATATTTCCAACAGCCTTCTGATGATCGGGGTGATGGACATCATCGACATGTTCAGCGGCAGCGTTGAAATCACGCAGATATGCACAGTGACCAACGCGGACTACCGGCTGGCCGGGAGAATCCGTGATAATTCCGATGTCTACCGAATGAGCGAACTGGTTTCCGCGACCGATACCTTTCTCAGATACGGCAAGGCGGATCAGATCGTAGACTGCTGGGAACGGACCGCCTCCAAAAATGAACAGGTGGATAAGATGGTCTACGCGATGCGCCGCATCGATACCGGCCTGTCGCTTTGCAGCGTGGGAGAGATCGTAAGGGGCATCTCTGATCTGCGCAAGCTGTTTCAGAACGGGTTTGACCTTTCCGCCTGCGATCCTGCCAGTAAGCTCTTCATCCTGATGTCGGAGGGGATCAGAGAAGACTATGGACGGCTTGTGACCGCCAGTGACGCCGGTTTTATCGATGTGGTCAGATGGGCGAATTCCAAAGGCTTCTACCAGCAGTGCCTGACGCTGATTGAGGCGAAGGCCCCGCAGGATATGGTCTTCCGTGGCATGTTCTATTACTGCAATGACGAAAAGGACAAGGCACATGTCACGGAGCTGTTTGCCAGAAAGCGCAATATGCTGCCGAGACAGCAGTATTACCTGATGGAAGATCCGGATCATTTCTTCTACAAGAACTACTTCCGTTTTCCCAATCCTCCAAGAACCATTGAACAGCAGCGGGGAAACGCGAAGGCGCTCCTTTCCTGCCTGGAAAACAGTGACCCGGATTCCCTGACCGGGTACACCGTCTGTGATGACCGGCAGATTCTGGAAGACCTCCTGTTTGCCTACCTGCATATCAGCAAAGTGCGCAATACGACCAACCACGCCGAGAATGATGAAGGAACTTCCGAATCTCTGTTCTCCCATGACCGGGATCTCAGTGAAAAACTGGTTGAGATTACGGAAAGCATCGACTATTTCATTCAGTGCTATGACAAAGTATACAAGGCGTGCGAAGGAAAGAATCCCACGGTCATAAGAGTGACCTGCGATGAAGTAATATCCTCCGCCCGCTTTCTCGAAAAAAGAGAACGGAGAGAAGCACGGGAAAAAGACGAGAAGCCGTCCGGAAACCGATAAAAGCTGAAAGAGGAATGAAATGAATCTGAAACCCGGAGATGAAATCACCTTTGAACACCCACAGCTGCGTCTTGGATATGTCAGTGAACTGTATGATCAGGTCAGAGATTCATCCGCGCCGAAGCAGCTCGATCTTCTGAACCGGTGGTTTCCCGGTCTCTTTCTGAAGGAGAGACAGAGCGATGGAACCGTCAAGGAACTGCCGGAATACATCGACAGGGAACGCATGATTTACGTGACCCGCTACCATGGCCGTCTCTACCTTGGCTCAGAACCCAGGGTTACCCAGATTGCCGGCCGGCTGATCGGCACCGCCTCCAGCAATCAGGAAAAGGAACGGCTGGCGGGTGAGTATATTCAGAAAAACACAGCTCGAAGGCTGCTGGGAGAAATCGAGCTTCTGCCGGCATTTCTGGAACATACGGAAGCCATGATTGACGAACTGAATGAAACACAGAAGAAACAGTTTCATTATCTGATCTATATGTTCGCTCTCGCCACGGCGGATGACTGGTATGCCCGTACGGTCTATGAACGCGATGAAGAACTCTACGCCATGGATGAAGAGGTCTTTGATTCCGTGATCTACAATGCCTTCTTTCAGATCACCCGCTATGACCATGAAGGTCTTGTGTACGGGTTTGCCTGGCTTCTGCTCGGAAGTCTTCTGAGAAATCAGTGCGGACGCCTCACCCGGACATTCGACAGTTCCTTTGTGCCGCTGTTCCGTCATTTCAGCGAGGACGGCAGTCTGCAGAGTTCGCTTCACTATCTCATTGCCCCGCAGGATTTTGAGCATTATTATACCGGCGATGACTGTGATCAGCGCTTTCCCGGATATGAGTGGTACTGTGACAGCTGTCATGCCCATCTCAATGAACAGCCCGGATTCGATGACCATCTGGAATTCTGGCAGTGCCGGGCATGCGGATCCATCAATCCGATTTCCGAGTCAGAAGTCTATGATTCAGAAGAACACTGGCGTCTTTCTCAGAAAACATCTTCACAAGAAAAGGAAGAATCATCGGAGACAACTGGTTCTGAATGATTCTTCCCCTGTGCAGCTGTATCAAATGGCTGCGCTTTTTATATGTTCTGATCGGGATCCGTAAAGGAAACGGATCAGTTTCAGACAGGCGTTCTCATCCATTTCCGCTGTTTCCCCGGCTTTTACGATTCTGCTCCAGAATTCGATCTCAATTTCCCCTAACGGCGCAATCTCCTTTTTCAAAGGGCGGGACCAGGAGTAACTGACGCCGTATACCTGTCCGATCTCTTCATCCAGACACACGCACCGGTGCTTTGTCTTGTAATAGGCAGGGGCTTCACCTGAATCTCTGAAAGCGGCGCATGAAACAGCTCTTCCAGATATTGGTCCCATTCTTCATACGGATGGATGGATACCCTCCGGCTCTTTTTCCTGAAAGCGCCGGCACCGGATTCTCTTCTGTTTCAATTTTATATTCCGTCTCATCCGTATCCCAGAAACTGGACTGTGAAGAAATCGTATGCAGAGTCTCATTGTATTCCTCATACTGCTGTACATGGTCCGCCGATCACGGCATTCTGTACCTGCAGAAGATTCCATATCCGGCCATCGATCTCCATAACATTTCCTGTTACAGCTTCCGATATCATTTCGTATTTCATCTTTATTGTTTTAAAGCAGATTCCACCCTGCTTTGCTTACATTCCTTCAGACTTCAGAGCTTTCATTCCTTATCAGCGTCAGTGTCTTCATCTCAAAGATCCCGCTGCCTTCAAAAAAGAAATACAGCGGCTTTACGGAACGGATCGGCGTCACCGGAATCCGTACATCTGTCCAGCTGTCCCTTCCTTCAAGCAGAGCTTCCCCGACAGTCTCTCCTTCCATATCCGTTCTTACCGTTACCCGGCCTGTTCCTTTCCCGCGGATCGAGATGGAAACGGCAGCGCAGTCCTGAAAGCTGAAATACCGATAGCCGATCAGGGTATGATCAGAGATGTCCCGGATCATCCGTTCCCCATCCTTACTGCCGATATAAGGGATAAAGACCTCCTGAATGGAATTGCTGGAATGCGGCATATGCCCGTTTGACAGAACACAGCAGATGACCGCCGGGTAACTCCCCTCTCCCGCAAGAGGTCCGTTATTCAGACCGCAGCTGGTGATTTCCACCTGATCAATATGACCCTTTTCATCAATCGTGATTCTTTCCGCGCAGCCCTGGCGGCTGTAATCGGATTTATGCGTCAGACGATGATAGAATACATACCACTGCCCATTGATCTGTTCAATACTTCCGTGGGTTGTGCCGGTGATATTCAGCCGGTCCTCTTCTCTGCGGCCATGGTATCCGATGTCACCGTTTGAGACAATCGTTCCGCCATAGACAAAATCACGGTCCGGTCGGTCACTGACGGCGTAGCAGAGCTCATGGTTGTTCCGGGAGGAATAAATGAAATAATACTTCCCGTTGATGATCCGGATCGAACTGCCCTCAAAAAAGCCATGGCCTCTTCTTCCGTTCACGGTTTCAAACGGAGTTCCATACCGCTTCAGCGGCAGAATCCGCACCGGTTCCGAACACAGGGTGCGCATATCATCCGCAAGCACCATATGATGCGGTCCATAGACAGAATCTCCGGCCGCCTGAAGGGCTCTGATATGTTCCAGAGGCTTGCAGAAACGTTCGGCCTCCGTCTCATCCGCGTGAATCTTCTGACGTTCTTCTTCGCTGAGTTCTCCCTCCGGATACCAGGTACCGGAATACAGACGGATGACGCCATGATCATTCACCACCGCCGGATCAAAGTTTCCGTATTTCATAAACGGCGTGCCATCGGGATTCCGCACCACCCCGAGATACTCATACGGGCCATCCGGTTTTTCAGAAACCGCCACGCTGATCGGGCTTCCGTAGCCTCCCCTGCCTCTCCATCCGGAAAGACAGTAATACAGATAATAACGGCCGTCATTCCCCTGTACCGCATCCGGCGCGTACATGGCGTTTCTTTTCTCACGGTCATAATATGGATCCTGCTGCGCCCGGTAGCTGACACCCGGACAGCTCCAGTTTCCAAGATCATCCACCGGTGCCGACCAGACTTCATACGGCTCTGAGCAGAAGGTGATGCCTGCTTCTCTGTCATGGGATCCGAATACATATACCCTGTCCCCGAATACATGCGGTTCTCCGTCCGGAATATATACATGGAGCGGAAGATATGGATTATATGCCTGTTTTGTCATGTTCTGCCTCTTCTTTTTATTTGTGAATCCTCCGCCTGATGCAAAGATTCAGACGGAGCTTCTGAAGATAATCACAAAAGATATGACTATCATTCAGATCATTACATGTTCCAATGGATGCGTCAAACAGACAATTCGTAAAAATACAGGGATGCCGGAACATCTGTCTGTTTTCATCCATCCAGTTCGGCCGACTGTTCATCACGGTAAAAGAGGCGAAAGACTTCAGCTTCCGGTATACAGGAAAATTTAAACTTCCGGTTTAATTGCTTTTTCTTCCGGGTATGCTAAACTGTTTCTGCGGCGGAAAAAAGTCCTATGCGCCTTGCAGTCTGAGTTCCTTATTTGATTGATATGGATGAAACACAGAAGCAGTTATTACATGATCAGAAGCGTTGTATTCGCTCAGGAAGAACAGATTTTCATGAGGCAACAGATCAGAAGGCAAGGAGGTACTTATGACAGACGCTGCGTTTCCGGTCATTGACATGACCGCAACCGGACACAACATTCAGGCCCTGCGGATCAAGAATGGCATGAGTGTCCGTGACTTACAGGAGAAGTTCGGCTTCTCATCCCCTCAGGCCATCTACAAATGGCAGTGGGGCGAGACATTGCCCGACATGCAGAACATGCTGTATCTGGCTGCACTGTGGAATGTCCGCATCGAAGATATTCTGGTTGTCGAAAACCAGAATTTTTTTTATGCCCTGCAAGGTTTCTTCATAAAAGCCACAGGATCTGAAACAGAAAGAAAAAGGATGACCGCTTCAGCAGCCACCCGCACTCGGCAGAAAAACCGACTACATGTATTTATCCAGCAGAACATCAATCTCATCCATTTTCCTGAATCCTGGATGACGGTACTGCTTTCCGCGGAAGACAACCATTGAGACATTCCGCAGGGCGCTGAGACTGTCCAGCGGGTTCTGCTTCACAACGATCATATCTGCGGATTTTCCCTTTTCAATACTTCCGGTGATCCGCTCAGCGCCGAGGATCTTCGCATTGTTCAGTGTTGCCATATAAAGCGTATCCCGATTGGATACACCGACATATTTATGGAAATACCAGAGTTCTCTCCAGAAATTATAATGCACGATAAACGGGCATCCCACATCACTGCCGAGTCCTACCGGAATATCATTTTCCAGACAGGTCTTTGCGCATTCTATCACGCCATCCATTACAATCTGTCCGTTTCTGACGCCTGCCGGTACACAGTGACTTTCTGAAATGTCAAAAAGCGCATAGGGAATAAACGGAGAAAGCGTACATACATGCACCGCCCCGTGTTCCTTGAACAGACGGATGATCTCATCATTGGTATTGGCGCCATGTTCTATGGTATCCACACCGTTTTCAAGAGCCACCCGCAGTCCTTCTGTTCCTTCGACATGCGCCGCGACTCTGTATCCAAGTCTGTGAGCTTCCTCACACGCCGCCTTTACCGTTTCTGCCGGCATCTTCAGGGCACCGGGCTCTCCTTCTTTCGAAGAGTCCATCACTCCGCCGGTGATCATGAGCTTGATGAGATCCGGATTGGTCATGGCGATTTTTCTGACATCCGCTGCCGCTTCTTCCGCGGATGCGGATGCGGTCGCGATTGAGCCTGCGAAATGGCCGCCCGGAACAGAGACCGCCGTATTGGAGACATACATCCGCGGTCCCGTCAGTTTTCCTTCATTGATCTCATCCCGCAGCCTTGCGTCAAAATCCAGTATACCGCCAACGGTACGGATCGTAGTCACACCGCTCATAAGTTCCGTTCTGACATAGTTCTCCAGTACTTTTTTTACACCGAACTGAATCAGCTTTCCGCTGGTCAGAAGCTGAAACAGCTTTGTATAATCCGGCTGCTTCTTACTGCTTTTCGGAGGTTTTCCGCTGGTCGCGAGGTGTACATGAAGATTGATGAGCCCCGGCAGAAGATAACTTCCGCCAAGATCCACTGTCTTATACTCCTTCGTCACTTCATCCTCTGAAACAATATCTTCAATGATCTCTCCGTCCGTCAGTACGGCCCGTCCTGTCAAAGGCTCCATATTCCTTGTGCCGTCAAGAATGATTCCGTTTGTATATGCGTATTTCATTAGGTTCCCCTTTATGATTTCTGCTTTCACCAATTTTATAAGGAAGCATCGCCCCTTTACGGGGCGGTTTTGCCGTCAACCCTGATTTTCTATATAGCGCATAATTGTTTCCCGGGAAGCATCTCCTACCAATGCCGCAAAATATCCACCAGACCACAATATTCTTTTCTTCCAATAATGTTTATGAAGGAACTCCTCATATTTATTCCATATCCTATATGTGCTGTTTTGTTTGATAACAGAAACAATATTTGAAATGGAATCGTTTGGACTGTATTGGAGAAGAATATGAACATGATCTTCGTCTGTTTCAATTCGTTTAATGTACCAATGGTGCTCTGCGCATATATCATAAATAACTTGTTTTGTGTCTTCCCTGAACTCTCCGAAAAACAGACGTTTTCGATATTTTGTCACAAGGATCAAATGAACCAAAAGAAGATTTTTATTATGTCTGCGATGCTGATAGTTTTCCATTGCATACCACCATATATTATGTTATAATATTTGTGGTGATATTCAATGGGATCCTATGGCAGACTTTTCTAAAACGATGAAACTTCATATCCATCCGGACGTCGAAGCGGTCCGGCTGTTCCAGGAAATGACTGAGCGCTACTCTCAGGCATGTTCTTACATTTCGGAATATCTCTTTCATAATGGATATGTACTCAATTTCATGCGTCTGCAGGAAGCTCTGTACGATGAAATCCGCAATAAGTTCGAACTGAAGTCACAGCTCACGATTTCTGCATTTAAAACCGTCACAGCAAGATATAAGACCGTTCGTGAACAGCTGCAGAATAATCCATTCAAATATCAGGACGAGAATGGAAAATGGGTTTATATACCGAAAACATTGGATTGGCTTATGAAACCTGTTGTTTTTTCCAGGCCGCAGGCTGACCTTGTCCGTGGGCGGGATTACAGCTTCACGGACAACAGAACCATGATTTCAGTCAACACTCTCGGGAAAAGAGTTAAAGTTTCCTTCGATGTGCCGGAGTATTTCAATAAATACTTCGAAGAAGGCACACCATGGTCTTTTGGCACAGCGAAACTCGTGTCTCTTAACGGCGAATGGTACCTTCATATACCGATGACAAAATCAATACCGGACAATATAGATATCTCCGCACCATCTCATGTTGTTGGAATTGACAGAGGCTTGAGATTTCTTATCACCACATACGACGAAAAGGGCGAAGTTGAATTTGTCAGCGGTCAGGATATTATCAAAAAAAGACAGATGTTCAACAAAGTCAGAGCAGACCTTCAGTCTAAAGGTACAAAATCCGCAATGCGCGCATTAAGACGTATTTCCGGGCGAGAGAACCGTTGGATGTCTGATGTAAATCATCAGATTTCTAAGACACTCGTGGACAAATACGGAAGTAATACGCTGTTTGTGATCGAAGACCTTACAGGCGTCAGCTTTGATGAACAGAACCTTTCTCACCGTACAGCCGGAGGGCGAAATGATCTCAGATCCTGGACCTTCTATCAATTCGAACAATATCTCGCTTACAAGGCGGCTGAAGTGGGGTCGGCTGTAATCAAAGTGCCGGCTGACTACACGTCACAGAGGTGCCCGAAATGCGGCCGTATCCATAAAGGAAACAGACACCACGATACGCATGAATATGTCTGTGATTCCTGTGGATACAGGAGTAATGATGATCGGGTAGGAGCGATGAACCTGTATACACTTGGTACGTTATATGTATCAGGGGACAGTAATCCACGTTTCGGGCCTCGTAAGATCAATTGAATATATTCCTGCCGGATATATTCTAGCAGGAGCAAAAAGCGGGTTTTGTCAATAACCCGGTGATGCGGACACAATCCTCTGTACCGAGGGACACATGCCATGTGCAGGCCAGGAGCACAGCCTCGTGCTGTGACGTAAGGACTGGCTGGGTGAGCTGCAAACTCTATAACCATTAAGGGATACGTGATGCTTTGGCAAGCCTCGCCCCTTTATGGGGCGGGGTAATTGACTATACTCCTGAAGCAGACACGGACAAAAGAGAAAACACCTGCGGAATCAGGCACAGGTTTTACTGAGGTCCGCCCGGATTCCCGCATAACGGGCAGAAGAGAGGACCTCCGTCATATACTCATAGGGAGTAAGAACAATCCCTTTGGCAAGAGACTCAAAAACCCGTGCCGTCAGACCGGAGACCAGCTGAACGCCATGTTCCGTATCACCGGCGTGAAATGTGTTCCATCTTGCGCAGACATTCCAGAACACAATATTCGGAAGCTGATAGCCATGCATGGCATACTGCATCCTCATCCCTTCCAGAAAGGGACGGCCGTCGGTGCAGCTGTCAATTTCCATGTCGGTTATCACCACAATGCTTTCCGGCATCTCCTGCTGAGGAATACCGGCAGATACCGCGCTTTCGAGAACCAGACGGAACGCGGATTCAAGATCCGTGTTCATGTTCCAGTTGGCAGAACCGATGGAATGAAGCTTCTGGGCAAGAGTATCCCCTTTGATTTCCACAAGCTCCGGCTGACTGGAAAACGTCAGAAACCGGTTGTGGAAGAGACCGGGACAACGCTCGGCAAAATACAGCGCAAGGCCGACAGAAGCCGCCATGGGTCTGCCTGTCATTGAGCCGGACACATCCGCCATGATGAGAAAGCGGCTTCCCTTTTCCGTGAAATCCGGCAGGGCATTCCATTGCGCTTCAACGGATTCCAGGCAGATACTGTCCCGGTTCAGAATCATCTCCGCCAGCTCATAGGGATACAGCACCCCGGAATGAACAGAGGCTGTGCCGTTTTTCACACTGTTCAGAAAGGCACCGAATCGCTCTGCGTCCCGGCGGGAAAAAGCAGCTCCATACCGGCGCATGGCACAGGAAGGAACCTCACTGTAGCGGATTTTCTCATCCATCCCCATGGAAAGATTCCGCTCGGTAAGATTGAGCCTGGCCCTGAGGGCAGAAAGCAGACGGCGGTACTCCCGCGCCTTCATGCCGAAAGCGTAGGCAAGCCACTGCGCGGTTTTTTTCGTGTCTGAAGAAGACGCGTTGACAGAGGGAAGCCATTTGGCAAGCAGGGAAATCCCCCTGTCTTCCTTCAGGTTTTCACAGTCTTTCTCAAGCTGTGCCTTCAGGATTGCCACGGCATCTTTTTCCAAAGGAGTTGAGCGCAGGGAAAGAAGATCGTCCCATCTGCCGTACTCCTGTATTTCCGGAAGCAGAGGACGAAGCACATCCGGAAAAACCTGCGCGCAGGTCTTCAGAAGAATCCGTCCGGTTCTGCGTTCACCAAGCCCGCCGCGTACATCGCGGATGTAAAACAGAAGTTTCATGGCCAGATCGGGATTTTCCGCGAATCCGCGCAGAAACAGGGTTTCAATCTCCTCCTCATCGCGGGAGCGCATGGCTCCGCCCATGGCAAAGAGGTCGAGCAGAAAACTGCCGCTGGTATTCCGGCACAGCGCACCGTTCTCCGTAAGCTTCAGGCTCTGGTATGTATGCATGGCATCGACAATATTCATGGCTGTTCTCCTTTCTGTCCGACCGGGCGGACCATTTTCCACAAGGCAAACTATAACCATCCATTTCTGCCGCGTCATTAACCTGGGTGTTTAATTACCGGACCAGATGCATTCAAAAAAAGAAAACACCGCCCCGCGATGTTCTCTTCCATTCCTGCATGTTATGCGGATTCCGGATTCCTCAGCTTCACTTCCGCAATGGCCCCTTCCTCAAAAATAAACCGGACCGTGCATTCCGCGCTTTCTTCGAAGTCCCGGTATACATATCCGGCGGAATGCGTGCCTCTTGCGACGGTACTGACGGAATTCGCCACATAACCGCACCTGACTCCGCGGGCGGTATAAACCGCGATCGCCTCATCATCATACCGGTTGGCTGCTTCCTTACGGAGCGTGAGTACATCATTGACCCGAAGGTTTTCAATCCTGTTGCATTCTCCGATGCTTACAATCGTAACAAATACTGTATTCATAGCTTCTTACCTCTTTGTGCCAATTGTGAATCCGTTATGATGCAAAAAAAGCGCCAGAAGGCGGCAGATATTTTCCAGGGTTCTGTTGACACAGGCAGATCCGTTCCGTTAACGCCGCATCTGCGCACGCCTGATGAAAACAGCCTGCCAGGAGCGGTTCAAAGAACCTTCGCATGCGGCTGATCCGCCCGGTATTCATATATCAGCCGGTCGTATACCCGCTCACCGACTGAAAGGGCATTCTTCTCCGTGCGAAGAAACCGCATTCCTGCCTTCTCAAGTGCTTTGCGTGATCCGATGTTCTCTGAGGCACACCATGCCCTCACGCATGAAATCCCCTCATTTTCCGTCAGGTAGTTCAGCACTTTTTTCAGCGCTTCACTGGCAAGACCACGGCCCCGCCAGCCTTTCACAACACTGAAGCCGACCTCGATCTGATCATCCTTATAATCGTAGGCTCCGATTGTTCCGACGATCACATCATCGATATCCATGATCCACGAATAAACATGCGCCTTACCGTACCCATCGATCATCTCCCGAACCGTTTTCCGGGCCAGCTTTGCAGTGGCATAAGGATTCCAGCCGGAACAGGCATATGTCGAAGGATCCCTGCCAAGACGCTCATACAGATGGTCCGCGTCCTCTGGACGGTATCTGCGCAGAATCATGCGCTCCGTCCACAGTTCAGCAGTGCCATGCACTTCTGTTTCCTCAATGGAAACGATGTCTGAATGGAAGATCAGACATCCTTCAATGAAAATACCGTCTTCCCTGCCGCCGTATTCACACTCCAGAAAGCTGGCAGTTCCATATTCCGCCATCCCTTCAAAGGTTTCTCCCCATCGATCTGTTATGCGGACATGTTTTCCGTTGTATTCTGATAACTCCATAGTAAGCTCCTTTCAGCGGGTTCAGCTCTCTGTAAGACACGCGGTGACTCAGAAAGCATTTCCGGGATGGGACAGATGCGCCAGCGGGAAAGAAATCTTAATAACAGTCACAGTAAACACAGTGCCAAAAAGAAAGGTGGCCTGAACCACCCCATCCGCGGGCTTAAGCCTTTTCCTCGAACAAGGGCCGAAGCCGCTTCGCCAACGGGATGCGGAACAGTTCCACCAGCGGACCGACAAAGCCAAAGCAGGCAAGGGTTCCGATTCCGATCACTCCGCCCAGAAGACGGCCGCCCACAAGAAAGACGATCTCAACGGTCCATCTCACCCTTCGATAGGAATGAGAGGTTAATTTCTGCAGGCTGATCAGAAATCCATTGTACGCATCATACCCGGCCTCCGGCACGATTGCGGCTGCGCATCCAAACGCGTAAAGAAACACGCCCACACCCAGCAGAAGAATCCGGGCCCACATTTCCTGTACCGTAATGCCCGGAAGCCGGACAGCGTCTATGCCGGCGCTTGCCGCAAACATGGCCGCGAACGTAACCGGACTGACCATGGAACGTTCCGTACAGAATGTAAACAGAATCATCAGAAGACTGACGGCTGTATTCATGATTCCGATCGTGAATCCAAACTGCTTTACAAGACCGACCAGAAGCACCGTAAACGGATCCGTTCCAAGCATCGCAAGATCACAGATTCCGATCCCGATTCCGAATACAAATGATCCAAGGGCTGTAAAAGCCCATCTCTTCCATAACGACTGATTTTTCATGAAAGATAAAACAGTGTCATCCCTCTATATTCACTGCATCTCCGATGCCGGTACATGTCACGGATTTCACCTTCAGCGGCTTCATGAATTCGTCTCCGTCAAAATCATCGGGAAGCGGATTTTCTCCTTCATATCTGCCCTCAAAGACAACCTCAAAGGCATACGCGCCCTTGTTCATATAGTATTTCATCTCATCCAGGCTGAATCCGTACTGGGTCCATCCGTCATTGAGCAGATCCTGCCCCGTCTTTCCGATCAGCGCGTCAAGATCCGCCTGTTTCGGCTGCTGCGAAGTCAGTTCCTCCACCTTTTCCACTTTCAGCGGAGAAATGATCGCTGTCCGTTTGGCATCCACATCCGGATCAGAAAAATCGAGATCCATGATTGCCTGAAACTGCTGGTCGGAGAGCGATGCGGTCAGACGATACACTTTTCCGCCATTGGCAAATGCGTAGAGGAACGTATTCTGATAGGCGGCATACTGGTCGACCGTTCCATCATTTGCCGCAATCCCGTCCCCGATGGTTTTGATTGAAGCGGGGTCAATCACAGCGACCGAACCCTGGGTCGTCTGTGCTGCCGGGGCAGTTTCACTCGATGGCTTCTGCCCGCATGCGGCCAGGTTGAAAACAAGTGCTGCGGCCGCAAATACTTTCCATACTCTCTTCATTTTCAGATAATCCCTTCTCTTTATCCTGCCAGAAGCAGCTGCAGAATCAACAGCCGCATCCAGCTCCATTTCTTATTCCGGTTGGCAATCAGAACAGCAGCTATCATCAGCTTCACCAGGCTGCCCTTCTTTGCCTTCTTCAGTTTTTTTACCTTCTTCATCTCTGACCTCTCAGCTGCGGTTCATGGAATCATTGTTGAACAGCATGTCTTCCAGCAGCTTTTCCACATCCCGGTTTTCATCCTGAATGCTCTGAAGAAGCGATTCCCGGGCATCATCGATGTGATCGCGCAGTCCTTCCAGCATTTCCGCAAGCATCTCTCTGCTCTCCTGGCTGCTGAGTTCCTCATCCCACTGTTCATATACCGAAGGAAGCGCCTCCCCAAGGATGGATCCCTCCGTCAGTTCCAGAAGCCTCTGCCGGCAGGCACCCTCATGAAGATAATCCGCGAGCACCCGGGCCAGCAGCTCGCTTTCCAGCGCGTTACGGTATGCCTCCGGCATCTCTTCCTGACCTCTGTGGATCAGAAGTGATGGAAGAATCCGCATCGCCCCGATGCCCTTTGCATAGTCGCGCATGCGCTGGCTGTAGTTCTCTGTCAGCGTTTCTGTAATTTCTGTTTTCAGATTTCGGCTGTCACTTTCTTTTTCCATGGCTCAATGATACCAGAACATCTGTCTCTCTTATCCATCTTTCCAAACATTTTTCTTTTCTGACGTCCGTTTCCCTGATCAGTTCTGAGATTCTCTTCTTCTGAATACTGCCAGTAGAATGACCGCCAGAAGATTCAGCACCAGCAGAATCCAGCCGATCACGGAATGATCCTTCAGGGCAAAAAACAGCGAGATCAGCGCATCAGCCCCGATGATCACCGGAATCATGGCGGTTGATCTGCTTAGATACAGAAGCAGTCCTGCCACAATCATCGCGGCCGGAATGCCAAGAAACCACAGGGAGTGAGAAGCCGGCTTCGGCTCAAGTTCCAGATCCGATTCCGGGATATTCTGCGCTTCCACTGTAAACTGCGGCTGCGGAGAAAGAGTCGGGGCAGAAGATTCCTTTCCCTCTTCCTCATTGCCCTGTGTCCCCTGTGAAGTACCGCTGACTGTATTACCGCTGCCGTTTCCGTTACGGATGGCAGTGGACGCATGAGGATCCGCGGTGGCGGCTGTTACACCGCTCCAGCCGGAAGGAGCGACACAGGCGTGTCTTTCCTCATCCCAGTACCAGCCTTCCGGGTATCCTGCCTGCTGGCAGGTCACAACAGCGCTTTCCGTGATGACGGGCATGTCCCCGTCATCCTCTTCGGAGCTCTCCTTTTCATCCGGCTTACCTGTTGGAGAGGGTGCTTCAGACGGGGTTGGCGTGGGCGATTTCTGACTCATCGTACGGACATACGGATCAAAATCCTCGACTTTCTCCTGACCGTCCTCAAGAATCAGCAGCTTCATGAACCGCTCATCCACCGTCAGTGGATCTGTATCATGGATCAGGGATTCACAGACAACCCTGCGGACACCGACATCCAGAATCTGATAACGGAGTCCGCTTCTCAGCAGATATTCCGTTTCCTGCGGATTGACTGAGATGCGGCGGATATAGGTACCCGCATCCGTTCCCTCCGGTACATAGATTTCAAGAAGCAGCGCGTCCCCCTGCGTGCCCGCAAAGGAGTTGGCGACCGAGTGATCCAGAGTGGTGCTGATCATGCAGTCAAAGGTGATCACATCCCCGATGGAATCATAGAGATCCACAAGCCGGGTGCCCTTCTTTCCGGTCAGAAGGAACGTGTTGGGATCTCCGGCTCCGGAATACAGTACAAGGTTTTCATTTCTGCCTCTTGCCATCTCGCGGTCAAGGTTTGGATTCAGGGCGTTGAATACCCCCAGGTCATGACCCCAGTTTTCCTTGTCATAGACCTCGCTCTTCAGGTAATCCTCATAGTCAAAGCCCTGCAGGTAATGGAGACCGAACATCGGCACATAGCTGTTTCCGCTGTAGATCAGTGCAGAGATGTTCTGGGTATGGGATGACGCGGCCGGGTTCTGCTTGAAATAGGTATTCTCCCAGTTTTCAAGACCATCCCTGTCCGCCATGGTATAGGTGTTTTCCTTTGAAGTATCCGGCTGATATTTCCCGTTTCGCACGGTTACAGGGACGGAATAATACCGGCTTCCCGAGGCCGCGATCACAGTGGTGGTTCCTCTGGACACACCGGTAACCACACCGGTGGTTCGATCAACCATGGCAATATGCGGATCGGCGGAGGTAAACAGCACCGGTGTCCGCATATGCGTGAGAATGAGTTCTGCTGTTTCATCTTTGGCAAGGGTGACTTCATCCAGATTCATCGCCGGCTCATCATCCGCGCAGGCAATGTCATTTTTCAAAGCATACGCCTCTGCCGCGTCACTGTCGGAAAGAATCAGAATATCCTTCTGCAGGGAATAGCTGTCATTGGCGGTGAGCCAGCCTATGGCCTGATCCTCAATGGTCTCGGTTCCTGCGGGAATCACAATCCGCTTCGGTGCCTCTTCATTGAAGGCACTGAAGGAAAGCGCGTGACTTCGGATGACTTTCGTATCGTCATGCAGATGAAGTTCTTCCTTCTTCAGTCCCGGCTCAGCCGCGTAGAGAACGGTATGATCGCCGGAATACAGCAATCCATCGACAAGATCAAACGCGTCGGAAAAAGCAATTCCGGAAGGGAAGGATAAGCCAAAGGCCTGCGGATCAATCGCTGTGACAGAAGAAGGGACTGTCCATTTCAGAGAATCCGCACCGCCCAGACACCTTCTGTAAAGACCGGTTACGGTTCCGTTTATCGTCAGCGTTTCAAGAGAAGACGCCTGATTCAGAAGATCTTCCGGAAGTACGCCGCTGTAGTTCAGAGTAACGGATTTCGCCCCGCAGTTTTCCAGGGCGCCCTTGCCAAGAGAGCTCAGGGTTCCCGGTATCACAAGACTTTCCGCCTCACGCAGAATGTGTGCGAGGGAATGGTCGCCGATTTCTGTTACGGAAGAAGGAATGGAAAGATCCGGAATGGACAGTATTTCACTGAACATGGCGCGATCCGCGATCCGGGTGGTCCCATCGAAAACGGCATACTGCCTGCGCTCTGGCTGATTGCATGCCACGGCATCCAGAAGGATTCCATTGTCTTTTCTTTCATACAGACCGAAATGTTCCTCATCCGTAAAGAAGCGGGGATTCTCATTACAGATGATTTCATGGAAGCAGTTTGCCGCAAAAGCCGTCTCACTCACTGTTTCCAGCGTGGAAGGAACGACAAGCACAAGACCTTCCGTGGAAGAACCCACACTTACAAACGCGTTTTCATGAACCTCCTTCATGCCGGTGAGGTTCAATTCCTGAATGCCGTAACAGTCCGCAAACGCGGATTCCCCGATAAATGCCGCACCGGTATTTATCGATGTCAGCGCCTCGCAGTGTGAAAAGGCACGGGCGCCGATATACTGAAGAGAAGAAGGAAAGACAAAGTCCTTCAGATGATCACAGTTCTGAAAAGCGCGGTCCCCGATGACTTCCACACTGTCCGGAAGCATGGCGGTTTCAAGATTCGAGCAGTTCTGAAACATCTGCTTCGGCAGTTCCTTCAGCTGGCTGCCCTGGGCGAAAACCACAGACTTCAGAGCGGAAGGTTCCGCGGCGGAATGCTGAATATCAAACTTGTTGATTCCGGAAAACGCATAGTCTCCGATGCTTGTGACACTGGCGGGAATCGTAATGGATTCCACAGCGCTGCTCAGACAGAAGGCACCGGTTCCGATCGAACGCAGGCCTTCCTGAAATTCCGGATTCTTCAGCCGCACGCATTCAAAAAACGCATAGTCGCTGATTTCTGAGACGGAAGAAGGAAAATTGATTTCCTGCAGCTCCGTACAGGAATCAAACGCGTGACTGCCGATGATCTGAAGCGTATCCGGAAGAGAGACCTTCTGAATCTCGGAATGACCATAGAACGCCCGGGTTCCGATTGCCCTGACCGGACTGTCCTCGATTTCTTCCGGTATTTCCACTTCCGTTTTCGAACGGGTCCTGTATCCGGTGATCAGCACCTCTCCATCCCGGATTTCATAGGTAAAAAGATCCGGTGTTTCCGCAGAAATACGGGGTGAAAATACAAACGCGAGCGCAAGAACGCTCATCCAGAGAGTCAGTTTCCGCATCAGTTTCATAAGCTGTTTCTTCTTTCCTTATCCATCCTATCAGAATTCGGCTCCGTTTTCAGATCTCTGCCGCGATCCGGCACGGAAGCCCGCTCAGACCCTCAAAATTCATGGGGAACGTGTAGATCGTGCAGCGGGCTCTGATCTGTTCCAGACTGCGCATGTTTTCCACCACGAACACTCCGTGGTCCGCACAGTACTGATCCATCGGGGTATGTTCTCTGCCATGGCGGATTCCCGGCGCGTCCGTTCCGATCATTGATATGCCTGTTTCCAGAAGGAAATCGATCAGCTCTTCTGAAAGAGCGGACCAGTTTCCTTCTTCTGATGAAACATAACCGGTATGGAATACCGCGAAGTCCTCCCTGCGGATCAGGGAAAGATCCACATCCCCGCATCCGATCTCTTCCCCGTGCTTCTTTATGACATGAAACACCACCGCGCTGCGCCGGAAGTATTCCAGCGGGAAGCTTCTGTTCATAACGTCAAAATGAGTTCCGATATGCCCGTTTCCAAAAAGAGGACCTTCTCCGCTGTCCATTTCCCGCCTCAGTTTCATCGACAGATCAATCCACATCCTGTTTCTCCTCTTCCTTTATCCGCTCAATCCGGCCTTTCCGGTACAGTCGCTGTACATATTCTGTACATGGCGTCAGTTCTCCGGACGCTGGATCGATCTTCCACGCTTCGGTAATCTTTCCCTCTGACTTATGAATCTGAAACAGATCCGCGTTCTTTTTATCCCTTGCGTACTGGAGTTCCGTCATGGGTTTTACAAGCGAATGTACCTTTGCGTGATGGATCTTTCCGGATTTCTTCTTTTTCCCGGATGGCTTCTGTTTCTTTTCCGGATTCTTCTTCATCCGCAGCTCATCCGGAAAGGACGAAGTTTTCCCGTTTCCTCTGACGGACAGCACAACCAGTTCCTTCTCTGCCCGGGTCATTCCGACATAGAACAGCCGCCGTTCTTCTTCGTACTGTTCCTTTTCCTCTGCTGTGACCGCCGGCAGAATCCCGTCAGTCACGTCATAAAGGATCACCCGCTCGAATTCCATTCCTTTTGCGGAATGGATGGTGGAAAGAAAGACGGCAGACTGTGTTTCTCTTTTCTCCTGCATCTTCTTCTGAAGCAGATCCAGCCGGGCCAGAAATTCCCGGGCGGTTTTTGTTCCATCAGCGATCATGGAAAGGATTTCCACCCCGCCCATGCCCCGCTCATGATCCATGAGATACTGCTTATAACCAAGCGAAAGCATTTGATCCAGCGCTTCAGAAGGAGAAAGAGCGGGAACGCGTTGAAACACATCCCGGAACTTCTTCGCGTTCTGCGCCATCCGGTCCGGTTTTCCCTTTTTTCCAAACAGAAAGGAATCAGCGAATTCATCCAGCAGAGACTTGTGATTTCTTTGAAAAAAGCGCTCCGCCCTGCAGACGGACTCTGATGTAAAGTACAGGGAAAACCGGGAATATACCTTATTCAGAAGTTCTGGATTATCCGGATCCAGGGCAAACTGAAAGAAGCTTTTCACTTCATTTGTCACGGCACTGGTAAAGAACGTGTCCTTCGGTTTGTTCAGTACCCAGGGAATCCCGTTTCTTTCCAGTATGTCAATGATACAAACGGCTGAGTCATTGTTCCGATAGAGAACCGCGGCAGCTTCCTTACAGTATCGAAGCAGCGCTTCCCGCTGAGAGCTGCGGCTTTTCACGCTGTGAATCACCACCCGGCCGCCCTCTCCCTTATATGCGTGCATGCGCTTGGGAAGGCGGGCAGCGCTGCGGTCGATGAACCGCTGGGCAGTGTCTGTGATCTCTCTGTGACTGCGGTAGTTGTTTTCAAGCTTCATGATTTCCGCGCCAGGATACTGTTCGTCAATCTTCAGCAGGATCCCGGGACAGGCACCCCGGTAACCGTAGATGCTCTGATCCTCATCCCCTACCAGAAACAAAGACCCATCCTTCCCTTTGAGCTCATGAAGGATTTCATGCTGGAGAAGAGAGGTGTCCTGTGCCTCATCGACGAGAATATACCGGTATCGGGAATGGATTCGTTCCTTCAAAGACGGATCCGCTCTCAGAATCTTCAGGGCAAAGATCATCTGATCATCATAGTCGGCCATGCGCAGCTCCTTCAGCTTCTGCGCGTATCCCGCATATATCTCCTGAAAGGAATCCGTTTTCCATTTCCCTGCCTGAATTTCCGCATCGGTAAGCATCTGATTCTTGGCTCTGGAAATATCCGTCTGACACTGAATCAGATCGTTTTCCGAAGGATAGTTCTCCCATCGGATCTCCTGAAACAGCTGTCTCAGTATTTTTCTCTCTGTCTTTTCATCACACACGGAAATCTCTCGATGATGGTTCTGATAGTACTGCCAGACGATCCCCCAGCAGATTCCGTTAATGGTCCGAAAGGAAATCTCATCCGCGATCCTGGCTGGAAAGTGATCAGAAAAAGAACGGCGCATCGTTTCCGTACCGGATACGGTATAGGTAATGGCCAGAATCTGCCGCGGTGAAATCCCAAGCTCCATCGTCATGAAGCCAAGCCGGCCGATCAGCGTGGTTGTCTTCCCGCTTCCCGGCACAGCCAGAAGCAGAACCGTGCCGTCTCTGCAGGCAGCGGACACCTGCTGGTCGTCAAAAACAAGCCCGTACCGTTCCGCGAATGCCTGAAATCTTCTTTTTCTTTCTTCCGGTGTCATTTCCCGTTCATTCTACCATTTCAAAAGATAATTCCCTGTCTTCCATACACGATATGAAACAGGAACTCAGCAGAAGAAAAAAAACCGCAGTAAGAAGCGGTATGGCTGCTGTTCCATCCGGATTCTCTTACGGGTTTCTGTCTTATGATCCGACTTATTTCTGTTTCATCCGGATCCCCTCATCCAGATTCCGGTTCAAAGGAATGTCATAGGACCAGGGAGAAAGCTGTTCAAAGGTCCCTGCGGCCGCAAGCACCTTTTCATCCCGGAATTTCCTTCCGATGATCTGCATCCCGACGGGAAGTCCGGATGCCGTCAAGCCAGCCGGTACTGAGGCAGCAGGACTGCCGGTGAAATTGGCGAAGAAGGTTTCACAGAAGCCGATCAGGGGCTCCATCTTCTGACCCATGAAAACCTCCGGTCCCCTGGTGTTTCCATCTGCTGTATTTTTCACAGGCGCGCAGACGGTCACCGGAGAAAGAATCAGATCATAGGTATCAAACGCGTCTTCCATGGCATCCAGTATTTCCGTGCGCAGATCATTCATTCTTCTGAATTCCATGAACGTTCCGTTCCGGATTTTCTCATTCCAGTAAATGAATTCTTCGGGCAGCTCATCCCGGTGATCCCTTACCAGATCGAATCCGTTCTGTTTCCAGATCTCCATGTCCGCGGCCGTATCAAAGCAGATGCTTTCACACCAGAACTCCGCCAGCTCCATGCCGGAATGGGCAAAATGGAATTCCGCCGGTTCCACAGACGCGCCGGCATCACAAAACCGCATGGCTGCCTTTTTCACAATGGCCGCAATCTCCGGATCCACCGGAAAGACACCGAAGTCTTCCGTAAAGCCAATCCGCCATCCACTGACGGGCTGCTTCATAAGCTCTGTGAAATCCCGCTTCGGAAGCCGGACGCTGTTTGGGTCTCTGGAATCAAATCCCGCCATATGATTCAGCATCACCGCGGAATCCTCAACCGTTTTGGTAATTGCCCCGTTGAAGCAGTAGGGATGCGAGGCACTCCAGGCATCCGGCCGGTTGACGCTTGGAATCGTACCGACGCCTGCCTTGAAGCCAAAGCATCCGCACCAGCTGGATGGAATTCGGATGGATCCGCCGCCGTCTGATCCTTCCCCGATCAGAATCATGCCATCCGCCACCGCCGCCGCGCTTCCTCCGGAAGACCCGCCGGAATTATATCCAACCCTGAACGGGGTTGAAGTCGGACCATACAGTTTATTGTCGGTTGTCCCACGGAAGGCAAAGGCCGGCGCGTTGGTTTTGCCAAGAGCGATTGCCCCGGCTTTCTCAGCTGCTCTGGTAAATACCGAATCCGCAGGATCCTTCTGAATCAGAGACTTCACACCGCCATGAGAATTCGTCCATCCCTTTTTGGAGGGCAGAAAATCCTTCAGTGCCACCGGGACGCCAGCCAGCGGACCGCAGTCCTCTCCTCTGGCCAGCCGCTGTTCCAGCTGTTCCGCCCGTCTGGCGGCCTCATCAAATTCCGTATAGACAAAGGCATTCAGACTTGGATTGCGTGTCTCAATCCGGTTTCTGAAATACTCCACAACCTGAGCAGGAGAAATCACTCCCTGATTCACGAGTCTGCCAAGCTGCGTACCGGAAAGCTTTTCCAGCTCCATCATGCCGGTTTTACCTCAGGGTGAAGGTCCACATAGTTCTTTCCGACCTCATCCTTTTCCCAGTTCTGTACGATCCTGTAGCCAAGCGGTGAGAAGACTGCCTCAAAGACCAGCTCAATGATCATCGAGGTAAATGAACAGATCAGCACCTGCGGCCAGGTCCACCCGAAGAAGACATGGGAAACCAGAGCGGAGAATACAAAGTTATCCACAAACTGCCCGGCACACGTGGACAGAAGACTTCTGATGGCAAATCCGCTGTAACGGCCGTTGTCCGCAGTCTTCCCGATCCGTACATTCAGAAAGGAATTGACCAGCGAGGACACAAACAGAGCGATGGAAGAGCCAGCGACGACATACCAGGCACCGGAGAAGGTCGCGTCTATGCCTTCTGTGATTGCCTGAGCGATATTTGGATCCGAGCTGGAATAAAAGGCAGCCCAGCGTCCCGGTGTCTTCATCAACAGCGCAAACCCGACCGCGCAGAAAATATTCACTCCCATCGCCAGTACGGAAATCAGATTGGCAGCCCGCTGACCGAACCGTTTACAGATGACATCCATGCACAGAAAGGAAATCCACGATACGGAAAGACCGGTATTCAGACAGAACCAGTCCGACCGGTACATCTCCCTTCCCGCAAGCAGATTCATCAGCACCACAGACAAAACAAAAGCAGCGATAACCGTGGAGGGAACGCTGCGCAGGAGCACTTTGTACTCCTCAATAATACTTCTCATAAACCGCATAAAAATATCTCCTTTGGTTTTCATGTTTTACAAGCAGGATATCGGACCCGAACTGCTTGGCCCATCAGTGGACGTTTCCATTATACTCAGACGGAAGAAAAAAGCGACTTTCTCCTGTCTGCTGAGCGGAAATCCAAAGGCATATGTCACTGCGCTTCTTCCTTCTGCTCTCTCAGAAAAAGGTGACTCGTAAAGAGCACCTCACATGCGGAATGATTCACCTGAAAAGAGAATCGAAAGGATCCGGGATTTCCTGAATCCGTTTTCTTTTTCTGCTTAATACCCCCAGGTCATCAGTTTCCATCTGCCATGATCCGAACGGGCAAGCCACCATTGATAATCGGTGTATTCATGAGCCGGGGTCCAGGCGCCGGCGGCGTTTTTCGGTGAATGGAAATCCGTACGGAACATCATGCACTGGGTAAAGGTTTCCTGAGCGTCATTCGCCGCTTCCAGCTCATTCATCCATGCGATGTTGGATTCATTGCATGCTTCATCTCCCGCGTAGGAAATCCGGTCCTTCAGAAGAATGTATTCACGGACGCTGAGTTCAGCGATGACGAGTATCTGTCATACAATTTTCAGTAATCACCCGTCTGAGTGGATGATAAACACCCAATCGGAATCTTAAAAAGCGGTCATGGACAGGCGATGCCTGACCTCACCGCTTTTTCTTTCGGCATATGACGGAAGTCTGGTTTTATCTGTACTGCTCATACTGCGCTGCCAACAGGCAGTTATTCACTGTTTTTATTTCTGTCCGCGGTTGGAAGCGGTTTGATTCTGGCCCGCATGGCCAGCTGCTCAAGAGACGGGGGTCTCAGATCAATCTGAAACAGCGCCTTGATCAGCCACAGCAGTACCGCAAAGGTCATGATCGGAATCACGCATGCCGTAATGAGCATCACGGAGATTGCCTCCACGAAGTTGTTGAGGGAATTCTCAAATTTTCCAAGCACTTCCCTGGTGCCCCCGCTCAGGGTGCTGACCACCTTGTCCCAGAGCGACTGATCACTCTGTTCCAGGGTGTTTCTGATTTCATCCGCTTCCTTCTTTGTCTGCTCAATGGAAAGCATGACATCCTCATCATAGGTTTTTTCAATGGTTGTGGAAAGATAGACGGAAGCCGGCACCACCAGAACCAGCGCAATCGCGAAGACACAGAGCTTTTTGGAAAGACTGGAAAACGATGTCCGTTTCAGAAACACTTCATTGACAGCGGCGATGACACAGGCCGCCGGAATCAGAATCCGAAGTCCAAGCAGTGCCGCCATGGTGATCAGATATTTTTCAAGATGGACCGCCGCAAGGACAATAATCGAATAGCTGCTGATACTGGCCAGCTGGGTAGCGATCGGAGTGCCGATGTCTCCCGGAATCATGGTAATGGCCACTGAAGCGGAAGTGGAAGCTCCTGTCAGGGCCAGTACGGTATTGGCCTTGTTATCAAGATAGGTGATAGCATATTTGATATAACTCCACTTCAGATACAGATCATGAATCAGAGTAAAACTCAGCACCCCCGCAAGGAGTAATACTGCCGCAAGAATCAGGCGGTTTTTATCTTCCAGAATTCGGTTCATCCATCTCACCTCCTGTCAATCTGATTTTATCATTCCATGTCTGTTTCTTTTCCCTCAGTTTCAGGGCGGAACACTCAGCGTGTTCTGCGGATGATTTTCAAAAAAGGCGATTCTGTTAAGAATCACCCATGACTGATCTGTCGCTGTTACTGTTTTTTTGATTTCTGCC
This sequence comes from uncultured Erysipelotrichaceae bacterium, assembly GCA_946537255.1. GTDB lineage: Bacteria > Bacillota_I > Bacilli_A > Erysipelotrichales > Erysipelotrichaceae > Bulleidia. The sequence continues at coordinate 38,244 of CAMNFS010000006.1, forward strand.
GTACCAGCAGCACGACAGCCAGAATCGCCATTACCGCCAGAAGGAGTAAGCTTTCAAAAGCTTTACATTCTCATTTTCTGTTTCATGTTCTTTCCTCGTATTTCACACAGAATACGTTTCGAAACAGGGTGAAACGGGTTTATGAACCTGTCTTTTTGATGGATTACGGAACCGTTACGATCTGAGTTGTTGTAAAGACACTGACGATCCGCATGATCGCATCATGTACGAGCGTGATGGCAAAGATATAGGAAAGCACCATCGGCTGACGCAGATGCGTGAAGCCGTAGACCGCAAGGCTTATGGTCACAATTCCCTGCACCATCTTGAACTGCCAGAACCCGCCCAGCTTCATGATATCAAAGGCCTGAAAGAGACTGATCGCCCCGGCGATTACCAGAATGGCAATCAGATAGATCATGATATAGTTCACCGGCACATTGTTCAGCGTCATGGTATACAGGGCAAGATCCGTATAGAGAACACCCCGGTACAGCATCCCTCTGCCGCCGGTCATGAATCTCGCCATGGTGAAATAGAAAATAATCAGCCGGATTCCGTAGATAAGCATCACAATCACGAATACCACCAGAATCAGATAATAGGAAACCACACCCCGTGTGAGCTTTTCCGCCCCGGGGAAATTCAGATGACTGAAGTCTCTGTCACTGAGAAACAGGATCAGACCGGCAAACAGGATCTCCAGAACAGCAGTCAGGATGTTTTTCAGTTTCTGCCACTGTGTCATTTCTGTTCCTCCTTCTCATACGATGCCGGATCGGAAACACTGATCGCTCTTCCACCCAGCGTATTGCCGGAACGCACCATCTCATTTACGACCATTGCCTTCTGATCCAGAGCAGCGGTGAAAAATCTTCCCGGGGCACTGGCAAGCAGGGTCTCGGGCGTATCGGCTGAGGACAGATATTCCGTCTCAAACAGTTCCAGACTGAACGGACGGATGGTCTTTCCGGAAAGTGTTTCTCCAAGCGCTTCCCAGTCTTTGGAATCGTCGGTCCGCCTTATGGAAAGAATGTTTCTGATCCGATCTTCATACGGCCGGATCATTTCCCAGGCATAGGTATCTGTTTCAAAGACATCTGACTCATCATGAAGCTGCTTCATCGCGTAGACCATCTGAGCAAACGCATAAAGATAATCATGGGGATTGTCCTTGATGATTTCATCATACCGGTCCCATGACGGAGCGTAGGCATAGCGGATGAAGCTGTAGTCTGGAAGATGTCCGGCCCGGCCATGTCCGAGATTCATAATGGAGTTTTCCTCCGCCTGGTAAATACTTCCGGTATAGGCTCTTTTCTCAGGATCTTCTCTGGCAGCGGGATTATGTCCGAATACAACCGGTATCCGGTGAACTCCCTCTCTGTCCTCTCTCAGCTCATAGAAGTTATAGTCCGTATTATTGATCACAAGAGACGGGGTGCCGGCAAAATAGGTATGCGCCCAGGTATCCGCGAGCACATGCATGGCAATTCCGACCGCCTGAAGCGTATTGCGTCTTCCGGCAATCTGAATGGTCTTCTTCAGCAGATCTCCATTGGGTCCGCAGATCAGCCGGAACTTGTTCTTATACCGGCGGGAACCATATGGAACCTCCGCGTACAGATCACGGGGAAGAAAATGAAAAGAGGACCAGATACGGGTAATATCCTGCAGACCTGCTGTATCCGTACGGGCGGAGATCAGCTCTGACTGCAGCTGGGTGGTCGCGGCAGAACCCGGACCGCCGATCTTTTTCAGCCAGGTTCTGGTACAGTGATCCACCAGCTGAGCGCTGTAACAGATATCCTGTGCCTCTTCATGTGTATATCCGGCAATCAAAGCCGCACAGTAGGTAGCGTAATAATGGAAATCACTGTTCATATGCTTTCCTCTGTCTTCAGTTTTTGAGCGAGCCTGCGGCAGTGTATTCCGTTGAACAGAATATCCGCGCTGATTCCTGCTGTTGTCACGTCAAGCAGAATGGAAACAACCGGATTCTCCTGAATGCCCGTCACATGAAACAGCGTCAGAATGATACTGATCAGACAGGCAGCGAAGAAAACAAAGGCAAGCACCAGATAAAACGGCCCGGTTTTCTGCCCGTGCCCTTCCTTCTGTGATCCCCGGTAGATCAGAAAATGAACCAGAAATACAACTCCTGTAAGAATCGTCATTGCCTGAAGCATCGCGTACGCTTCATTCAGCTGTGCCGGATTCAGCTGTTCGGTAATCAGCTTTGCCAGATCTTCATTCAGCATCACGGTAAGATAGGTCTTAATCACCGACCATACTCCGAACCAGAGGAGTGCATTCCCGGCAACCGTCAGATCCTTCCGGTATTTTCTGAGTTCACTCCACGCTCCGTTTGCAGGATGAAGATCCGATGAGAAAATCTGTTCTGTTTCTGTCATATGTAACATTATATCCTTCCCGCAGAGAATCCAGGAAGCGATATCCGATTTCTTTACACGTTCTGGCGGTCAGTTCCCGCCGGTTCCTGCTCCATGTGAAAAGGCATGCCGCAACTGACATGCCCGTTTTATTCCCACTGTTATAAATTCTGAATCAGGCGGATTCCTTCTCTTCGATTTCCGACCACAAGGTATTCACCTTGACGGAGTGAATTCCCTTCATACAGCTGTCCTTGGTGGCATAGCCTTCACTGGCCGCGATGATCTCTCCGTTGGAAGCCTTCAGACGGAAACGGTATTCCTTCTTATTATCAAGGAACACTTCAAACTTTGGATTCTTTTCCACTTCGTAATTCTTTAAGGTCTGATCTTCGATCGGCGCCAGCAGCGCATAGTCGCTTACACTTTCCGCGCCTTTCCGACAGGCCGCTTTTGTGCTGTAAACCTCGGATACGGCGATCACCTTGCCATTATCCGCAAGAAGATTGAACGTAAAACCGGTTTTGGCTTCCTTCACTGTAAAACTGCTCATACTTTCTCCTCTGTCTCACAGATCCCATTTCTTCGCCTTTTTCATGGCCTTCTTCACAGCTTTTTTCACAGCCTTGAGTTCCGCTTTCTTAACCGAAGCCTTCAGGGCTTTTTTCATCGACTTTTCATCCGTCTTTTCCAGAGCTTTCTTCGCGGCTTTTTTCTCTTTCTTCGATCCGGTCACGGCACTGAGCGCGGCTTCCATCGCGGCAGTTTCCGCAGCCATCTTCACAGCCTTTTTCAGAGCTTTCTTTACGGCCTTCTTATTCTCCTTTTTTACGGCTTCCTTCATGACTTTCTTCATCGCTTTCTTCATTCCCTTTTTTTCCTCATGATCCCAAAAAGCTTCGATTTCCAGTGTTTCAAGCAGCTCTGCCTCGGCATCCGCGTCTTCCAGCGCGCCTATTTCCGCAGCCGCCTTCTCACTTTCTTCATTGTCCGGTTCCATTGCGCCTTCAGGCTCCGGGCCGCTCTCTGTTTCCACGGCCTCTCCGTCATTGGTTTCCGTAACCGGTTCCGCTGGTTCTTCCTCGTCCTTTCCAGAGGAAAGATCAGGCTGTGAGGAATTCACCGCGTCTGATCCGATTCCGGAAGCCGGTACTGATTCTTCCATGGGCGATACCGTCTTTTCGCTTTCTGGAGCTGTAGTTGTTTCGATGCCATTGTCCTGATACATAAATTCTGAGGTCTCCCTTCTGATGATTTCACTGCCGTGATTCACCATCTGAGGAACAGGTGTTCTTTCTGCCTGGCTGTATGCCGGATATAAGATGATGACCGCGGTCCTTAACTATGTTTTTCATTATAATTCAGATTGACAGGCAATCACGGAAAATATTCGCAATCTCATGGCATGTCGCAGAGGATCTTTGAAGCATATGGCTGTACCAAACGGGAGTTCTTTCCTGTGCCCTGCCGGCTCAGTACCTGCATGCATGTTATATTCCGTCCGTGTTTTCTCCCACACACTTTTTTCATACGGTGCTAGAATAGGAAATTGGTAAAAATAAAGGAAAGGATTGGTTATGGTAATTGCTAGTATTATTATCGGAGTGATCTTCATTATCGGCGGTATTTTCTGCATGACGGCCCCGGTGGAAACATTCCTGAGCATCATGTCACTTTTCGCGGCAGTGCTGTTTGTCTATGGAATATTCGGTGTGATCCGCTTCTTCCAGAAAAAAGCGCGTGTTCCGGAATTCATCGTCAGTATTCTGGCTGCGATTATCGGCTTTGTCTATCTTTTCCGTCCCGGCAATACTCCGGCACCGGGCACAATGATGGGACTGGACCGCACCGTCCTGTTTCTTGTCGCGGCCTGGTTTCTGATCAAGGGATGTCTCAGTATCTACTATTCCGTCAGAACCCGCTTTGTGAACAGCCGCTGGATCTTTGGATTCCTTACCGGTCTGATGAGCGTCATCCTCGGCATCTTCTCGTTTGTCTATCCGAGTATCGCTGCTTCAAGTGTCGGTATTCTTGTGGGTCTCTGGTTTATTGAAGCAGGTATTGATTTCATTGCCTTCGGGCTGACTGTCGGATATGTTGAAAACGCGGTCAGGGAAACAGAGAAGGAAATTGACAGCGCGATGAAGAAAGTCAGATCCGCCGCCGGAAAGTATTCGGAAGAGATTCATTCCCGAACCACTGAAACAGCCGGTTCCGATACGGAGGATGTCACACCGCAGGATCCTGGAAAAACAGAATAAGCACAGACTCTGCATATGATCGGCTCTGTTTGAGCTGATCTTTTTTATTACAGAGAAAAAAAGCGGAACCTGGAAGATTCCGCAGAAAACATCATGCAAAGGACAGTGGAGATTACAGCGGCTTCAGTCCTTCCCTGATACTGCTGTAACCTTTGTTCAATACGATCTGTCCGTCATTGGTAGGCGACTTGGTATCTTCCTGTTCCGGCATCTTCAGGCCTGTTCCAAGCTTCAGCGTATCCTGGATCCGGACAGCCAGCCAGCTGTACATATTGAAATACCGTTTGCTCATTTTCTCTCTGGGCGGTAATTCCCCGCCGATATCGGTAACTCCTCCCAGATACCGGTCGGAACCGATCGGAGCGATTTTTTTCTGATAGATCACAAAACCAGCCAGAAAACAGTTCGAGGCAAGATAATAGGCAAGCTGCTTCGTGCCGTAATTGTCGAGCTGTTCATATCCCTGCTGGTTGAAATAGCACGCGAATACACCCTCATTGGTTCTGATGGTAACCGCGTCGAATCCTACCTCCATGGACTTGGTGTCTACCGGGGGAATGGACGCGATCAGGGAACGGATCATTTCATTGTCAAACCGTTCATTGATGTCCCTGATTTCCTCTTCATCAGGAATCCAGAGAAATCTGGACGCGGAGAGTTTCTCGGATTTTTCCCAGTTGAGCATTGCCTGGAACAGAAAGAACATTCCCAGCAGTATAAAAAGTATGAGTAAGATGATTGAACTGATCTTGATCGTTGAAAACATTTCTTCAGCCACCACCGTTCCCGTTGCCTGATACTGGTCTATGATTCCCTGAAAAAAATTTTTCAGAATATCATCAGCGGCTGATAATCCCAGCACAAAGCTTCCTATGCCGATGAACAGAAAGATATTGCTTCTGGTATTGCATCGTTCGATCTTCTCGACGACTTCCTGATCTCTCTTCTTATGGATTTCTTCCCAGTTCTGACTCATTTTCCCTCCGCCGTCTGTCTTTGCGCAGCAGGATCAGACAGTTTCTTCTTTTTCCTTCATCTGAATTGTACCATCAATCCTTTTCCTGATTGAGGAAAAGCCGTTATTCCTTCATTCGAAAAAACTGCTGTCATGCGCAGAATCCCGGCCGCATGCGGGCATGGTTCGGGCCGATCTCAGCAGATTCCTGTTTTTATGGCAGTTCCTGTATCAGACACCGAAGAATGTGCGGAAAAAATCCGGAGTCCTGACAGTTTTTACAGAAAATCCATGAAAATTTTACTTCAGGTGATTGAAATCTTTTTCTCTGAGTGGTAGTATCCGGGTAATGATAGAGGCGCGGGAGCGACAATATATGACAGAGCCAGCAGGCGTTCGATGTCATATAGAAGCAATTCCGCCGAACTGGTGGAGCAGGCATGTTCCGCTGGTGGGCTGATGGAGAACATCCATCAGACTGTCTGTGCAAACAGGAGTGCTATCTGACTGGATATTTTGTGCCGGCAGAAGAACTCTGCCGGCTTTATCATTTCCAAGGAGAGAAAACTATGAGCATGATCGCTGATGTGCCGGTGAAAGACCTGGTAAAAACCTACGGAACTCCTCTGGTCGTCTATGATGCCGGAGCGCTCCGCAGCCGTCTGAAGGAATTTACGGAAAACTTTCAGTCCGACCGGTTTGAGACCGGCATCCTGTATGCCTCCAAAGCATTCAGCTGTAAGGCCGTACTGAAGCTGGCAAACGAATACGGGCTCTATGTGGACGCGGTCTCCTGCGGTGAAATCCATACGGCGCTGGCGGCAGGATATGATCCGGCAAAGATTGTTTTCCACGGCAACAACAAGACAGCGGACGATCTCCAGTACGCTCTTACAAAGGGAATAGGAACCATTGTGGTGGACAACCTGATGGAAGCGCAGCTGCTCGATCAGATGATCCGCGGTACTGATCATACGATTCATACTCTGGTCCGTGTCAATCCCGGCATTTCCGCCCATACCCATCACTACATCGTAACCGGACATGTCGACAGCAAATTCGGAATCTCCCTGCTCAATGAATCCGAGCTGGTCGACACCATCCGGATTCTGAAGGATAACCCGAACATCTCCTTCGATGGCTTCCATTCCCATATCGGCTCGCAGATCTTTGAAAAGCAGGCCTTTGTGGAGGAAATCCGCAAGCTGTTTGAAACCGCGGCGGACTTCAGGGAAAAATACGGCATTTCCTGCAATACCATGGATTTCGGCGGCGGGTTCGCGGCAGTCTATACCGAAGAAGACCATCCGATTCCGATCAAAGAAGTCTGTGATACCATTCTCTCGACCTGTACGGAGGAAGAAGACCGGCTTCATACCGGCATTCAGAAGGTACTGATTGAACCGGGCCGCAGCATTGTGGCAGAAGCCGGATACAATCTCTATACCGTTGGTTTTCTGAAGAAAACACCCAACCGCAGCTATGTGTTTGTGGACGGGGGAATGAGTGACAATATCCGCCCGGCGCTCTATCAGGCAAAATACGATGCCTATATCGACGGAAAGGAAACGGAACCGGTCAAGGAAACGATGACCGTTGCCGGAAAATGCTGCGAAAGCGGAGATATTCTGATCGAAGCCATTGACCTTCCGGAGGTGAAATCCGGAGATATACTTGTGATGAAAACGTGCGGTGCCTATGGCTACGCGATGGCGAGCCACTACAACAAGCTTCCCCTTCCCGCGGTTGTCTTTGCGGAAGATGGAAATCACCGTACGGTAATCAGAAGAGAAACATTTGAACATATGATCGCACTGGAGGAGGACTGAACAATGATCAAGGGTTCTATTGTCGCATTAATCACACCGTTCAACGAGGACGGTTCTGTCAATTTCCAAAAGCTTTCCGAACTTCTGAACTGGCATATCGCCAATTCCACCGATGCGATTCTTGTTCTTGGAACCACCGGTGAAAGTACCACGATGACCCATGAAGAGGATGACGCGGTCGTCCAGTTCACGCTCAATACCGTAAACGGCCGGGTTCCGGTCATCGCCGGAAGCGGTTCGAATGACACCGCGACTCAGCTGGCGAAGTCAAAGAAATACGCGGAAATGGGCGCGGACGCGCTGTTATGCATCACCCCGTATTACAACAAGGCCAATGAAGAAGGAATGATCCGCCATTTCACAACCGTCGCCGACAATGTCAGCGCCCCGGTCATTCTCTACAACGTGCCGGGAAGAACCGGCTGTGCCCTGTCCGTGAACGCGGTCGAACGTCTTTCCAAGCATCCCAACATCATGGGCATCAAGGAAGCCAGCGGCAATATCAGTTATGCCATGAGCATTTCCCGCTTCCTGAGCGATGACTTTGTGATGTTCAGCGGCAACGATGACATGATCATCCCGATTCTGTCCATCGGCGGAAGCGGTGTGATTTCGGTTTTTGCCAACACGAATCCGAAGGAATGCCATGATCTTGTGGCGAAATGGTTCGAAGGCGATCACAAGGGCGCGCTTGAAATCCAGCAGAAGTATCTGGAATACATTCACTCCCTGTTCCTTGAGGTCAACCCGATCCCGGTCAAGGAAGCGCTGAACGCGATGGGAATGGAAGTCGGCGGATACCGTCTGCCGCTGTATCAGATGTCCGGTCCGCTTAAGGCGAGACTGCTCGCGGAAATGGAAAAGGTCGGACTCATATGAAGATTCTGATCGGCGGAAACGGAAGAATGGGCTCACTGATCCGGGCCACCGCGGAGCAGGCAGGCCATACCGTCATCGGTATGGCGGACGCGTTCGATCTTTCCGCGCTCGACTGCGGGGAAAAGGCAGATGTGGTGATTGACTTCAGTCATCGTGACAACCTTCCCTGGATACTGGACTATGTCAAAAACAATCACTGCGCACTGGTCTATGGGACAACCGGTCTGACTGACGAAATGAAACAGCAGCTTGCTGAACTTTCTGAAACGGTGCCGGTCTTCTTCAGCGCCAATTTCTCCTATGGCGTTGCCGTGCTGCAGCAGATCCTCAGGACCGCAGTACCGCTTCTTTCCGGACAGTATGATATGGAACTGGTGGAAACCCACCACAATCAGAAAGCGGATGCCCCAAGCGGTACCGCCAAAGCCCTGCTTGAAATCATGAATCCGGAACATGCCTTTACCGAAGTATACGGACGGTCCGGCATGGTTGGAAAGCGCGGCCATGAAATCGGCGTGCATGCCCTGCGCGGCGGTACGGAAGCCGGTGAGCACACCGTGCACTTCTTCGGCGACAATGAAAGCATTACGATCACCCATCACGCGACCAACCGTCAGATCTTTGTCAACGGCGCGATCCAGGCGGCGGAGTTTCTCTCCGATAAAAAGGCGGGAATGTATGGAATGGATGATCTGATTCAGATGCATCAGGAGGGATAGAACATGAAAACCAGAGTCGGAATTCTTGGCTACGGCAATCTCGCAAAAGGCGTTGAGCTCGCTCTGAGACGGACAACGGACATGGAGCTTACGGCGGTATTCACCCGCCGGGATCCGTCCTCTCTCAAAATCGCTTCTGACGTTCCGGTGGTTTCGGTCAGTGAGGTCGAAGCCTGGAAGGACAGAATTGATGTCATGATTCTCTGCGGCGGAAGCGCGACCGATCTTCCGAAGCAGACACCTTACTTTGCCCGGTTCTTCAACGTGATTGATTCCTTTGATACCCATACGGACATCCCTGCTCACTTTGAGGCAGTGGATACCGCCGCAAGGGAAAGCGGGCATATCGCCATGATTTCCGTCGGCTGGGACCCGGGACTCTTCTCTTTGATGCGGGCATACGCCGCAGCAGTTCTTCCGGACGGGAAAGATTATACGTTCTGGGGCAAGGGTGTTTCTCAGGGACACTCCGACGCGGTACGCCGCATCCCGGGTGTGAAAAACGCCAAGCAGTATACGATTCCGGTGGACGCAGCGCTTGAAGCTGTACGGAATGGGGAAATGCCTGAGCTTACCACCAGAGAAAAGCATACCCGTGAGGTCTTTGTTGTGGCAGAGCCTGACGCGGATCATTCCGCCATCGAAACCGCCATCAAGGAAATGCCGAAGTATTTCAGCGATTATGACACCACTGTGCATTTCATTGATGAAGAGACCTTTCTGAGGGATCATTCCGGCATGGCTCACGGCGGCTTTGTCTTCCGCAGCGGGGTTACCGGCGCCGAAGATGAGCACAGACACATCATGGAGTTCAGTCTGAAGATTGACTCCAATCCGGAATTCACAGGCTCCGTGCTGACTGCCTACGCAAGGGCGGCTTTCCGGCTTGCGAAGATGGGACAGAGCGGATGCCGGACGGTGTTCGATATCGCTCCGGCCTTACTGCTGGAGATGGATGAAGCGGAAATGCGCGCCCATCTTCTGTAGAATCTGATATTTACCAACATACAGGACACAGATTCCGGTCTGTGTCCTTTTCTTTTCAGCGGTTATCTTTGACGCTCGTTTGGAAAACCGTATCCTGAGAAGGAATGCATTTATAATAGGAAAGAACTCCCGCTGTGTTTGCTGCGAACGGCGGATGCCCCTGTTGGAAAGGACAGAATATGAAACTGTTTGACAGTCATGCCCATTATGAAGACGCAATGTTTGACAGAGACCGCGATGAATGTCTTTCCCGTCTGGAAGAAGACGGGATTCAGTATGTTCTGAACTGCTGCAGCGATGTCAGTGTATTTGAGACGGTGCTTTCCATTGTCGAAACGTATCCGGCCGTCTATGGCAGTATCGGTGTTCATCCGCACTGGGTTCAGGAAACCCCGCACGATTATCTGAAACAGATCGCCGCGTGTCTTTCCAATCCGAAAATCAAGGCAGTCGGGGAAATGGGTCTGGATTATTTCTATGACGATCCGAAGGATCTGCAGAAGCGGATCTTCAAAGAACAGCTGGCTCTGGCAAAGGACTTTGACCTGCCGGTCATCATTCATGACCGCCTGGCGCATGAAGACTGTATCCGGATTCTGAAGGAATACCGACCCTGCGGCGTCCTGCATCGCTATGGCGGGCCTGTGGAGCTGCTTCAGGAAGCGTTTTCCTGGGGCATGTATGTCAGTTTTTCCAACGACCTCACCTATCCCGAATGGAACCAGCCGCATATTGACTGTCTGCTCGCCGCCCCATGGGACCGGATTCTTGTGGAAACCGACTGCCCCTACACTCCCCCGAAGGAAAGAGAAAATGATCGCTGTCTTTCAAAAGATGTGAAGACTGTGGTCGAAACGATTGCCCGGCTGCGTCACGTCAGTGAGGAATTCGTCGCTGAGCGCACGCTTGAAAACGCCATGCGGCTTTACCGGATTTCATAATCAGAGCTTGCCCGCTCTGATTTTTTCTTCCGCTTCACTCAGGGAAGAACAGATGACTGCGGCTTTTCTGAGTTCCTCTGCAGGTTCCACAAGATCCGGAATCATGACGGCAGTACAGCCGGCCGAAAGAGCGGCTTTTACGCCATTGACCGCGTCTTCAAACACATAGCATTCTTCCGGCTTCAGAGAAAGCCTGTCTGCCGCAAGCAGAAAGATATCCGGCCAGGGCTTTCCATGAGGGAGTCCGGCGCCGCTGACCACCGTATCAAAACAGTCCTCCAGACCGGAAACCTTCAGATTGGATTTCACAATCTCAATCGGGGAGGAACTCGCCACCGCGAGCTTTACCTGATGATTTCGGAAATACTCCAGGATTTCCCGGCAGCCGGCTTTCACCGGCACCCAGGTTTTCAACTGATCTCTGACCGTTCCAATCACCTGATCAAACAGGCTCTTTGGATCTTCGGTATGGTAATACTTTCTGAGAATCGCGTACAGATCTTCACCGGCAGTGCCGCAGATCTCCCTTACAAAATCAGCCGGCAGTTCAATGCCCTGCTCTTTTGCAATCCGGTTCCACTGATCCTGATACATCTGTTCGGTATCGAACATCAGGCCATCCATATCAAATATCGCGCCTTTTTTCATGGTTTATCCGCCTCTGCCTGCTATTTTACCTTCCCTCCTTCAAGATTGCACTTTTCAAAAACACAGAGAAACGGAAGATCAGACCGCGGATTTCAGCGTCTGGCCATCCGCAGGCAGGTTTTTATGAAAAACCGCCTGGAAACAGCAGTAAAAAAACGGATAAGAGATAAAATAATAACGGACCGCTTCTTTTCTCAGCACGCTGCGCGTGCCGGGTCAGGAAAAGATACCAGGTGAGCCCCCTTTTATATCTGTAAGGTGTCACGCCTGGATGGAGAACCTATGGATCAGAACAGTAAACTTGGAAAAAGAGTCATCAGTAATTTTCTGGTCTTCAGCCTTTTTATCATTTTTACCGTAACGATATTCATTTCCGCCTGGAGTATTGCCGTTCAGTCCTCAAACACAAGGGATTATATGAACGACTTCCTGAACATTACCGCTGAAATGATCGACGGTGACCGGATTGAAACCTATCTTCGGACCGGAGAAAAAGATGATTACTATTACTATATTCAGAATTATCTGTCGGTTCAGATCAAGCATTCCGATCTGAAATATCTGTATGTCGTTGTTCCGAAAGAAACGGAATATGTTTTTGTCTGGGATGGAACAAACCCGGTCGATACCGTGGATCTCGGGTATCGGGAAGCGTATGAATCCGAAGCGGAAAAACGCGCGTCCCTGAACGCGATGAACACCGATTCCAAACCGTTTCTGCATATTGTCAACGCGGATGAATACGGGGTCATTGCCTCTTTGAAGCTTCCGATTACCGACAGCAGCGGAAAGCCTGTTGCGGTTGTAGGCGCGGATATTGATGTGTTTGATCTTGGCCGGGTCTTCCTGACAGTTGCCCTGATCAATACCATCGTGGTGGGAATTCTGACCATCATCGCGGCCCTGATATTCTACCGAAAGACCTACCGGAATATCGTAGATCCGATCAAAAAGCTGAATCAGGCGACAAAGGAACTGATCAATCATCTGGATACCCGGGAAAACGCCAAGCCGTTCCATGTGGATATTCATACCGGCGATGAGCTGGAGGACCTGGCAGATTCCTTTTCCCAGATGAACAGCGATCTGAAGCGATATATCAATAAGCTCGAAAAAGTGACCAGAGAACAGGAAAAAACAAGCACGGAACTGAATGTCGCGGCGACCATTCAGGCGGACATGCTGCCGAATACATTCCCGCCCTTCCCGGATAAAAAGGAGTTTTCGATCTATGCGCTCATGAATCCGGCCAGAAGAGTCGGCGGTGATTTCTATGACTTCTTCATGATTGACGATACCCATCTGTGTCTTGTGATAGCGGATGTTTCCGACAAGGGGGTACCGGCGGCACTGTTCATGGTGATTTCCAAAACCCTGGTGAAGCAGAGAGCGGAATACGGCGGTACACCGGCAGAGATTCTGTATGAAGTAAACAACAAGCTCTGCCAGGATAATTCCTCCGTTCAGTTTGTGACGATCTGGCTCATGATTCTTGATATCACAACCGGCAAGGGCATGGCCGCTAACGCCGGACATGAAACGCCGATCGTGCGGCGGTATGGACAGCAGTTTGAGCTGCTGAATGATGTACACACCATGCCGATCGCCGCCATACCGAACGCAGAATTCAGGGACTATGAGCTGAATCTGAATCCCGGAGATGCCCTGTTTGTCTACAGTGACGGGGCAACGGATGCGACGGATCCCAGTCAGAATCGGTTTTCATCCAGCGGCATTCTCGACGCCCTGAACACCGTGAAGGAAAATGATCCGAAGATCATGATCGATACCGTTGTAAAGGCGATCGATGATTTCGCGAAAGGAACACCGCCGTTTGATGATACAACCATGCTTGCACTCTGCTACCATGGTAATTCCTCTGAGCCCATTGGAATCAAAACAGAAGAAAACGATCCTTCCACATCCTCTGTTCAGTGACATCTTCAATGAAATATGATCCTCTGCCTGCTTCCTGCATGCAGGGGATTTTCATAAAACGGAACCGGGCATGGTTTACACCCTGAGAGAAAGAAAAAAACGATAATATCTGCACAATCGCACCAACAGCAGGCACTGCTTCTTCCTTCCTTTGCGAGTCATGATATACTTCAGTTAACAGGAAATATTCGCATGTCACTGTTACGAGGGGGCAGTATGGCATCAGGCAGGAAGAATGGGTTTCTCTTCCCGGAAGAGATGACCCTCTATCGACAGGAAATCAATATCGAAAACCGAAAGGCAATTCATATGTTTGCCTATGGCGGACTGATCATTGCTCTTTTGAACATGGCCGCGCAGGCAATTGTCCGGGGGGTTCTGATTCCGCCGGCCTATTCCTTTTTTCTGCCCGGCGTGTTTGTCATTCTGATTCTTCTCGATCGCTTCGTTCTGCCGCAGAACTACCCGCATTCCACTCTGGTTCTGTATCTTTTTCAGGCGGTACTGATGCTCAGTGCCATCCTGCTTGGCACCGTCATGGACCCAAGACATCAGGCTACGACCATTCTTCTGTTCATTACGCTGATGCCTGCCATGATTCTCGATACACCCGTCCGCTCCTTCGGCATGGAATGTATCTTCTGCATCATCTTCGCCATCTTTTCCGCCATGTACAAGGAACCCTATCTGTTCCTGGTCGATACGGTACATGTGGCGGAATTCCTGTTTGCCTCGCTGGTTGTGACCATGATTGTCACAAGAATCCGGCTGGGTTATCTCATGAAGATCGGTGAGATCCGCTATGTCGCGGACCATGATCCTCTGACCGGATGCTATGCAAGACACGCCATGAGAACCCGCCTTGACCGCTATCTGAATCAGCCGGCGGCGATCACGGTCTGTTCTCTGGAAAATGTTTCCCTGTACAGCGATTTCTACGGTCACGATACCGGAAATGAGATGCTGGTACGGACCGTGAATATTCTGAGCTCCGTTTTCGGAGAAGAGGATACCTACCGCTATCAGGGAATGGAATACGCGGCCGTGATTCCCGGCGGAACGGAAGCCGAGATTCTGGAAAAAATCACCATGGTCAGAAAAAGAGCCGCTTCCTTTGATATCCGAAACCACCATATTGTGCCGGTACTGAACTTCGGCTATGTGACCGGAACGCCAAAGGATGAGGATAATTTCCGGCAGATGATCCGGCTTGCGGAAATTCATCTGCACAAGGCATCGAAAAGCGGCGCGAATCAGACCGTCGGATCCATCTTTGATGAGGCGGCCCTGCAGACCGGCATTGTGGAAAGCAGCCTGTCCATGCATGCCCCGTCCTATGAGATCAATCCTCTGACCGGTCTTCCCGGCATGAGTTACTTTACGGTCCGGGCAGAGGAAATGCTTCATTCCATCGTGAATCTTTCCGAATCTCCGGTCGTCGGCTATGTCCGCCTGCGCGGTCTGAGAAAATTCAACAACATGGCAGGATACAAGAGCGGCGATCAGCTGATCATGGATACCGGAAGACTGCTGTCCAAAGCCTGTTCCAAAAGACTCGTGTGCTATATCACGGCCGGCCGCTTCTGCATCATGATCTACCGGAAGGAATGCGAAGAAGTAATCGAAAATGTCAACAGCCTGCTTCAGGATCTCTATCCCGGATATGACATCCAGGTCATGGCCGGGTTTGCGGAGTATACCGGAAGTGAAAGCGTGATTTCTCTTCTTGACTCGGCAAAGCTTGCCTCACAGGATCTCAAGCGGAAAAAAGAGAATATCCGGTTCTTTGATCAGGAAATGCAGCAGAAGCATACGCTGCGGGAATATGTGCTCAGCCATGTGGATGAGGCAGTGGAAAACGGCTATCTGAAGGTCTATTTCCAGCCCATTGTCCGTACCATTACCGGTCGTGTATGCAATGAAGAGGCGCTTTCCCGCTGGGTGGATCCGGTGTACGGATTCCTGACGCCGAATGTGTTTGTGCCGCCGCTGGAAGAAGCAGCCCTGATGTACAAGGTCAATCTCAATGTGGTCCAGCAGGTGCTGGACGGCTTCCGTCTGCGCCAGAAGCTCCATGTTCCGATTGTGCCGGTTTCCATCAATCTGTCGCGGACGGATTTTGAACAGTGCGATATGGTCCAGGCCATTTCCAATATGTGCGATGAGGCCGGCGTGGATCACAGCATGATCAAGATTGAAATAACCGAGAGTGCCTTTACCAGGGACAATGTCCTGATGAAAAAGGCAGTTCATGATTTCCGCAGCCTTGGCTTTGAAGTATGGATGGACGACTTCGGAAGTGAGTATTCCACTCTGAACCTCCTTCAGGAAACGGAATTTGATCTTCTGAAAATCGACATGCAGTTCATGAAAAACTTCGCGGTCGGCTCACGGAATCACATCATCGTTTCAGATATCATCGATATGGCGAAGCGAATGGGAATCACCACCCTCATTGAAGGCGTTGAAACAAAAGAACACTACGAACTCCTGAAGCGGATGGGATGTGAGAAGATACAGGGATTCTATTTCAACCGTCCCAATCCGCAGAACTATATCACTGAAAAGGCGCTCTCCGGGACGGGTCTGAAATTTGAGGAACCCGAAACCGCCGGCTATTACGCGGACATCGGAAGAATCGATCTTCACAATCCCTCCGGTCATCCGGGCCTTGGCGATACGGACAGCTCTCTTCCATGCGCTGTCATCGAGTACCAGAACGCCAGAGCGGTCTGTCTTACCGAGACCGACGCCTTCCGGCGCATCATGGCAGAGCATGGCTGGATGAGCCATGACCCGCAGGATCAGGCTGTTTCCAACCCTCCGTACGGCATGATCTCCGCGGCCGGGCAGTGTGTGGATCTCAACCGCCGCTACAGCTTCTCGGTTGAAGCGCAGGATGGCTATTACACCTTCTATCTGCGAAGGATTTCCGAATATGAAAACCATGGCGCAAGGGCTCTGCTGTGCATGATTCTCAAGAACCAGTCCGCCTGAGGACAGAAATGAGATTCTGATGTTATGAAAGTGATCTGTCTGATTGAAAATACGGAAGGATTATCCGGATGCCCCGCCGAACACGGTCTCAGTCTGTATATTGAAACCGGAGCACACCGGCTTCTTATGGACGCCGGTGCCGATGATCTGATTCTGGAAAACGCCAGGCGGCTGAATGTGGACCTTCGGATCGTGGATACGGTCATCCTCTCCCATGGCCATTATGATCATGGCGGCGGACTGCCCGCTTTTCTGAGTGTCAATCAGAAGGCTTCCGTTCTGGCCAGGCCGTCTGTCTTTGACGCCTATTATTCATTGCATTCCGATGGACCGCATTACATCGGACTTCCTGAAGAACTGAAAGGCAGTGACCGCTTTTCTCTGATCGACGGGGATACGGTGATTGCGGATGGGATTTCTGTTTTCTCGGATATTCCGGTTCTTACCCCTGTTCCTTCTGCCAACGTACGTCTGAGAAAGCTCTGCGATGACCGGTTTGCGATGGATGATTTTGCCCATGAACAATGCCTTGTCATTGAGGAAAACGGAAAGCGGTACCTTTTCAGCGGCTGCGCGCATCATGGCATCCGCAATATCCTCGCGGCATTTCAGAACCGGTACGGTTCGTATCCGGACGCTCTGTTCTCCGGCTTTCATATGATGAAGCGACACTACAGCCAGGATGATCTCCTTGCCATTATGGAAACCGCCTCTTTCCTGCGGGAAACCGGAACCATCTGTTATACCGGTCACTGCACGGGCGAAACTGCGTATCATGCAATGAAAAAGATCCTGAAACAGCAGCTGTGTTATCTCCATTGCGGCGATACGGTCATTCTGCCTGCTTCCTGAGGAAAACAACAGAGACCGGAATGTCGAATAGAAGGAATTCCTGTCAGATAAGGAAATGAGGTAAGCCGATGGAAACCCGGGATCGAAAGGATGGAACGCCCTGCGGAAAAACAAATGACATCCGGTTCTTCATGGAACGGTGGGTTCAGACTGCCCGGGCTGCCATGCATATATTCCAGAGCAGAGACATGAATGTATTTGCCGGCAACGCGACGCTCTACATCCTGATGGCCATGGTTCCCTTCTTTACCCTCGCGGCGGGTCTTGTCAACTTTCTTCCGAAAACCTATCTCAAGGATTTTTCCGTGATGCTGGCGAGTGTATTTCCGAATATTCCTCAGATTCAGTCCATGGTCAATACCATGATATCCAGGGTGAATCCGGAAACCGGCACGGTTGTTGTCTCGATCTCCCTTCTGATCATGCTGTGGTCTGCCTCCAACGGCGTTTCCGCTCTGCAGCTGGGTCTTACCAGAATCAGCTCCGATTCCCCTCCCTCCGTTATCCGCCGCCGTCTTTCCGCAGTGATCCATACGGTCCTGTTCATCGGGCTGATCGCCGCATTGCTGATATTCCGGGTGTACCGCAGTTCTCTTTCCGAGTTCGGCGCAAAGCTCTCGGATCTCTTTCATCAGCCGCAGATCTCCGTGGTCTTTGACACCATCCTCAAGGATGGAGGCCTGATTACCTCTTTTGCCATGGGACTCATTGTCCTTTTTGCCTATACCTTTCTGCAGTCCCATATCCACAGGATCCAGGACCTTCTGCCGGGAACGGTATTTACCACCATTTTCTGGATCCTTTTTTCTGAACTGTTCGAATGGTTCATTTCCCAGTTCTGGAATGCCTCGGCACTGTACGGTTCCTTCGCGTCTGTTTTCCTGACCGCGATGTGGCTGAAAACCATCATTACGATTCTTTTTATCGGCGCCTCCCTGAATGAAGCACTGCGTCTGGAAAAAGAAGATGATAAAATATAATCCGATAAAACGCATATAAATATATTCCAGGGGTGAACAACATGAACATTACAGTCAGGGATGTCGCGATGATGATCGATCACACCAATCTGCATGCGGACGCGACAACCGCGGATTTTCAGAAACTCTGCGATCAGGCAAGGGAATATGGATTCAAGTCCGTCGCAATCAATACCTATCCGGTCGCGATGTGCCGCAGGATGCTGGAAGGCTCAGAGGTTCTGACCGGTGCCGCGGTCGGATTCCCGCTCGGTCAGATGACGATTGCCACAAAGGCCACTGAGGCAGAGAATGCGGTCAATGACGGCGCGCAGGAGTTTGACTACGTGCTCAATGTCGGGAAACTGAAGGAACATGACTATGTCTATATCGAAGAGGAGATGAAACAGCTGGTTGCCGTTGCCAGAAAGGCCGGCATCTGCTGCAAGGTGATTTTTGAGACCTGTTATCTTACCCGGGAAGAGATCGTGGAAGCCGCCCGGATTGCGTCCCGCGTCAGACCGGATTTCATCAAGACCAGCACCGGTTTTGGAACAGCCGGCGCCACAGCGGAAAACGTGAAGCTCATGAAAGAAAACTGCGGGCCGGAGGTTCAGGTCAAGGCAGCCGGAGGAATCCGCTCCTGGAAAGACGCACAGGCAATGATTGAAGCCGGCGCGACACGTCTTGGCACATCCAGCGGAATCAGAATCATTGAAGAAATGAAGGCGGCCGGCATTCAGTAGGATTCCTTTCTGCAGAAGAAAACCTCCCGCTCAGAATACGGTCTGAAAAAGGCTCCTTACCTTCTTCCCATAAGGGAGTGAAGACAGGAGCCTTTTTCAGCCGGATTGCTTCAGCGGCGTCTCAGGCCGGTTGTCTTTGCAAGATCCATAATGAACTGGGTGATTTCCTCACGGTTTGCGGCCGGACGGTGAAACCGCTTGAAAAAGCGTACCGCCATGTTTGCCTCAGATGTGGAAAGCGATTCCCCGTCGGCGATCAGATGATAGCCATTATTGCAGATCGCTCCTTCTCCTTCTGCCGCGACAATGCGCGGATATAATCCTCTGCAGAATGAGCGGAAAGAATTCCTCCGCCGCTGACATCCTCCAGTTGATCTTCCTGAACCTCATTGATTTCCTTTTCCGTGTTTTTCTCCTTTTTCACAGTTTCCGTACACCTTTTTTCAGGGTGCTGAACTGCTTCCAATTCTTGTACGGCCGTTTTCCCGGCTGTCCACTCCCTTTTTCAGTAATCCATCAGCCAGATGCCGATCTTCACCCGGTAGAACCCATCC
>CAMNFS010000007.1 GCA_946537255.1 uncultured Erysipelotrichaceae bacterium
TACATCGATCTGAATGTCCTGAACAGGGAGAAGAAACTGGAAGACCTGATCATTAGGTAGAAACAGTCTGTTGCGGAACGGATCATTTTACACTGGTACTGCCGGATCTTTCCTTTTCAGAAGGAATAAGCAGTAATCTTCTTCCAGCATTGGAATTTCCTCCGGTGCCGGGCGGATCGAGATTTGATGAAGAAATTCTGTCATTCTGTTATGGAAAAGCCAGAAAATCTTCTGAAATTGCAGACCACCTTGGTATTAGTAATTCTACACATCTGAAGGAAAAGATACTCGGAGCCTTGGTTACTGGCGGTTATTTATCAAAAGAAAAAGTTTCCAGATCATTTTTCTTCAAAACAAATCCGGATATGGTTCGAGTGAAATAAGAGGGAAGAAAACATAGGTGGATCAGTTTGCCGCTACTGCACATGTCGAGTGCGTCTGCCTCTTGAGCAACAAAAATGCTAAGCGGAAAGAATATGTTGAAATTGGCGTGGACGCTGACGATTACTATAGAATAAAAGATTCTGAGTAAGTGTCACCCGTTCTGCCGGGATTCGCCATCTGTGAGGAATACAAAGCACTTTATCTGTGATAGTTTGAAGACATCAGATAAGGAGGTGCACAGATATGGATCAATACAAGATCGGCAGGTTCATAGCCAAAACAAGAAAACAGAAGAACATGACGCAGGAATCATTCTTGGTGTGGTATATGCTCCGGATACCACAAAGAAAGCAATATGCGTCGGATTTGGATTAGCCCTGCTATGTGCGGGCTGGTTCTTGCGATATAAAATAGATCAGACCGTTTTCGGCAGATGAGTTGATGATATAAAAGGAACTCTGAACAGAGGCAAAATCGAACGAAAAAATATACGTTCGGTTTTGCGTCTGTTTTTGTTTATACATATCCTGAATTCTTTCTAACCGCGCTTTTTGTCATTGAAATGCTGAACCAGACGGGAGATCTGTTAAGCCGCTATTAATGTGTTTTTGCTGTATGCAGTATATCTTTGCGGAAGTATCTGTCTCCCTTTGCGTTTGGAATATAATCTGTCACTCTCCTGAAAAAAACTGTGTCAGAATAATACCGGTACATCAGAAAGAGGAGTCGGTCATGGATATTCAGACAGTCAGAGCGGCATTCTATAAATCCATTCCGGTATTTGCCGGATATGCTGTGCTCGGGATCGGGTTTGGGATTCTCATGCGGAATGCCGGATACGGTGTATTATGGGCAGCTGCCATGAGTATTTTTATTTATGCGGGTTCTCTGCAGTATGTAGGCGTGAGCCTGCTTACCGGAGGCGCTTCTGTCCTTACAACTGCCATTACAACGGTTATGGTAAATGGCAGGCATCTTTTTTACAGTATCTCCATGATTGACAGATACAAGGATGCCGGAAAATACAAACCTTACCTTATTTTTGCACTTACAGACGAAACCTATTCCCTGCTCTGTGACGGAACGGTTCCGGAAGGCGCGGATCCGCATCAGTATCGGTTTTTCGTTTCCCTGTTCAATCACATCTACTGGGTTTTCGGCAGTGTTCTTGGGAACCTGCTCGGAGGAGTGATTCCGTTTTCCGTCACCGGCATCGAGTTTTCCATGACAGCTCTGTTTGCGGCTTCATTTACAGAACAATGGCTTTCCTCAGAGGATCATGTGCCGGCTCTGACCGGACTGATCAGCACGCTGATCTGTCTGCTGGTATTCGGAAAAGAACAGTTCCTGATTCCTTCGATGATAATGATCACCGGAATTCTGACGGTGCGGAAGGGAGCTGAAAAGAAATGAAATCCGCTGTTCTGATTCTCACAATGTCGCTCTTTACCATTCTGCTCCGTTTTCTGCCTTTTCTTGTGTTCCGGAAGCGGACGCCGGAATATGTTGTGTATCTTGGAAAAGTGCTTCCTCCGGCTGTGATCGGAATGCTGGTGATCTACTGTCTGAAAGATATGAATATGACGCGTTCACCATATGGCATACCGGAAGTGCTGGCGCTTCTTTCGGTTGTATGCATTCAGAAATGGAAGCGAAGTTCTCTTTTCAGTATCCTTGCCGGTACCGCTGTATATATGGTGCTGATCCGGCTTTGATGATGAAGTCTGATGAAAAGAAAGGAACAACAGGAATGAGTGAATATGAACGTATGGTGAGCGGACTGATATATGACCCCAATGACCCGGAAATCATGAAGGAACAGGTACCGTTCCAGAAGCGTCTTTGGGAGTTCAACATGCTGAGGCCGGGAGATAATGAAAAGAAGCAGGCATACATGCATGAAGTATTTGCGGAATGCGGTGAGAATAACTATATTGAACTGCCGCTGCGGGCAAACTGGGGTGGCCGTCATCTGCACCTTGGGTCCAATATCTATATCAATTTCAACCTGACGCTGGTAGATGACGGACACATCCATGTCAGCGACAGGGTGATGTTCGGTCCGAATGTTACTGTCACAACCGCGAATCACCCCATTGACCCGCAGCTGAGAGAACGCGGGCTTCAGTATAACAGGGATGTATGGATTGGCAGAAATGCATGGATCGGTGCGGGAGCCATTATTCTTCCAGGCGTTCATATCGGCGAAAACACCGTAATCGGAGCAGGGAGTATTGTAACGAAGGATATTCCTGATCATGTGGTCGCGGTCGGAAATCCCTGCCGTATTCTGAGGCCGGTTTCTGAACATGATCGAATGTATTACTTCAAAAATGAAAGGATTGACTGGGAAAATCTCTGAGCATCCCTTGAAGCAGGACACCTGCGTGCATGGTTCTGAATCAGGGTCTCTTGTGATGAGCTGAGTGAAAAACGTTATGACGGATGTGATGAAAAAGAACAGACGTTTCTATGAGGAAGCGGTCAGAGAAATGATTCACAGGAAGTTTCCGGAATATGAAACCCGGATTGCGGCAGGTATCTGCGGCGAAGGATCGGACTGTTTTGGATATGATGATGAAATATCCAGAGATCATGATTTCGGAACAGGGGTATGCCTCTGGCTGACGGATGAAGACATGGATCGTTTTGGATATCAGCTTTCCATTGCGTACAACGAGCTGGTTGACCGTGTCGAGCGCTCCTTTTATACCGAACGGCTTCGGGAAAGAAGAGGGGTCATGACAATTCATGATTTCTATTCGGATATCCTTCATATTGACTGTGATACGGAAAACTGCACGATGAGTGAAAAGGACTGGTATGATCTCGATCATTCCTGTCTGAAAACAGCGGTGAACGGTGAGGTGTACCGGGATGATCCTGGAAAGTTTACGGCTTTCCGGAACCTGCTGCTGGGATATTATCCGGACAGGATCTGGAGAATCCGGATTTCCGAGCAGCTTCATGCATATGCTTCTTCCCTGCAGGTAAACTATGCCCGATGCATGACGCGGAAAGATACTGTGGCAGCGGAACTCTGCAGGGCGGAAGGGATTCGTTCCGCCATGGAACTGTTTTTCCTGCTTCAGAGAGAATTCCCGCCCTACTATAAGTGGACATTCCGCGCTCTGAAGGATCTTGATCAGGAGGGTGTGTTTTCCGCGAAGATACAGGAGCTTGCGGAGGAAAGAATCCGGACAGAGTGCTGGCAGGGAAGTGGCTATCATCCAAACCGGCTGAATTTCAAGGACCGGATTGTAGCGCTGTCTGAAGAAATCGCTTCTCTTCTGGAAGAGATTCTGACAGAAAAGCAGCTGATCCGGAAGCGGAGCAGGTATCTTGAAATACATGTGGATGAAGTGCTTCTCTGACTCAGCCAGGACAAAAGGCGGCAGTAACTGCGGAAGAAGGAAGGGCGGAGCACATGAGATCAAAACAGAATGAGAAAAAGACATTATGAAAAAACCGATTGAAGAGCTTCTGGAGAAGCCATGCTGGATCATTGATATTCTCCCCATGCAGGTTCCATCTGAAAGCGGCGGCCAGTTCTTTGCGGTGGAACGCTGGTTTCTGAGAAAAGAGGAGATGGACAGAATCAAGCAGAAACACATCCGTCTGATTCTGAAACTGAACTGTTTTCATTCTTTGAGTCTGGACGATGAAGAGGAAGTGAATCCGGCACCGGATAGAATTGCGGCGGAGATGAAACGCCGGTATCTGTACATCCGGATCAGGGATTCCATCATTCTTTCGGAACCCGACGATACCCATATGACGGTGTTCGATCCGGACAGCGAACTGCTTCAGCTGATTCAGAAGACTGCCCCATCAGAGGGACTGTATGTCTGGAAGCCATAAGAGTTCCATGGAAAGGCGCAGTCGCCGGTAAAAACCGGAACATGGCAGAATGTCTTTCCTGAAAGAAAGAAACATGGGTAAAAAACGGAAGCCTCCGTCCGGAATGAGTTGTTCTGGACAAGAAGTGTTTTGCGGATGGAACCTGTGCTCTTCAGGAAGGTGAATAAAAAACAGAAAGGAGGAGGAAATGTCAGACAGAAAGAAAAAAAGACGGATCCTGGTTCTTATGGTATTGACAGGCATCCTTCTGTGTACTGGATGCAAAGACTGGCGGAAAGAGGGGGATGCGTCTTCTTTCATTCAGACAGTCGTTCCGCTTTCACGGACCGGAATTTCTCTTCATCTTTCCTGCCTCAGAAAAAAGGATGCCGGAGGGAATCGCAGTATTCTTCTCATCCATGGATCAAGTTATTCTTCCCATGAGTTTGATATCGACTACAGGGACTACAGTCCTGTGCGCTTTCTTGCGGAAAACGGTTATTCCGTATGGCTGCTGGATATAGCCGGATATGGACAGTCAGGGGAAGTGGCTGATCCCATGCGGCCGGACACGGCATGGGCTGCGGAGGATATTCATGCCGCTGTGGAAAAGATTGTACAGGAGACAGGACAGGATCAGATTGATCTTCTCGGATGGAGCTGGGGAACGATGACTGCGGCCGCATGCGCAGTGAAGCATCCGGAACATATTGGGAAGCTGGTGCTGTACGGACCGATTCTTTCGGGTCTGGGAGAAATGGAGATAGAAAATGACTACAGTCATAATACCTGGGAAAGTGCTGCCGAGGATTTTCAGAAGAAAGAGGATGGATCCTTCGATCTCGATACAGCAGATCCGGTTCTGATCGGATTATGGTGTTCCAGCTGCTGGAAGTATGATAAAGATACCAGTCCTGCAGGATGGAAAAAGGATGTCTTTGTGGACAGAAATACCAGCCTGATCCATCTGGATGAGATCTCGGTTCCGACTCTGGTGATCTGCGGAGACCGGGATCCCTATCTGAATTATGATCTGGTTCATGGTGCGCTGAATCATCTGCCCAAAGGATCAGAGCTTCAGATCATTCCCGGCGGATCCCATATAGTAATGTATGAGAAACCGTATTATCGAAGCTTTCAGAACCATCTGATTTCCTTTCTGAAGAAGCAGGATGACTGAATGAGGCGATCGGATCCTGTGAAGGAAGCTTTGAACGCCGCTTCTGATCAGGGCTTTCAGAAAAGATTCCAAAAGAGGAAACGCGGATTCTTTTCGCGGTGGATAAAGAACAACATACAGGAATGCGGGTAAGCTGTGAGAAATCCATCAGTCATGGTATGCATGGAAGAAACGGAGGGTGCATTTGAAAATTGCGGTAATCGGGCCTGGGGCCATGGGACTTCTGTTCGGCGCAAAGCTTTCTGCAAATGCGGATACAGTGCTGATCGGACACAATCCTTCTCATGTCAGGGAGATTCAGGAAAAGGGAGTCACTGTCAGGGAAGGAGAACGGACGCTTCACTATGCAATGAAAGCAGCGGTCAATGGAGAATGCCATGAGCCTGCGGACCTGATCATCCTTTTTACAAAAGCCTATCAGAACGATGACGCGCTGAAGGACAGCAGAGATCTTATCGGTGAGAACACTTATGTGCTGACCCTTCAGAATGGAATGGGACATGAAGGCGTGCTCAGCAGACATGTACGCATGGATCATGTGCTGATCGGTATGACAGAGCAGGGAAGCTCGAAGGAAGGCATCTGCTCGATTGTTCACAGCGGTACCGGAACCACTTCTTTCGCACGGGCGCAGGGGACGAAAGGATCTGAAACAGATTCAGAACGTCTGAACGAGTTCTGCCGGGTTTTTGAGGCATCGGGCTTTCCATGTTCCATCAGTGAAAATATCCGGTACATGATCTGGAACAAACTGATGATCAACGCTTCTTCCAGCGTGCTGTCAGGCGTCCTTCAGAAGCCTCAGGGATATGTGGCGGAGAATGAATGGGCCTGGTCCATCTGCAGAGATCTGATCCGGGAAATCTGCGAGACGGCTTCCGGAGAGGAATTTGAATTTGATGTTCAGGAACAGACAGAGCGGATTTACCGGCATCTGAACCGAGCGAAGAACGGATATACAAGTGTATATGCGGATCTGAAATACGGTCGGAAAACGGAAGCGGATTATATCAGCGGCGCGGTTGTGAAAGCGGCAGAAGCACAGGGAAAAACCGTTCCGGCTCAGAGTCTGATCCTGCGGCTTCTGCATGCCATGGAACAGCAGTAATAATGAACAGGATGATCTGTAACAGCATGCCGGAGGGTATAATCTGACTGATTGGAAAAGCAGAGCGCGAAATGCGGATGAACAGAATGACGCAATGAAACAAGGAGGAGAGAATGAACAGACTGAACTGGAATGACGAATTTTTTATGGAACTCCCGGAAGGTTTTGTCCTGATGAGTGAAGAGGACCTGAAGGCGGCGGGGCTTAAGACAGGAGGAAACATTCTTGGCGCAAGAAATCAGGAAAGGCATTTTCTTATTTCCGGAGGATGGAAAAACGCCGGGCTTCTGGGAATGCTGCTGAATGAAAAAGACGCCGAAGAAAACTCGGAAAGAGAGATTCTGAAGGCAATGAAACCGTATGGCGGAACGCTGTCCGAGCGACTGAGGCGGGAAATCGGCGGTCTGAACGCGGAGGGGTTCAGTTATGGCTATACGGCCCAGGATATTCCAATGACCGCAGAGATGTATGTGATCAAATCCGGGAGCACCTTCTGCTATTTCTATGGCTATTATCGGACCGAAGGCAAAGCAGAAGGTCATGCACTCTGGAATGAGATGCTGGACAGCGTAATCCATGAAAAACACTGAAAAAATGCGGAATATGAAAGTGATCATCGCTTCCGGAAATGCCGGGAAAATCAAGGAATACCGGGATATTCTTGAACCGCTTGGGTGGGAAGTGATATCCCGGCATGAGGCAGGGATTGACGCGGATCCGGAGGAAACCGGCACAACATTTGAAGAGAACGCGCTGATAAAAGCCAGGGCGATTCATGATCTTGCCCATACATGTGTCATAGCTGATGACAGCGGCCTTCAGGTAAAGGCACTCGGCAATGAACCGGGAATTTATTCCGCAAGATATAAAGGGCTTACCGATGAGCACGCCCGCAGAATGGCGGTTCTGCAGGGCCTTGAAGGGGCCGCTGACAGAGAAGCTCAGTTTGTCTGCTGTATCTGTTTTATGGAAGAAAACGGGGCGCATCATCTTTTTACCGGGATCTGGAATGGAACGGTTGCCATGAAGGAAGAGGGAGAAAACGGGTTTGGATATGATCCGATCTTTATCTCTGAAGACAGCGGCGGAAAGACGACAGCTTCACTTCCGATCACCTTTAAAGAACAGTATTCTCATCGCGCGAAAGCGGTGAGACTGCTGCTGGAGTATCTTCAGAATCAGTAGCGCGTTTTCTGCGGTCATAGCCGCCGTATTCCGGCGTATGTGTCCGCTTTTTTACTGCGTAAAGCGCCTTGTCCGCTTTTGAGATCATCCGGAACAGATCCTGTCTGGACGCTGCTGTGCCTTCTGATGTACCGATGCTGAGAAGAATGGTTCTGGTTTCCTTTTCGCCGTGATAATCAAAACGATAGATATCATCCGGTCCCTGATTATGATCCATATTCTCGTGGATCACCAGAAATTCATCTCCGCCATATCGGTAAATCCGGCTGTCCGGGTAGTTTGTCCGAAGATGAACGGCAACTTCCTTCAGGATTTCATCCCCGGCAAGATGACCAAGTGAGTCATTGATTTCCTTGAAATAATTGATATCAATCATCCGGATCTTCAGAGGTTTCTGAATCAGATGATCCGCGTCTTCTTCCAGAGCAGTCCGGTTTCTGAGTCCCGTAAGTCCGTCATGACGGGCAGAGTATTCCAGCTTCTGATTGGTTTCCTGCAGGGCAACTGTTTTGGTAGACAGATAGAGCTGGGTATGAAACCGGAAAATCATGGCCGTGATGGAAATGAGCACCAGAAGAAAATAGTTGTGCGGCTGAACCAGAGCTGCCTTGTCCGTAACATACAGAATTCCATATTGCAGCAGATAGACAAAGCTGACCAGAATCACGCTCATAAGCGGCTTGAAGACGATGAAACAGGCAATGATCATCTGTACGGTAAAAAACACCATCATCTGTTCATGGGCGATGTAATGACGATAATCGGTCACGATTCCCCAGATGGAGAAAGCGATGAAGAACACCGTTTTGAAGATAACAACATATCGGTGATTCATGGTTCTGTCCGCGAGCATTCTTCTGGAAAAGATGAATGTCACAAGACACAGGATCAGCCCGATGGAGACCATGGAAAAAACGATATTGAAATCGGGATCCTTTCCGTAAGAGGTAATCGTATAAAAAATAAAAGTTATGAGGTCCGCGATCAGGACTGCCAGAGAGATCTGGTAGATATTGCGCATGCTGGACCAGTCTATATCATTCTGAATCTTCGTGCTGATTGGATCAGGGAAGAGATAATACTTCAGTTTTTCAAGCCAGTTCATTTCCACCTCCTGAGATCTGATACTGCCATAAACAGCAAAGCAGTCATTTGGGCACAGGCTTACAATATAATTAACACAGAGAAAGCCATAAAAATGGCAGACAGAGTGTGAATTATGAAAAAAACAGAAAAAAATGATATGGTGGATCCCATGGATGATTCTGTGCGCCGCGATGCTTGCGGGATGTTCCGGAACAGCGGCATCCTCTTCTGCTAGGCCGGAAGACAACAGATCTCTGATTGTTCCAAGACATACCTATTTTCTGAAGGACAGCCATGAAGTGAAAGGACGTCAGGGAGTCTGTACAGATGGTACATATTATTATGTCAGCGGCAGCACATCCCTGACAAAGTATGACAGGGACTGGAATGTAATCGCTGAAAACAGGGATCCTTTTTCGGGCTATGAAGCAGAAGTGAATCATATCGGAGATATCGATATTCATGATCATCATCTGTATATCAGCGCTGAATACTTCATGGACGGAGAGGGAAAGAATATTCAGATTGCGCTGTATGATCCAGAAACCCTGACCCTGGAGAGAACCTTCCCTTTTGAAGCGGAAAGCGGCCAGCTGGAATGTTCGGGCATTGCGGTGGATCCGGATGGCAGTTATGTATACCTCTGTTCATGGGTGGGCGAAGAAAGCGGCAGATATCAGTACCGATAAAAGACCCCGGAAGGAAAGTATCCTGCTTCAGGCAGATAAAGATATTTTCCGGGGATAATTGATATAGAATGGAATGGTCAGAAAAAAGGGGGGGTTAATAAGATGAAGACAGTTAAAGCATGCCTTCTGTCTGTCTGCGCAGTTCTTGTATTCTTACTGGCCGGATGCGGATCTTCCGGCAAGGAAAAAGAAAAAATCGTCGGAACCTGGAAACAGGACCGTGTGCTGGCATCAGAAGCGGGCGGAGAGATGACCGAGCGAAGCAGAGAGAATGCGGCGTCTCTTTATGAAAGCGAGCAGTCAAACTATACATTCAGCGCGGATGGAAAACTGATCCATCATGTGGAAGACGGAGGAGGATCCTTTGATACGGAAGGGACGTGGACTCTGTCCGCGAAGGATACCTACGCGATTACAGAAGGCGATTCAATCACTGATACGCTTACCTATGACAGTTCTGATGACACTCTGCACAGACACTGGAAGTCGGCAAACAGTGATGATATGTATACGGAAATCGACTTTGTCTATATCCGTAAATAAGGATTCGGAATGAAAAACTCTTCTTCGGGAGAGTTTTTTGATGAGTTCGTCTTTTGCCAGGCAATGGTGTTCCCTCAGGCAGTCAGCTCTTTTTGGAAAACGTTGACTGCCGCGTGCATCACTTGCGTGTTCCGTTTCTTTCTTTTCAGGATGCGGGATTTCATACCGGCCTGAGATCGGGAGGGAAAAGACTCTGATCCATAAAAAAGAAAAAAGGGCGGTCAGCCCGCCTGGAGCAAATCAGTTGCGTGAAGGCGCAGCCGTTCACTACTATTGACTCAGAAGAAAAAGGAGAGACAGATTATGGAAAAAGTATGTCAGTTTCTGAAGGAATGCGGGACCTACTATCTTGCGACGATGGATGGAGACCAGCCCCGTGTCCGTCCTTTCGGAACGATTCATGTGTTCGAAGGCCGTCTTTACATTCAGACTGGAAAGGTGAAGTCTGTGTCGAGACAGATAGCCGCAAATCCAAAAGTTGAAATCTGCGGATTCAAGGACGGACAGTGGCTCAGAGTTTCCGGGACACTTGTGGAAGATGATCGTTATGAGGCAAAGAAATCCATGCTGGACGCGTATCCTTCCCTTCAGTCCATGTACAGCGCGGAAGATGAAAACACACAGGTGTTCTACTTCAGGGACGCAGAAGCGGTATTCAGTTCGTTTACCTCAGCTCCTGAAACCATTCATTTCTGAGAAAAAAGGCTCTGATCTTCCGGATCAGGCTTTTTTTTCGATCGAGATAAAGTTTGTGAATCCTGAGACCTCGAAGATATCATAGACAGTCTGGCTGACGTTGACTACGCTGACCGACTTTTCGCGTTTGACTACCTTGATAATAATCCGCAGACCGGCACTGGAAATATACTCCAGCTGATCAGCGTCAAAAACAACAATCTGATCGGATGTCGGATCATTTATCCCTTCAATCTCCTGCTCCACGGCTGACGCATTGGACGCGTCAATCCGCGGTGGCAGAATAATTGTCAGAATTCCGTTTTCATTTTTTGACTCAATCATTCGAATGTTCTCCTTTGCGCACGGAATTTACTCTTCAATATTAATCGTAATTTTAAGAAGATGTCTTCCGGGTTTACTGTTTCCGACAGATACATTGACCGTCTGATCCTTTGGACCGTGCGGTCTGCCGTTATTGCCAAAGGACCGACTGCTGTTATTCTGCCGGTAGTTGTTATACGGCCGCCTGTTGCTGTATGAACGGTCGCTGTTGTTGAAACGGCCGGAATCCGAGGTGCGCCTGCTGTCTCCCGCATGGAAATCCGCTTTTTCCGGTGCTTTCTTTGCGGTATCCGAATGGACTGGCTGATCCGCTGCCGGCGGAGCTGCGTTTTCCGGGAAATCCGTTTTCAGGGCAGCGTTTTCTGCCGTGACTGCCGGGGAATTCACGGGTTCCGCGGGTCTCTCATTCCGTCTGTGATTTTCCTGACGGTAATCATTCTTGTAGATCTTATGCGTATTTGCATAGTCTTTGAATTCCTGCGGGTCAATCTCAATGACGTGATATTCGTCATTCAGCTTACTCAGATATTCCGCTGTCTCATCCATGGCGTCAACGAATGCCTTGATGCCGTTTTTCAGAAGCGTCATGTTCTCACTCTCTGAGCGGATATCATAGGTATTGATCTGTTCACTGGGGGATGTGGCCTCTGCGTGATTGATGCGATTTCTGATTTCACCAAGTTTATAAAGCGTATAGAGTACCCGGGCCAGAAGTTCCTGGTTATCCGACATGCGGGAATGTGCCTTCAGAAGAAGGGTGTTCTCTCCGGTAATGGATGCGATTCGGAAATCAGTGTATTCCTTTGAACGGTCGGATCCGGGAGGCGTTTTTTTCATGCGGTCTCTTCCGTAGTATTTGAAGAAGTAATGACCGATTTCGGAGTACTGCCAGCGGTCTTTCGGAAGCGCATTCCAGTATATCTGGTTCAGCTCATCCATGAACGCCTGCTTTGATTCCTCGCTGTCGGCATAATAGAAAATCCCTTTTCTGACAATGTAGTCGGGAAGTCTCGATTCCAGGATCGTCAGAGCCTGCTGATAGAATCCCTTTCGGACAGACCATTTCACAAGATCCAGCTCATCGATTTCATCTCCGTTCAGAAGCGGTCCGTAATCCATACGGATGGTCTGCTCGAGAATCCGGAAAATATTGGTCTCCACCTCATGCAGTTCTTCCTCCGGCGTTGAACTGAAAACCTCTTTCAGAAGATTGATTCCATTCACAAGATCGGGGATATTGCAGAGGCTGATGCCTTCATCGACTCGTCCCATTGCATACAGAAGCTTGTTGATATGCTTGTTTTCTATATTCCGGGAGATCCAGTAATCCTTGACATCATCAACCTTTCCATAACGGATGAAGGCACTCATTCCGGAAACAAGAAGATTGATATCATAATACTGCATTTCCTTGTTGTCGATCGGGGAAGCGACATATTTCGGATCATAGCGGGAGGTGACAATTTCCTTTACATGAATCCTGCTGTAGATATCCTTGCCGAGCATGTTCAGCACTGCCAGAAAAATCAGCCCTTCCGTATTGGCAAGACCCTGCATATCCATGTAGATATCGATATTCCGGGCATCCACATCTTCGAGGGCCTTAATCACCTGGGTAACATTCCCGGCCGGAACATAAATGCGGGATCCGGGATTTTTCTCGGTTGGAATAAAACAGATCTTCAGCCCTTCATTATCCTGACGCGGGAAGAATTTCATGGAGTTGGACAGCTGGGTATAGATGACGCGCTTGATCCAGAGGTGTTCCTCCCTGGACAGATCCGGAAGGTATTCCATGAGTTTCTGATACAGGCTGTCATCGATTGCGAGCATATGGAAAACCCGGTCAGGACGGTATTCCGGAAGGGTAGACGCATAAGTGAGAAAATCCTGAAATCCTTTCATGATTTCCGTTTTTCTGTCTGCGTCGATGTTTTCAAGAACATCCACCGCTTCAAGATCCAGTCCGTCCAGATACTGGGAGATACGGTACTGAAAGAAACTGTATTCAGAAAGAGAGGCTGTGTCTTCCGCCTTGAAATTCGACCATTCCTTCAGAACGAGCGGCTTCATCTCTTCCCCGGGATTAAATGTACTTCCGGCACCGAGGACAATGATTTCTTCAAAAGGCACACGGGAAAGAAGATATTTCGTTCCGGCTTCCGCCACACTCAGTCCGTCACAGTACTGAATGATTCCGTTTTCTTCGTAATAGAAATACCGATGGGATTTCCGGTCAAACTGACTTGAAAGGGATGTAATAAGAATGTTGCAGGTATCTTTCATATCTTCCTCCGATCCTGCCCCTTTGAGTGTCACTGCTCTTCATCAGCAGGAATGCTTTTTCATTATAATATCGAAATCCATATGCTACTGTCCAAAATAGCCTGACTTCAGTAAGAACGGAATTGGCTGGAAGAAAAAGCATTGAAAAAAGTGAATGCACAATATGAACGAATTCTCTGAAAAAATCATGAAAAAGGTTAATTTTTCAGTGAAAATAAGGGCACTTTTTTTGCGCTAATCAATGGACAAATGGAAAAGGAAGAGTAAAATGGACATTGTAAATCAGTCGATCGTCTTAAAAGACGAAATTTCAAACAGGGGGATTCTTATGAAAAAAGTTGTTACTATCGCAGCGTCACTTCTTCTTGCGGCAACACCGGTTACTGTTCTGGCTGGCAAAGGCAGCTCCAAGTCCGGTGATGATGATCAGCCCGCAAAGGTCTATGATCCGTGCGCAACAAGCAACCCTGCACTTGCTGGCAAGGGATGCCTGTTCTATGTAAACGGACAGATCGTTACAGCAAACGGTGACGGCACATTCACAACAGCAGCTGGAAACATCTTTGATGCAAACGGCAAGCTCGTTGGAACAGTCGGCGGACACGCAGCTGCAACAGCAGCCAAGAGCGGTGTTCCTAACACTGGTGAAGCTGACAACACAGCTTACTATGTCATGATGGGCGGAGCTCTCATCGTTATGGCTGGAGCTGGTTACGTTCTCGCTACAAACAAGAAGTAATCTCTTCTCTCATTACGTGGTTTTCTGAATAGTCGGAAACAACCATAACAAAGCATGGATCTGATGATCTGTGCTTTTTTTTCTTTGATCCTGTTCTGAGCATATGAAACGGGGATTCCTGTCGAGGTCCGATTACCGGTCTGAAAAAAAGAGACAGAAAGAAAGGATTCCCGAATCTTCGGAAAACCGCAGGAAGCTTTTCTCTGCATGCATGTCACACCCCCGTAAGTCCTTTCGGAACGGTTCCGGTTCTCAGTAAAAGAACCTGTGACAATGAATATCTCTGTCCGAGTACCCGGACAGCTGAAAGACAGCAGTATCTAGTGGGAGGAGCTGATCCGGTGAGTGATTGCGTTCATGACCCGTTTTTTATGAAGCGTCCATTCCGGGGCGATCAGCAGACTGCGGGGCGGATCTCCGGTCATGCGGTGAATCACGGTGTCCTTCGGCAGAATGGCAAATGCCTCTGCGACAAGGTCAGCGTATTCTTCCATGGAAAGAAGCGGAAAAGGATGGGATGCATATTCTTCGGCGAGAGAAGTTCCCTTCAGAATCTGAAGCATGGTGATTTTTACTCCGTCCGGTTTCCGTTCGGCCAGCCAGCGGATGCTTTCCAGCATGTCGGTTCTGCTTTCCCCGGGAAGGCCGAAGATCATATGGACGATGACAGGAAGTCCGGCTTCTTTCAGCTTTCGGAAGGATTCTTCAAATACCGGAAGCGGATAGCCGCGGTTGATTCGTCTCGCAGTACGTTCATGAACTGTCTGCAGACCGAGCTCAATCCATACCGGTTTGATGCGGTTCAGCTTCCGGATCATGTTCATGACGTCTTCACCCAGGCAGTCCGGGCGTGTCGCAAGATCAAGAATCAGGATATCGTCTCTGCGGATTGTTTCCTGATACAGGGCAGAGAGTCTGTCGATATCTCCATAGGTATTGGTGAACGACTGATAGTAGGCAATAAACCCCTTGCTATCCTCGGGTATTTTCAGAAGCTGTTTGGCAAGACGGATCTGCGTGTCGACATCGACTGCCGGGGAGGCGAATTCTCCGGATCCTCCCTCTGAGCAGAAGGTACATCCGCCATTTCCGCAGGTGCCATCCCGGTTGGGACAGGTACATCCGCTGCTGAGACAAAGCCTTCGGATTCTTTTTCCATACTGCTGTTTCAGAACATCTGAAAGTTTTCTCATAACGTCCTTTCGCAAAAAATCAGCCGGAGGCTGATCATTCGTATTCCTTTAAGGAGTTCCGGATCCGTTCCCGGACCTTTTCCCGGAGTTCTTCCGGTTCCAGAACCGTGACAGAATCCAGAAACTGCTGTGCCAGAAGCAGAAGACCGTCCGCGCTTCCGCGCACATGCATATCGAAATGCTCTTCATCCACAGGAATGATAATCAGATCTGTTCCAAACAGGTCAATCATATGGTCAAGAACACTTCGCCTGCAGCGGAAGGAAGCGGAGACTGTTTCTCCGGTATACATATAGAATTTACCGGAAGCATACTGATACGCATCCATCGGAGAACGCAGCGGGGCAAATGAGGTATCCGTTATCTGCACGTTTTTCATCCGGTCAATCCGGTAGTGCCCGTATCCTTCATGATGATCGCTGGTGACGACTACGTATGCGCGTGTGTCCATGAACACGAAAAACCTCGGTTCGACGGTGTATGGTTTTTCCCGCCGGGGCTCCAGCTTTTTCCGGTTGTTATAATGCAGATAGGTAAACTGAACCGCATGTCTTTCCTCGATTGCCGCAGAAAGAATATCCATATTTCTCAGAAGCGTGCGATTGTCTGTCTTTTTGGGATTCGGCATATAGACGCTGTCCCGGAAAGAATGCTGGTCATAAACGCTCTGTGTTTCCAGCAGTTTGCGGATGATTGTATTGCTTTCCGAAGATGAAATGAAATGCGATGCATGTACGGCATTGCAGAGAAGAACAACTTCCGACCTGCTGAACTGGTGTCTGGAGAGATAGTATCCGGCCCCGTTGTCATGCCAGTCACTGATCTGATATCCGTATTTTTTCAATAGTTCGATGTTTGCGTATAAAGTGCGCCGTTCCAGAGTAACATCATGGATCTGCGCCATTTTTTCTATAATCTGGCTCGTGGTAAGAATGTGATTCTCATCGGTATGCCGGATGAGAATATTCAGCAGCGCGAGCGGTATTTCCTTTTTATCTCCCATATTGTCTGACCTGTGAATTAATCATTGCAAGACAGAAGATGAAATTCAAGAAGAGAAAACTGAAGATTATGTGAAATAGTCTGACCCTCTGTTTTCATCCCGTTCAGGCGGATTCTCTGTCCTGTCGCTTTTTCCTTTCAGACAGTTCATGGGTATGGTGTATACTGTTGCTTGTTATGAAAACAGTGATACAGAGAGTGCTTGAGGCTTCTGTGGAGATCGATGGAAGAGTGCATGGATCCTGCGGACCCGGATATCTGATTCTGGTCGGAATCAATGATGAGGATGATGAAAACACGGTTGACGCGATGGCCGGCAAGATCAGCCGGCTCCGGATTTTCAGTGATGAAGCCGGAAAAATGAACCGTTCGATTCTTGATGTCGGAGGGTCTGTTCTTTCCATCTCACAGTTTACCCTGTATGCAGACTGTCACAAGGGAAACCGGCCTTCGTTTACCAAAGCCGGAAAGCCTGCGCACGCTGAAAAAATGTATCTTCTGTTCAATGAAACGCTTCGCGGATACGGCATTCCGGTTGATGAGGGTATTTTCGGGGCGGATATGAAGGTTTCTCTCGTCAATGACGGCCCTGTGACGATTATTCTGGATTCAAAGGAGATTTAATGATATGGCAGAAATTGTTTATGGAAGTGAGCTTTCAGAAGAACTGAAGGCGGCGATGAAGAAAAAGATTGAAAAAATCCGGGAATCCGGGCTGCGGGCACCGTGTCTTGCGGTTGTACTGGTAGGAGACAATCCGGCATCGGTTTCCTATGTGCGGGGCAAGGAAAAGGCCTGTGCCGCCATCGGTATGACCAGCCGTCATATCGGTCTTCCGGCTGAGACAGACATGGAAGAGCTCAGGAAAACGGTGGAAGAGCTGAACAGGGATGATACAGTAGACGGCATTCTTGTGCAGTTCCCGCTTCCCTCGCATCTGGATCAGAATGAAATTATTCAGACAATCAGTCCGGATAAGGATGTGGATGGTCTCCATCCGGTCAATGTCGGAAAGCTGTACATGGGAGAGGACGGCTTCAGGCCGTGTACACCGCTTGGAATCATGGAGATTCTGAAGCGGATGAACTGTCATCCGGAAGGGCTGAACGCTGTGGTTGTAGGAAGATCTCAGCTGGTCGGCAATCCGGTTGCCAGGCTTCTGCAGGATGCCAACGCGACTGTGACGATCTGTCATTCCCGGACCAGGAATCTTGCGGAAATCTGTGCGCGGGCGGATATTCTGATTGCGGCAATAGGCAGACCCGAGTTTTTTACAGCGGAATATGTCAAACCCGGAGCTTATGTCATCGATGTCGGAATCAACCGTACGGAGGATGGCAGACTTGTCGGAGATGTGGATTTTGACAGTGTGAAGGATAAGGCGGGTTATATTACTCCGGTTCCGAAAGGAGTAGGACCCATGACGATCACGATGCTGCTGGATAATACGCTCAGAGCATTTGAGGTGAAGCATGACAATACCGGATTATGATCTGAACGATATTGTTGAAATGAAAAAGGAACACCCGTGCCGGAAATCAAAATACTGGAAAGTGATCCGTATGGGAGCGGATATCAAGATCAAATGTCAGGGCTGCGGAACGGTGGTCATGTTTCCGCGTCATGAATTCGAACGGAAGCTCAAGCGTGTGATTGAAAAAGCACCGGCTTGCCCTGCGACAGAATAACGGAGGAACTATCAATGTCACTTACAGCTGGAATTGTCGGCCTGCCGAATGTCGGAAAGTCGACTCTGTTCAATGCAATTACCAACAGCAGTGTGCTGGCGGAAAACTATCCATTCGCAACAATTCAGCCCAATGTCGGAGTGGTTGAAGTGCCGGATGAGAGAATGGAACATCTGACAGAACTGTTTCATCCGAAAAAGGTAATCTATACAACCTTTGAATTCACGGATATCGCGGGTCTTGTCAAGGGGGCTTCCAAGGGGGAAGGACTCGGAAATCAGTTTCTCGCGAATATCCGCAATACGGATGCGATTGTACATGTCGTACGCTGTTTCGATGACGCCAATATTGAGCATGTGGAAGGGTCTGTGGATCCGGTCCGTGATATTGAGGAAATCAATCTGGAACTCTGTCTGGCGGATCTGGATACCGTGGAAAACCGGATCTCAAAGGTAGAGCGGCGGGCGCAGACCAAGGAAAAAGGGGCCGCGGAGGAATACAGCGCGCTCTGTCGGTTCCGCGAGTATCTTCTGGAAGGAAAGCCGGTCCGTCTTCTGGAACTTTCAGAAGGGGAAAAGGCCATCATGAAGAATTTTTCTCTTCTGACCGCAAAGCCTGTGATCTATGTAGCAAACATGAGTGAGGATGAGGTCAGTGATCCTTCGGACAATGCGTATTTTCAGAGTGTCAAGCAGTTTGCGGAGTCAGAAGGCAGTGAGTGCATTGCGATTTCCGCAAAAATGGAGGAAGAACTCTCCGGCATGGAAAAAGAGGAGAAGGAAGCCTTCCTTCAGGAACTCGGCATTCAGACAGCCGGTCTTGATCAGATCATTCAGGCTGCCTATCATCTGCTTGGATTACGCACGTTCTTTACAGTCGGTGAACCGGAGAACAGAGCCTGGACATTCCGTGAAGGCATGAAAGCACCTCAGTGTGCCGGAATAATCCATACCGACTTTGAAAAGGGATTCATCAAGGCGGAAGTCTACAGCTATGATGACATCATGGAATACAAGACAGAGGCGGCGCTCAGGGAACATGGAAAGATCCGGATGGAAGGCAAGGAGTATCTTATGAAAGACGGGGATATTGTCTTCTTCCGCTTCAATGTCTGATTGAAAAATGTTAAGATGAATTCAGATGTAACAAAGTCTGGAGGTATCATTTCATGAAGCTGATTCTTGCGATTGTTTCTAATGATGACGCATCAGCAGTCAGTGCTGCGCTGACTGCGGAAAACTACTCTGTGACCCGTCTTGCGACCACAGGAGGATTCCTCAGAGCCGGCAATACAACGATGATTGTCGGTACGGATGATGACAAGGTTGACCATTGCATTGAACTGATCGGCAGTGAGTCCAAGCGGCGCACGGAAATCGTTCCCTCAACGGCGAGCTATGATATCGGAAGATATGCATCCTTTCCCGTCGAAGTTCAGGTGGGCGGTGCGACGATCTTTGTTCTGGATGTGGAACAGTTTCACAAACTCTGATTTCTGGAAAAGCAGCTTCGGCTGCTTTTTAAATAGAAGAAATGCTGTTCTTCCGGTTCTTTGAAAAGGAGAAGGATCTGATACGATGATTCATGGGAAACTGTCTTTCCTGGAGGAAATGGTATGAACCTTGCGGAGGTAATGGAAAACGCCCGGAAAAGAATAGGACCGAAGTGTCATGTCTGTCCGGTATGCGATGGCCGGGCGTGCGGCAATGTGACACCGGGACCGGGGTCAAAAGGCCCGGGCAACGGGGCATATGTCAACTATATGGGCTGGCAGAATCTGCGGATCAACATGGATACGATTACGGATGGAGGAAATCCGGATCTTTCTGCTGAACTGTTTGGACGGAAGCTTTCCTTTCCTCTTCTGACGGCTCCGATCGGATCCATCCGGCTTCAGTTCAATCCGGAGGATGATGTCTGCGACTTCAATGATGACTGCATGGCGGCATGTTATGAAACAGGAATCCTGCATGCGTACGGAGCCGGGATGGAACGGCGGGTATGGCATCGGGCAATCGAAGGTTCCGAACGGTTTGGCAATACGGGCATTCCGGTTTACAATCCGGATCCGGAAGAAGAACTGTTTGAACTGATGGATCTGTATCAGGGACATGAAAAACCTGCGGCCATCGGAGCAGTGATTGACAGTGCCGGACTTCCTCATTACCGTACGCTGATGAGCGGGCAGGGCGGATTTCGTTCCGTATCCGATCTTCGCAGGCTGAAGGAACATGCCGGACTGCCGTTTATGATCAAGGGAATCATGACCGTAAAGGGCGCTCTCAAGGCGATTGACGCCGGCGCGGACGCGATCATCGTATCCAACCACGGCGGCCGGGTATTATCTGACACACCGGCTACCGCGGAGGTTCTTCCGGAAATTGCGGATGCGGTTCAGGGAAGAGTGAAGGTATTGGTGGACGGCGGAATCCGTTCCGGACTGGATGTATTCAAGGCAATTGCCCTTGGCGCGGACGCGTGCCTGATCTGCCGGCCGGTTCTGATTTCCTGGTATGGAGGCGGAAAAGAAGGCATTGTCTGCTATCTGGAAAAAATCCGGGCGGAGCTGGAAGACACCATGCGGATGTGCGGCGCCCACAGCATAGCGGAAATCGAAAGAGATATGGTGCGGATGACATCCATCCGTCTGTGACAGAGAGGCTGCAAGATGAAACTGACAGTGCTGTGTGACAATCATACGGTCATTGACCGATATCTGCTGGGTGAGCCGGCTCTGAGCATCTATATTGAAAACGGAAGAGACCGTATTCTGTTTGACACCGGGTATTCCGATGTATTCATTCAGAATGCCATGACGCTTGGCATTGATCTCAGCCATCTGAGCGCGATCGTCATCTCCCATGGTCATAATGATCACACCGGAGGTCTCTTTCATCTTCTGAACCGGTTTGATCTTTCCGGTACGAGACTGATCGCTCATCCGGACATCTTTCAGAAACGGATTTATGACGGGCTCGATGTCGGCTGTCCCATCAGCCGTGCATTCTGCGAGGAAAAAGGGCTGATCATAACCGAGACAAGAGACCCGGTGAAACTCTCGGAAAACCTGTATTATCTTGGCGAAATCCCGCGGCAGACTGCATTTGAATCCCGCTTTCCGACAGGAGAAATCATCGGCAGGGGAAACAGAATACCTGATTATGTCATGGATGATTCTGCTCTGGCATATCTGAGCGAGGAAGGTCCGTTTGTCATTACCGGCTGTTCCCACAGCGGCATCTGCAATATTCTGCTTGCGGCTGTTTCTCTGTATGACAGGCGCGTGAAAGCTTCCGGCATCATCGGGGGATTTCATCTGCTTCAGGAATCGGATCCCCTGGAAGAGACGGTCCGCTTTCTGAAGGACCATACATGCGGAACTCTGTATCCGTGTCACTGTGTTTCACTGCGTGCGAAATGCCGGTTGATGCAGGAACTGCCGGTGCGGGAGATCGGTACAGGCGAAGTGATCGAAGTACAGTGATCTGAGTTTCAAGGATCAGACGACAGAAATAAAACGGCGGATTCCGCCGTTTCAAGCAGTTCAGATGGGCTTTTCATCCACCATGTCAGTGGTAAGACCGAATTCTCTGATCAGGGCATTGAAGCGTTTCGCTTCCTTGGTTTTTACCGGCTTGGAGAGATCCTGGAAGCAGTGGTGGAAGACATCTGCGTCTTTCAGCACTTCGTCCATATCGCTGTCCACGGCTGCCTTGTCATCATGGTGATAAATCATGGAGCAGATGATTTTGTTTTCTTCATCACTGGTCGCGTTCAGCTCCTGGAGCAGATCCTCTGCGACCTTTGCGCCGCGGTGGGCGTGGTCATCATAGGTACCGTAGAGATATGCCCCGAGATCATGCAGGACGCCTGCCATGCATGCAAGCTCGCTGTTCAGTCCTCTTTTTTCCGCGATCATTGCCGCGGCGAGGGAAACGCCATGAAGATGAATCAGAGCGCTGTCGCGTTCCTTACGGTCTTCCATGACCATCAGTTTTTGATTGACGAGGCGGTTCAGATCCTTTACTCTTCCCATATCTTTTGAAACTCTCCTTCTCCCTGGGAGTGATTTTTTTCGGGAACTCAGCTGCTGAGACTGCGGAGATAACTGATCA
This sequence comes from uncultured Erysipelotrichaceae bacterium, assembly GCA_946537255.1. GTDB lineage: Bacteria > Bacillota_I > Bacilli_A > Erysipelotrichales > Erysipelotrichaceae > Bulleidia. The sequence continues at coordinate 22,059 of CAMNFS010000007.1, forward strand.
GCGCATCCCGCTGATTGGAAACTTTGTTCTCCATGACAGCATTCAGCAGGGTATGCATGCCTACGGAAATGGCGGATCCTTTCAGACCGAGATTCTGAAGATCCTTGCCGGAGACATCGAGCTGCTTGAGGGTATAGCAGTCGTCATCGCGGATGACTGCCTGATAATGCCTGAGAAGTTCCGTCTTGCTGAGACGGGAGTCTCTTGCGCAGCGGAAGTCCAGATAAAGCAGGAACGGAACCGAAACGCGGTTCATTGCCTTCCGGATATCAATCCGGTCAGAAAGCGGAATGTTCCGGTTTTTCAGAAAGCTGAGGACTGCTTCCCGGTCGCTGTTGGAAAACTTCAGCCGGCGAAGAATTTCATCGCTGCGTTCACTGTCATTCAGCGGATCGAGAAGAATTGCCATGCGCAGGGAGGAATCAGAAGACGGACAGAGGGACAGATTCATATAGATTCCGCTCCACTGCGGTTCCTGATATTCCTGAAGTTCCGGGATGATCTGTTCAAAAACAGGACGGAATTCCTTGAGCACGACTTTGAAATACGGCGCGCTGACGGTCTTGATCAGTTCAGCGGTAATCCGCTCCTGACTGACGAGACTGATCGTCGGCGTCAGCTGCAGCAGGGATTTCTCCGTTTCTTCTTCCACGCGGAAGCCAAGCTGAGAGGCGAAGCGGACAGCCCGGCAGATGCGAAGGGCATCTTCCTGGAACCGGTCGGACGGATTTCCGACGGTGCGGATGAGAAAATTCTGCAGATCCTGTACACCCCCGAAGTAATCGATGATACCCTGCTTGGGATGATAGCACAGGGCGTTGATGGTGAAATCACGCCGGGCGGTATCCTCCTTCAGGGAACGGGTGAAGCTGACCTGATCCGGATGACGGTGATCGGAGTATCCGGTTTCCGTGCGGTATGTGGTGATTTCCACCGGTTTCCTGCGGAATATGATGGTAACGGTTCCGTGTCTGATTCCGGTTTCTATGATTTTGAATTCATTGAAAACCTGCTTCATTTCCTCCGGGGTGGCGGAAGTCGTCAGATCATAGTCATGAATCTCTGTTCCAAGAAGCCATGAGCGAACGGCTCCGCCTACAACATAAGCTTCATAACCTGCTTCATTCAGCATGCGGATGGCATTTTTGATATACGCTGGCAGCGGCATTGTCCGTTTCATAACAACATCATTTTATATGAAAGTCGTAAACGTTTCCAAATTATTTTGTTTTTTCGCGGAATATGTCCTATTCTAGATAATCGTAGACTGACTCTAACGCAGATCAGGGAGGAATCAATATGAGAATCGGACAGTCAACAGACATTCATCGGATGGCAGAGGGAAGAAGACTTGTGCTTGGCGGAGTTGAGATTCCGTATGAGAAAGGGCTGGTCGGTCACAGCGACGCGGACGCGCTGACACACGCACTTGCGGAAGCGATTCTCGGCGCGCTGGCGCTCGGAGATCTTGGCCGCTGGTTTCCGGACACGGATCCGAAATGGGAAGGTGTCAACTCCCTTCTGATTCTGAAGGAATGCGGCCGGATGATGAAGGAGAGGGGATACCGCATCGGCAATGCGGACTGTCTGGTTCTGATTGAAAAACCGAAAATGGCTCCGCATATCATGAACATGCGGAAAAACTTCGCGGAAATGCTGGAAACGGATCTGGATCGGATCAGTGTGAAGGCAACCCGGGGTGAGGGACTTGGTTTTGTCGGACGGGGAGAAGGCGTAATGGCTCAGGCGGTCGTACTTCTGGAGAAGGCGGATGAAGGCGTTTGAGAAAACTGATGAGGTCAAGGTCCTGCGGGATCCGGTACACCGCTATATTCACATTGAATACGAGGTGATCTGGAATCTTCTGAATTCCCGGTGGGTTCAGAGGATGCGGCGGATCCGGCAGCTGGGCGGCGCGTTTTCTGTTTATCCCGGAGCGGATCATACCCGGTTTTCGCATTCTGTCGGGGTCTATGAGATTGTCCGAAGAATGATTACGGAAATACCGGATATCTGTGAGGCGCTTTCCGAACGGGAAAAAATCACGGTAATGGCAGCCGCTCTGCTTCATGATCTGGGGCATGCCCCGTTTTCCCACGCGTTCGAAGCGATTCTTCAGGAATCACATGAGACCTATACATGCCGGATCATAGAAGAGGATCCGGAAATCCGCGGAATTCTGGAAGCGGCAGCGGAAGGACTTGCGAAACAGACCGCGGATGTCATCCGCCATCAGAGCGCAAATCCGCTTCTGAGTCAGCTGATCAGCGGACAGCTGGACGCTGACAGGATGGATTATCTGCTGCGGGACGCGTATTTTACCGGTACGAAATACGGTGAATTCGACATGGAGCGGATTTTCCGGACGATGCGGGTGGAAAACGGAAGGGTTGTGATCAAGGAAAGCGGTATCTATGCCGTGGAAAATTATGTCATGGCAAGATATCACAGCTACTGGCAGATTTATTATCATCCGGGTGCGAGAAGCTATGAAGCTCTGCTGAGATGCCTGTTCCGACGGCTGAGGGATCTCGCACAGGAGGGAAGGCTTCCGGAGTCCATTCCGGAGTTTGAACCTCTGATGAAGCAGGAAACGCTTACTCTCGATCAGTATTTCGCGCTGGATGAGTATGCCTGCAGCTATGCCTTTGAACGGCTCAGTCATGGGGATGATCCGATTGCGGCAGACCTTTCGGCACGGCTGCTGAACCGGGGTGTGTTTGATTACATCGCTGCGACTGCGGATAATATCAGGCATGTCCGTGCGTGTCTTGAGAAGGCAGGCTTTGATCCGCGGTACTATCAGGCTAAGGATGATGTGATGCAGAAGGTATATGTTCCGTATCACGGAGATTCCAACAACGCAATCTGGATCCGGCTTCACGGCGGCAGGATACTTGAACTTTCCGAGGCATCCAGTATCGTTTCCTGTCTGGTTCAGGGAAAAACTCTCCGGGATGAGAGAATTTACTATCCCAAGGAGATCAGGAATCTGTTATGATTATCCGGCTGCGTATTGTTCAGACAGATCTTCTGCAGAACGTGACCCAGGTGCTTGCGGATGGCAGGGCGATTCTTCGGAATGACTGTATCCTGTTTCAGGAGGCAGAACCGTTTCAGGGAAAAGGGCGGATCGTATTTTCGGAAACCGGACTGACTTTGATTCACGAGGGGGAAACAAAGAGCAGAACCGAACTGTGTACGGAAAGAACAGGTACCGCTGAGGCGCTGTCCGCGTTTGGTGAAATGCGGTTTGAAACGGAGCTTCTCGAATACCGCAGAACCCCTGGCAGCTTCTGCGCAGAATACCAGCTGCGTCAGAGGGAAACGGTCATCGGACACTTTCGATTACGGTGCCGGTATGAAACTGAAACAGGAGTAAAACCGTCATGATCTGCCATGCAGGAATGCCAGTGCATTCCGGTGTGCATGCAGTATTGACAGGCAAAAGAAATCTGTTAAAACTTAGTAGTGTAACAAGCGGGGGGCAAGAGGGGCACCCGCGGAAGATTATTGATTCATCAGGGAGGGTTTTACGTTATGAGTACGAAGGTAACAATGACTGATACCGCGTACAACTGCATGATCAAGCGCAAAAAAGAAATTGAGTTTTCCAAACTCTGGCAGGAAGTATCCAAGGCGATGAAGATACCCGAGGAAAAACTCAGCCGCAAGAAGCGGCAGTTCTATGCGGAGCTGATGGATGACCGCAGATTTGCATCGCTTTCCGGCAACAAATGGGATCTCAGAAGCCGCAGAAGCTACAGTGAAGTTTCCGCGGACGCAATTGTTCTGGATGATGAAGATGATATGGAAGACAGTGATGAACGGGATTCGCTGGATCTTCCAAAGGGTGAAGATTCCTATTGATCAGAAAACGGAGCTGAAACAGCATACAGCTCCTTTTTTATGGAATGGCGAATCCTGTAAGAGAAGGATGGACCGGGAGTTCTTCTCAATTTCTCAAAAACTAACGGTTCCTTTCTCTTTTCAACATGCTGAAAAAGGGATAGAATGAAACCGCCAAACATTAGCAGAATAAGGAGGATAATTGCAATATGGTAATGGTTTCTGCAACAGAAATGATTCAGAAGGCCCATGAGGGTCATTATGCGATCGGTGCTTTCAACACAAATAATCTGGAATGGACAAAGTGCATTCTTACGGCGGCTGAGCAGGCAAAGGCTCCGGTCATGATTCAGGCTTCCGAAGGTGCCTCAAAGTACATGGGCGGATACAAGATGGTCGTTGATCTTGTCAAGGATCTCCATGACTCCCTGGGCATTACGGTTCCGGTAGCTCTGCATCTCGACCATGGCACCTATGAAGGCGCAAAGGCATGCATCGAAGCCGGTTTCACATCCGTTATGTTTGACGGCTCCCACTTTGATTTCGAAGAGAATATGGCGAAGTCCAAGGAAATCATCGAACTGGCTCATTCCAAGGGCGTTTCGGTTGAGTGCGAAGTCGGCGGAATCGGCGGAACAGAAGACGGCGTCACTTCCAATGGCGAACTGGCTGATCCGAAGGAGTGTGCTGCAGTCGCTGCTCTTGGCGTGGATTTCCTCGCGGCAGGTATCGGAAACATCCATGGCAAGTATCCGGCAAACTGGGCTGGTCTGAACTTCGAACGTCTTGATGAAATCAACAAGGCAGTTGACGGCAAACCGCTCGTTCTCCATGGCGGCTCCGGTATTCCGTTTGATCAGACCTCCAAGGCAATCTCCATGGGCGTCTCCAAGATCAACGTCAACACGGAACTCCAGCTTGTATTCGCGGACGCGACCCGCAAGTACATCGAGGCCGGCAAGGATCTCGAAGGCAAGGGATATGATCCTCGTAAGCTTCTGAAACCGGGCGCAGACGCAATTATCGCCAAGACTGTTGAACTGATCAAGGCATTCGGTTCTGACAACAAGGCATAATCTCTGATACATGAAAGGAAGCACTGAGCTGCTTCCTTTTTGTGTCTGCAGAACACATGTCCGGATTGGAGGGAAGATAGGAATGAAAGAGAACCTGCTTGCGGAAGCGCTGATCAAAATCACTTCGGGCATTTTTCTGATGATGGCGCTTCTGTTTATTCCTGCCGGTGATATCCGCTGGTTCAATGGATGGCTGCTGATGGGGCTGCTTTTTATCCCCATGGCAGCGGCCGGACTGTTCATGTATTTCAAGGCTCCGGATCTTCTCAGAAGCCGTCTCAGGGCGAAGGAAACAGAGAAAGAGCAGCAGGGGGTCATCGCCGCTTCCGGTGTGATGTTTATTCTGTCCTTCCTGCTTGCCGGCCTGAATTACCGGTTCGGATGGATCAGTCTTCCGCCGTCCGTGACAGCGGCAGCCTGCGTAGTTTTTCTGATCGGCTATGCACTGTTTGCGGAAGTACTGAGGGAGAACAGCTATCTCTCGCGGGTTGTGGAAGTACAGCAGGGGCAGAAGGTCGTGGATACCGGGCTTTATGGAGTGGTCCGCCACCCGATGTATTTCGCCACGGTTCTTCTCTTTCTTTCCATGCCGCTGATTCTAGGGTCACTTCCTTCCTTTGTGATCATGCTTTGTTATATCCCGTTGATTATTCTTCGGATCCGCAATGAGGAAAAGGTGCTTGAAGAAAAACTGGATGGCTACCGGGAGTATGAAAAGAAGGTGAAGTACCGGCTTCTGCCTCTGATTTACTAGTCATCGCATCTGAGCTTTGACTCCATGTTTTTCTCATTCCTCAAAAATGGTCCCTTCACCCGCATTGCATAACTTGGATGGTGCATTTCCTGCGGTATGGTAGAATAGAGCCCGGAAAAGGCTATGGAAAAAGCGGTATTATTCGACATGGACGGGATCCTTTATGACAGTGAACTGCAGTATGCCCGGGTGACAGAACAGGTGATGCGGAATCTTGGCTATACCGGACCTTCGGAAGCACTGTATGATACGATCGGGTGCACGGCGGACGGAACATGGCAGATTCTGTATGATCTTCTTGACGGAAACTGCAGCCGGCATGAGATCGAAATGGCATGGAAGGAATACAATCAGTCTCACCCGATTGATTACCGGGCGATCATGTTTGATGATATTCCGGAAACGCTGCGTACACTGAAGGAAAACGGCTTCCGTATGGCCTGCTGCTCCAGCAGTTCGAAACGCGTGATTCTTGACAGCCTCAGAGATATGGGGATTGAAAACTATTTCGATGTCGTTATTTCCGGAGAAGAAATTGATCACCCCAAGCCGGAGCCGGATATCTATCTGCTCGCGGCCAGACAGCTGAACACCCTGCCCGAAAACTGTGTGGTTTATGAGGACAGCCGGATCGGCATCGAAGCAGGCAGAAGAGCGGGCATGAAAGTGATAGGAAGAAGAGATACCCGTTTCAATCAGAATCAGAGTGCAGCACACTGTCTGGTTGAAAACGCGGGGGAAATGTGCAGAATAGCCTGCCAGGGGAGGATACCATCCGATGGAAAAAGTTATAAAAATTGAAGGCGGTCACCGCCTGCAGGGAGAGGTAAAAGTCTCCGGATCCAAGAACGCGACTGTGGCGCTGATTCCGGCGGCAGTGCTTGCGAACGGACCGGTCACCATCAGCGGGGTACCCGGGATTGCGGATGTGGATTCTCTGTGTGCGATTCTCAGAATCCTGAATGTGGAAGTGACAGAAAAAGAGGATCATCTGATCATTGACCCCACCTCCATGAAGAATACCGATCTGACGGCGGATGTTGTCACCAAGCTCAGAGCCTCCTATTACTTCATGGGAGCTCTGCTTGGAAAATACGGCTATGTCAGAATCCGGATGCCGGGCGGATGTTATCTTGGGCCAAGACCGATCACCCTCCATATCAAAGGATTTGAAGCGCTCGGAGCTTCTGTGGAATATGAGAAGGGATGTTATACGATTCAGGCAGATCACCTGAAGGGCGCGAAGATCTTCCTGGATATTCCTTCCGTCGGGGCTACGGTGAATATCATGATGGCAGCGGTCTACGCAAAAGGGCGTACGGTTATTGAAAACGCCGCCAAGGAACCGGAAATCATTGATGTGGCAACCCTTCTGAACAAGATGGGAGCCAACATCCGCGGAGCCGGCACCAATGTGATAACGATTGAAGGGGTCAGTGAGCTTCAGGGATGTTTCCATGAAATCATACCGGATCGGATCGAGGCCGGTACCTATGTGATCATGGGCGCTGCCTGTGCGGATTCCCTGCTTATAAAAAATGTCATTCCGAAGCATATTGAAGCCCTGACTTCCAAGCTTCAGGAAACCGGCGCGAATCTCGAAATCGGGATTGACAGCATTCTGGTCACAAAAAGTGAAGGGATTCACGGGGTGAATATCACAACCAAGCCGTATCCCGGCTTTGCGACAGATCTTCAGCAGCCGATGACAACGTATCTCACCCAGGCGGCCGGTATCAGCGAGGTTCTCGATACGGTATATCCGGAGCGCTTCAAGCACTGCCACGAACTGCAGCGCATGGGGGCTGATATTGAAATCTCCATGGGCAAGAGTCTGATCAAAGGACCTTCGGCACTGTACGGGGACAAAGTGACCGCGACGGATCTTCGCTGCGGCGCCGCGCTTGTGATTGCGGGTCTGCTTGCGGAGGGTGTGACGGAAATACACGATGTCTATCACATTGACCGGGGATATGACAATATTGACGGCAAGCTGGAGGCAATGGGCGGTGTGATCTGGCGGGATACCGTTGACTGAGTAAAAATCCGCACTTGCCTGAAAAAAAAGGGCATGTTATAGTTGTTAAGCACTTTCTTTGAGCACGCATGAGGCTCAAGGCATGAAGGGAGAGAGACTATGAAGAAGGACATTCATCCGAAGTACTATGAGTGCAAGGTCGTCTGCACCAGCTGCGGCAGCGAGTTCATGACCGGATCCACACTCAAGGAAATCAAGGTCGATACCTGCTCGAACTGTCATCCGTTCTATACCGGACGTCAGAGATTCGCTCAGGCTCAGGGCCGTGTTGAAAAGTTCAACAAGAAGTACGGATTAAAGTAAGGTGCGATGCACGGATGCTGTGGAAACACGGCGTCTTTTTTTTCCGCAGGAATGTTTCATGGCGGACAGACTGTTCGAACCGGAAATGATTTATGGTAGAATTGAACCAGTAACTCTCAGGGAAAGGGAAAGACCTGAATGACAGAAAACAAAGGTTTGGCTCATTCATCTGCCGCCGGGCTTGAGGAACTGAAACAGGAAGTCCTCCGCAAAAACCGCGCCGGTGAAGAGATCAGTCAGGAGCTTCTGCAGGAACGCGCCCAGAAATTGCATCTTTCCGAAGATGAACTGGATGCGCTTTTTGACTGGTGTACGGAACAGGATATTCTGTTTGGAACAGATGATCTGTTTGATGATGATGAAGATGAGGAAGATGGGGATGAGGAGGAATCCGAGGAATCCCTGGAACCTCAGGAAGAGGATGTTTCGGAAGACACTGCCGCGGAACCGTATCTTGAATCCGGCCGCAGAATTCCGGTCAGTGACAGTGTGCGGCTCTATCTTCAGGAAATCGGAAAGATTCCCCTGCTTGATTACGAACAGGAGCGGGAGATCGCAAAACGCACAATGGAAGGGGATGCCGAGGCAAGACAGACCCTGATCAATTCAAATCTCCGTCTGGTGGTATCGATTGCCAAGAAGTATATCAAACGCGGACTGTCCTTTCAGGATCTGATCCAGGAAGGAAACATGGGACTGATGCGGGCGGTGGATAAGTTTGACTACACCAAGGGATTCCGGTTCAGTACCTACGCGACCTGGTGGATCCGCCAGTCCATGATCCGGGCAATTGCGGATCAGTCAAGAGATATCCGCCTTCCGGTGCATATGGGTGAACAGATCATGAAGGTGCGCCGGGTGGAAAAACAGCTGATTCAGGACCTGGGCCGTGATCCGACCTATAAGGAAATCGCGGACAGGATGGAAGGGATGACTCCGGAGAGAGTGGAGGAAATCCTGAAGATTGCCATGGAGCCGGTTTCTCTCGAGACGCCGGCCGGGGAGGAGGAGAACTCCACTCTGAGTGACTTCATTGAGGATAAGACAACCGTCAACCCCGAGGATTACGCGAACAATTCGTTCCTGAAGGAAGAGGTGGAGCGAATCCTCTTGACGCTGAACGAACGGGAGCAGAAAATAATACGTATGCGGTTCGGCCTCGATGACGGCAGACCGAGAACCCTTGAAGAAGTCGGAAAGGAATGCAGCGTAACCAGGGAAAGAATCCGGCAGATTGAAGCCAAAGCACTTCGGAAACTGAACAGGAGCTACGCAAACAAGCAGGATTTCCGGGACTGGAAAGAGGGCTGAGATGAAAGAAAAAGATCCTTCTGCGGTTTCATTGTCAGCCGGTTTCTGGTCTGACGGGAAACAGGAGACAGGAGGATTTTTTCTATGAATACTGACGCAATGTACCGGCGGCTGAAGGAACTGTCGGATGAATATGATTCCATCAGCCAGAAGCTGATGTCGGAAACTGTGTTTTCCAATCCGAATGAAGTCGCCAGGCTCTCCCGCCAGCAGGCCCGGCTTGCCGGATCCAAAGAGGCATGGGAAGCGCTCCGCGGTCTGGATCAGCGGATTCAGGAAGCGAGAATTCTGAAAACGGATGAGGACGGAGAGATGCGGGAGATGGCGGAAGAGGAGCTTGCGGAATGTGAGCCGGAAAGAGAAGCCCTGCTTGAAAAAATCCAGCGTCTTCTGATCCCGCAGGATCCGGATGATGATCATGATGTGATCATGGAAATCCGCGGCGGCGCCGGCGGGGATGAGGGAAATATCTTTGCGGGTGACCTGTATCGGATGTATGTGAAGTACGCGGAGGGAAATGGCTGGAAGATCAATGTTCTGGAGGCTTCGGAATCAGAGGCAGGCGGTTTCTCTCAGATCATTTTTGAGATTCACGGGCAGAATGTCTACAAAGCCCTGAAATTCGAAAGCGGAGCACACCGGGTTCAGCGGGTTCCCAGGACAGAGTCCCAGGGCCGTATTCAGACCAGTACTGCGACCGTGCTTTGTCAGCCGATCGCTGAGGATACCGATATTGAGATTGATCCAAAGGATCTGACCATTGAGACCCACCGGGCCAGCGGGGCCGGCGGACAGCATATTAACAAGACAGACAGCGCGGTCCGGATTGTACATGTGCCTACCGGGATTACGGTGAACTGTCAGGAAGGCAGAAGTCAGATAGAAAACCGTGAGACAGCCATGCGGCTGATCCGCTCACGTGTATATGAGGAATACCGCCGGCAGCGGGAGGAAGCGGAAGGCAGGGAGCGCCGGGCAAAGATCGGAACCGGTGACCGTTCGGAAAAGATCCGCACCTACAACTATCCTCAGAACAGAGTGACCGATCATCGGATCGGGTTTACGGTGACCCAGCTTGATCGGATTATGGAAGGAAGGCTGCAGGATGTAGTAGACGCGCTGCAGCAGGATGAAGAGCGGAGGAAACTGGAGACGGTGGAATGAGATTCTGTGATATTGTGCGCCTGTATGAAAAAAAGTGCGAAGCAGCGGATGTGCCGGCAGAGACAGTCCTCGCCTTTCTTGTGGAACTGACGAATCAGGAGCGGTACAGTCTGTATCTTCACTATGAGGATGAAATGCCGGAAGATCTTCAGAAGACCTTTGAGGAAGGAATGAAGAGAATTCTGAACCAGGAGCCCATGGCCCATGTGCTTGGGTATTCATGGTTCTACGGATACAAGTTCATTGTCAATCCGGGTGTGCTGATTCCGCGTCCGGAGACGGAGGAACTGTGCGCTGGCATTCTTGCCCGGATCGACCGCCATTTCCCAAAGGGACCCGTGAGCTGTGTGGATATCGGAACCGGCAGCGGAGCGATCGCGATTACCGTTTCCAAGGAGGAGCCGCGGGTTGTGATGGATGCGACGGATATTTCTGAAAGCGCTCTTGAAACGGCTGTAAAAAACGCAGAGGTCAATGAAGCGGACATTCATTTCCTTTCGGGAGACATGCTGGAACCACTGAAAAAAGCAGGAAAGAAGTACGACGTGCTGATTTCCAATCCTCCTTATATTCCGGAACATGAGGTTATGGAAACCTCGGTAGTGGACTTTGAACCGCATGTGGCTCTGTTTGGCGGAGAGGACGGCCTGAAGTTCTATCGGATGATATTCCATGACTGCCGTGAGGTTCTGAAGGAGAAGGCCTTCATGGCGTTCGAGATGGGATGGAATCAGCGTGAGGCCATGAGCCGTCTTGTGGAAGAGATTCTGCCGGAAATGAAATATGAAATCGCCGCAGATATGAATGGCAAGGATCGCATGCTGTACGTATACCGCGGCATGGAAAAAGAGCTAGAATAAAGAGTCAGGGGGCAGTTACTACTTATGAGCGAAGAACATGATGAAATAGAACTGGCGGAAACAAAGGTCGTGGAGGTGCGGGACGAGAATGAAACGGAGCCGCATTCCCCGCAGTCTGCTCCGGCAAAGAAGAAAAAGAAACTTTCCAAAGCCGGAGTCATGCTGTTCCGGGTGATTCTGGCAGTTTCGATCGCTGTTGCGGCATATTCCGGATTTCAGCTGTACAAGGGGCTGAAGGATTATCGGGAAAGTGAAAACACGTATTCCGCGCTGGCTACTGAAACAAGCACGGAAAAACAGGAAACGGTCGCTGAGGATACGGGAACCACCTATACCTATGACAAGGCGAACTTCACTGCCCTTGCGGAAATCAATCCGGATGTGGCAGGCTGGCTGAGTCTTGAAAATACCGTTATCAACTATCCGGTTGTTCAGGGAACGGACAACGAATACTATCTGGAACATCTGTTTACCAGGGAGACCAATCATACCGGATGCATATTCGTGGATTACCGGAACGCGAAGGACTTCAGTGACCGGAATACTGCAATGTATGCGCATCATATGCGGAACGGATCCATGTTCGCGGAACTGGAAGGTTACCGGGAACAGGACTACTACGAAACCCATAAGGAACTCATCCTGCAGACACCGTCCGGGGTATATCTGATTCAGCCGTTCTCCGGGCTGCTTGCGGATGGATACACGGATTATGTTCAGTTTGATTTTCCTACGGATGAGTCATTCATGACCTATATCAATGATCTGATTGCAAAAAGCACCTTTAAGAGCGATGTGACCGTGACAGCTGAGGACCGCATCGTTACAATGTCAACCTGCCGTTATGATGTGACAAACGGCCGGTATGCGGTGTTCGGAAAGCTGGTCAAGATCGACTGATCTCTCCTGCCAGACCGGGTTCATGTGCCCGGTTTTTTTCTTTTCCCGCGTCTCATCATGCATGTAAGCGGTTACGTCTTCCTCGCGGCGGGTTTCTTCCTGGATTTCATGAAATATCAATCCGGTTTTCTGATACAATGATCGTCGTTATGAGCAATAAGAGCAGATGGATACGCAGTTTTATGCTGGTGATGATTGTCCTGGTCATACTGTCCATGGTTCTTGCCATGTTCAGGTGACGCCATGAGACGATTCAGGAATTCCGATCTCACGGAAATGGTGCGAGTTCTTCTGAACCATGGATGCATCGCTGTTCCAACAGATACGGTATTTGGACTGTGCGCGGCGGTGAATGATGAGAGCAGGGAAAAACTGTATGAAATCAAGGATCGGCCGAAAACCAAGGCATTTCCGGTGATGTGCGCGGATATCGGACAGCTGAGGGAAATTGCTGAAACCGATGACCGGGCGGAAACACTGATTGGAGCTTTGATGCCCGGGCCGCTTACGGTTGTTCTGAGGAAACATCCGGAATGCACATGCATTCATGGTGAAACGGTAGCGGTCAGGATGGCGGACGGTGTACTGAAAGAGCTGCTTGATGCACTGGGAGGACCGATTTATCTGACAAGCGCGAATCATTCCGGTATGCCGGAATGCCGGACACCGGAAGAGATTGAACGGCAGTGTCCGGGAATTGATGGAATACTGGAGGGAACTCCGGGGTATGGAAAGGCGAGCACGATATTGGATTTAACGCAGAAGGAAATCCGTATTCTGCGGGAAGGCCCGGTGGGGATGGAAGAAATCAGCCGGACTGTAAAGGGAGAGAGGAGAGCACTATGATTGAACAGGCATTACTTGACGCTATTGAAAAAGAAACACTTCGCCAGCGGCACAACATTGAACTGATTGCTTCAGAGAATTTCACTTCAAAGGCAGTCCGTGAACTCTGCGGTTCCATTCTGACCAACAAGTACGCGGAAGGATATCCTGGCAAGCGGTATTACGGCGGCTGTGAGAATGTGGATGTCATTGAAGAACTCGCCCGCCAGAAGGCCTGCGAACTGTTCGGTGCGGATCACGCGAACGTTCAGCCCCACAGCGGATCCCAGGCGAATATGGGTGTCTATTTTTCCGTACTGAATCCCGGTGACAAGGTATTCGGAATGGATCTTGCGGCCGGCGGTCATCTTACCCACGGCGCAAAGGTCAGCTTTTCCGGAAAGCTGTTTGATTTCTGGTCCTATGGTGTGAATCCTGAAACCGAACGGATTGATTATGATGAACTCCGCAGAAACGCGATGGAACTGAAACCGAAGATGATCGTCGCGGGAGCAAGTGCCTATTCCCGGGAAATTGATTTCAGGGAATTCCGTTCGATCGCGGATGCGTGCGGCGCGATGCTGATGGTGGATATGGCGCACATTGCCGGCCTTGTTGCGGGAGGCCATCATATGAATCCGGTTCCGTATGCGGATTTTGTCACCACAACCACACATAAGACTCTCCGCGGACCCAGAGGCGGAATGATTCTCTGCCGGGAAGAATATGCCAAGGCAGTGGACAAGACGATTTTCCCGGGCATCCAGGGCGGACCGCTTTGCCATGTCGTCGCCGCAAAGGCACAGTGCCTTTATGAAGCCAGCACTCCGGAATTCAGAGAATACGGGGCTCAGGTTGTGCGCAACTGCGCGGCGCTTGCGGAAACCCTTCAGAAAAACGGATTCCGGCTTGTGACCGGGGGAACGGATAATCATCTGATTCTCGTGGATGTCAAGGGCTCCATAGGAATGACCGGAAAGGACGCGGAAGCGGCGCTGGATGCGGTAAACATCACCGCCAATAAGAATTCGATTCCGTTTGATCAGGAAAAGCCCGGCAAAACGAGCGGGATCCGGCTCGGCAGCGCGGCAATGACGACAAAAGGATTTGATGAGGCGGACTTCCGCAGAGTCGGTGAATGGATTTCAGAAGTTCTGAAAAATCCGAATGACACCGCCCGTATGGAAGAAATTCGCAGAGAGGTGATTGCCCTTACGGACGCGCATCCGTTTGAGTGAACCCACACGAAATGACGAAACACAGACTGAAAATGTTCTGTGTTTTCTTTTGTTCCTGTATCATGGTGGTAAAGGAAAAGAAGAATGCTGGAAATCTCTCATTTCACAAAACGCTATGGACGGGTGACTGCATGCGATGATCTGAACTTTGTTCTTCCGGATGGATCGGTGACGATTCTGCTTGGACCCAACGGGGCCGGGAAAAGCACGCTCATGAAGGCGATCACCGGATTTCTTCGTCATGAAGGAACGATCCGGATCGACGGGATGGAAAACACACTTCCTTCAAGCCGCCGCAAAATCGGCTATATTCCGGAGATCCCGTCGTTTTATCCGAATCTGACGGTCGCGGAGCACATGGAATTCATTGCCCGAGCCTACCGTCTGAAGGATTACCGGCAGCGCAGTGAGGAACTGCTGAAGGCGTTTGAGCTTTACGAGCACCGCCGTAAGTTCGGAGATGAGCTTTCCAAGGGAATGCAGCAGAAACTGAATATCTGCCTTGGCCTTCTGACAGAGCCGTCACTGATTCTTCTGGACGAGCCGTTTATCGGTCTTGACCCGCATGCGATTCGAAAGCTGAGAGAAACGATTGAGACGCTCAGAGATCAGGGGAAAACACTTCTGATTTCCACACATATGATAGATTCCATTGAATCCCTCTGGGATCGGACGATCATTATGAAAAGCGGTACCGTCAGGGCGGATATCAGCCGGGACGATGAGATCGAATCGCTCGAGGATCTGTTCTTTTCCGTAACGGAGAACTGAATCATGCGGCTGGCGTTATACTATTCCATTCACACAACCTGGAATCAGCTGCGCAAGCTGTTCCGTACCTGGCTGTTTCTGATTGTGCTTTCTCTTTTGCTTGGGGGAGGGCTGATCGGACTGGGGGCGGCACGGTTTTCCAGTGAAGCCCAGTCTGCTCAGAATCCGGAGTCTTCGGTTCTTCCTGCCGATTTCATGGAATTCTTCGATGCCAGCGGCCTTACAGCGGCGGATGCGGCGGAGCTTGGAGCCGGGCTTGTCATTCTTTCCGTACTCACCATGCAGATCATCGGGGCTGAGAAAAGCGTGTCCAGGCTGTTTCTTCCTGCCGATGTCAATATTCTGTTTGCGAGTGACCGGTCTCCTCAGGAGGTACTGTCATTCCGGCTGTTTACCACGCTGGGAACCGCGGCAGTCGCGTCTCTCTATCTGTTTTTTCAGATGCCCTCGCTTGTGACAAAGTTCGGATTGACTCCGCTTGCGGCTGCCTCCTTCATTCTTTCCTGGATCATGACGCTGGCTTTTTCCATCCAGCTGAAAATACTGACCTTTGAAATCGCTTCCCGGCATCCGTTTCTGAAAAAGAATCTGCGGATTCTTGTCATGAGCTTTCTTGCCCTGCTGTTTTTCTCTTTCTATTATTCCTATCATGTGAGTGAAGAACGGGTACTGCTGCTTTCGGCGCATCGGTTCTTCAATGCGCCATGGACCCGCTGGATCCCGATCTGGGGATGGCTGAAGGGCATCATTGCCTTTTCTCTTCATCAGGAGACTGGCAAGGCAGTTCTGCTTACGGGTTTATCCATTGCATTGCTTGCTCTGTTTACCGTTCTGATTCAGATCATGCCGGTGGATTATTACGAAGAAGCGGTGATCCGCTGTGAAGAACTGGCTCTGTTTCTGGAAAACGTGAACAGCGAAACTGCCGGACTGCTTGTCATGCGCGGCCGCAGGAAGGAAGAAGGGCTGGAAAGGGATGGCTTCCGCTATGGAAAGGGAGCGTCCGTATTTTTCCATAAGACAATGTATAACCGTCTGCGCTTTGCCCGCTTCGGTATCTTTACGAAAACCATGATCACCTATCTGTTTACAGGAATCGCGGGCGGCCTGTTTGTACGGATGTTCATGGACCGGCCTTCGGTATATCCTCCGGTTTTTCTGATTGCGGTCATGGCCTTTTTCCGAACCATCACCAGTCCATTGAGTGAGGATGTGCGCCGGGATTCCTTTGTCATGATTCCGGAGAATACATGGGCGAAGCTGTTTTTCTCACTTCTTGGAGGAACTTTGAACAGCGCATTGGATGCGGCAATTCCGTTAATGGCAGGGGCTGCGGCGGCCGGCGTTTTCTTCCCGCGCGGGCTTCTGTTTCTGCCGCTGGTGGTTTCCGTAGACTTTTTCGCGACGGCGGTCGGTACGTTTGTCGAAACCGTGATTCCTACTTCCATTGACCGGACATTCCGGCAGGTGATTCAGATTCTGTTTCTGTATTTCGGAATGATTCCGGATGAAATGATCATCGCCTTCGGGTTTATTTCCAATCACCCCGCCGCGGGAATTCTTCTGGCCGTGCTGGTCAACCTGCTTGCAGGGACTCTGTTTTCGGCGCTGGCCGGGGTGTGGCTGGATCCCTGTCCCGGCAAAGCTGTAAAAGACCCCGGATGGAAGGTCTCTCTTTCAGAGGCGCTGTCCTGCTACAGTCAGATCGGGGCGGCACTGTGCGCGATGTATCTTTCCGTCACGGCTCTTCAGTATCTGATGACAGCGGTGCTGGAGATCCTGCAGTCAAAGCATGAAGTGATCAACAGTCTTTCGGTAACTCTTCCGGTCTGTGCGGCTGGAATACCGGTGTTTCTTTTCTGCACCCGGCATATGCGGACCGAACGAAAGGAAGAAAGCAGTCTCAGTGCCTTTTCACTCGTCTGTGCTTTTTCCTGCTGTCTGTTTCTGATGTATGCCGGCAATGCGGTCGGTCTTTTTCTGAATGGGTTTTTCAGAAGCGTATTCGCCTTTCTTCCTTCCCTTCCGCCAGTCGGCGGAACTCTTCCGCTGAGCATTCCCACAGGAATGCTTTCTGCCGCGCTGCTGGCTCCGTTTATGGAGGAGTTTGTGTTCCGCAGGTGCGTGATTGACCGTCTTCGGCCATATGGTCAGCGTACAGCCTGGATTGTATCAGCGCTTGGGTTCTCTCTTTTTCACGGCAATCTTCCACAGGCAGTCTACGCGTTTCTGCTTGGCCTGGTTTTTGGATATATCTATCTGAAAACCGGAAAGCTCCGTTACACCATCGCCCTGCATGCAGGGGTCAATTTCATGGGCTCGATTCTTCTTCCGATACTTCTGCGCCTTGCGGGTGCTTCCTTGCCGCAGGATGTTCCGCTCTATGATCTGAAGCTCATGGATGTTATTTTCAAACCGGGTTTTCTGGCCTTATTGATCTATATTGCCCTGGTGATCACCGCTGCCCTGTTTGGGGCTGCTGTTACTGCCTGGGCAGTCCGCAACAATGACCTGCCGCCGGATACCGTTCCCTTTTCCAGCGTGGTGCGGACACCGGGACTGTGCGCTTTTATCCTTCTGATGACAGGTGTGATTCTTCTGTCATTGTAAAAAAAGCCCGTCCAGCGGGCAGAACAGCTGCAGATTTTCGAAGCGGTTTACCGTGGCAGACAGTTCATGAGACCGCTGAGATCTCCAAGCGCATCCGCTTCCTTCTTCAGGCGCCGGGCGTTTTCCGTGAAGAGATCGTCCGCGCAGACCTGGCGGTATGTTTCGTAGAGATGTTCCATGGTGAGTTCCGTCTCCGGGATGGCAAGACCTGCTCCGCTGTGACGAAGAGCCGCGGCGTTCCATTGCCTCATATAGGAGGAATCGTGGATGATGATCTGCGGAATTCCCAGGGCAATGGCGTACTGCGTCAGCGCGTCCGTACCATCATGAATACAGACGCGGCTGCCGTTTACAGAAGAAAGCCGGAAGCGGTTCACCGGCCGGATATTCTGCTTCCTTTTCATCTGGGAATCCCTGAGAAAAACAGATACCTCATAGGGAGCCCCGAGAAAGGCATCCCGGATGATTCTTCTGATCTGAAAAGGAGCCTGTTCGGATTCGGCAAATACAATACTGAGCCGGTTTTCGATCCGGCAGGGAAGCGGTTCGATACACGGCATCCCGAAACGCACGATTGACTCTGAAGCGGAAAACGGCTGAAACAGATCCGGACCGAACGCAAGACGCAGACTGCTCATGCGGGAAAGGGCATTCAGACGCAGAACCTGCTCCAGATGATGTTCGGAAAGAAATTCGTTCAGGCCGTTCAGAAGCGACGCATCGAAGATCTGATTCCTGTATTCCGATACGCTCACGACCGAAAACAGGGGGATATCCGATTCAGCCGCAACCGCATGGGCAGCCGGGCGGCTGATCTCAATCAGCAGATCCGGTTCGAATTTCCGGACGGCTTCCGAAACAGCCTGATAATCGCTGGATAGATACGTGTGATTCAGTGCCCCGCAGGCTTTCATATATTCTTCATAGGAGCGCCCTGTACCGCCATAAAGCGAGTAGACCGGCCGTGGGGCGGAATAAAAGGATACCCCATGGAAGCTGGAGGCAGGATCACTGCAGACAGCGCAAGGAATGCCTTCAATCCGAAAGAGATCAGCGAGGTTTCTGGCAGTCAGAACTGCTGATCCGGATTCGGGCGTACAGAGTGAGGGAAGGATCAGAATCTTCACAGCCTTCAGTATATCTCATTCTATCCCGCGGTTGAATTCAAAGCCTGTTTTTCGTATGATGGTCAGGAGAAAATCAATAGAACAACAGGAGGCTGACATGCTTGAAGTACTGACACACCCGTTAATTACCCATAAACTCACACAGATGCGGGATCAGAAAACCGGAACCAAGGATTTCCGGGAGAATCTGGATGAGATTGCCGAGCTCATGGCCTATGAGGTCTGCCGGGATCTTCCTACCGAACCGGTAAAGATTGAGACACCGGTCAGTCCGTGCATTGGTTATGCCCTGAGCAAGGAAGTTGTCATCGTTCCGATTCTGCGGGCAGGAATCGGGCTGCTGGATGGAATCCGCCGGCTTGTTCCGACTGCCAAGGTCGGATTCATCGGTCTGTTCCGGGATGAAAAGACCCTTGAACCGCATGAGTATTTCGCTAAATTCCCGAAGAACCTCGATCAGTCCATTGTCATGGTGGTGGATCCGATGCTCGCGACCGGCGGAAGCGCAGTGGCTGCCATCAATATGATCAAGGAGCGCGGCGCAAAGCAGATCAAGCTGGTCTGCCTGGTCGGTGTTCCGGAAGGGGTCAAGGCAGTTCAGAACGCGCATCCGGATGTGGACATCTATCTCGCGGCACTGGATGACCATCTGAATGAAAACGGTTATATTGTCCCGGGTCTTGGCGATGCCGGAGACCGTATCTTCGGAACAAAGTAAATGAATCTTTCTTCGTTTTTTCTCCGGACAGGAATTTACCTGGCCGCATTCATGCTGAGCTTCTATGGAATGTCCGCTCTGGACTATTCCCGTTTTCTGAAGCAGGGATATGTTTTTCAGGCCAGAGTGCTTTACTGGATGCTGGTGCTCGCACTGGCGTATCTTGCCGGATCTTTTGTGATTTCATTTCTGTATATCTGACAAGCGGCAGCCTCAGTGCTGCCGCTGATGATATAATTGGGGCATCGGAGGGCTGCGGATATGAATCTTGTGATTGGCGCACTACCTTATTTTCTGCTGCCTTTCATCATTTCTTTTGCGCTGGTTCCAGTCGCCAAGTACATTGGTCTGCGGCTGGGGATCTACGCGGTGGAAAATGCCCGTACGGTACATCACGGAAAGATTGTCCGGATCGGCGGGGGGGCGATCTATGTAGCCTTTCTGCTGTCCATGACGCTTCTCTGGCGGGCTGACCTCAAGCTCAACGGTATTCTGCTCGGAGGAGCAGTGATCTTTATCGGCGGTCTGCTTGATGATATCTATGATCTGCCGCCCAAGGTAAAAATGCTTTTTCAGGTATGCGGCGCCCTGATTACGCTGATGGTCGGCAATCTGTATCTGGACTCCCTGCATATTCTGTCGATTGAAATATCGAATCCGCTGATCGTCAAGGGGATTTCCTTCTTCTGGCTGATCGGCATCACCAACGCGATCAATCTGATTGACGGTCTGGATGGTCTGTCTTCCGGTATCTGCACGATTGTCACCATGACCATCGGCATTCTGGGTTTCTTTATGGGAAGAAGGGATATCTGTATTATTTCTCTCTGTCTTTCCGGCGCAATTCTCGGCTTTCTGCCTTATAACTTTCATCCGGCATCCATATTTGTCGGTGACTGCGGTGCCCAGTTCATGGGCTTCACCATCGCGGCCATGTCTCTGCTTGGGTTCAAGACGACGGCTCTGATTACCCTGGGTCTTCCGATTCTGGTGCTTTTCATCCCGATCTCCGACACATTGATCGCAATTGTCAGAAGGAAGCTGAAGGGACAGAAGATCATGGAAGCGGACCGCGGTCATCTGCATCATATCCTGATGCTGAAACTGAAGCTCGGCCACCGCAAAACGGTCATAGTTCTTTATATTGTGACGCTGATGTTTGCCTTCGCTGCGATTCTGACCTGGTTCTATCCAAGAAAGGGCATGATTCTGGTTCTTCTGCTTGTGTTCGCGGCAGATCTCTTCATAGAAGCGACCGGAATGATCAATCCGAAATGGCATCCGATTCTCTCCATCGTCAACCGCCTGACCGGCTGGCCGCCGATGTCGCATGGAGAAGATCCGGTCGATACCATCCGTCATCAGGAAAAACAGAAATCGGATTCCGCGTAAAAAAACGCGGATTTTTCTTCTGCCTTTCTATCTAAATTACAGGAGGCAGATTGATCATGAGTTTTTATCAGAGTGCAAACGCGCTGCTCGGCACTGACAGAGCAGAAACCATGGTGGAAACACCGCAGGAATGGAAGACATATATCCATCTGAGAGAAGTCATCTATTCAAGATTTCTTCCCGGCTATGTCGAACATAACCTGAAATCGGAAGTCATGTGGGTTCTGAGAGGACGGTACGCCAGCGGGGAAGATATCGGCATCAGAGTGCATCCCGGCGATATCTGCTGGCTGGATTACGGACAGAGTTTCAATAATGAAATGGGATATCAGCATTTCGGACTGATTCTTTCGATCTCTCATCGGAAAGCTCTGGTGATTCCGCTCACCAGCAATGAGGAGATGTACCGCAAAGCCGGTGAATGCAGTCCGCATTATGATCATCTCATGCAGATCGGCATGCCGAAGGGGCTGAGAAAGAATTCCACTCTGTTTCTCAATGACCTGCGCTATATCAATACCGCGCGGATTCTGCATACAAGAGCACATATAGATGTGGATTCCGAACTGTTTCTGGAAATCCGGAAACGAGTCACGGAAATCCTGTTTTCCGGAAGCGGACAGAAGAGCAGCTGATATGATACGATTCCTTCTGTGAAACAGACGAATGGAATATGGCTGGCGGCCGTTTCCGGCGGTCCGGATTCCATGGCACTGCTTGCCTGGTGCATGGAAAAGGGAATTCCCGTTGCCGCGGCGCATGTCAATTATCATCACCGGGCTCAGGCAGAGGAAGAAGAGGCGTATGTCCGTACATTCTGCAGGGAGCGCGGTATTGTTCTGCATGTCATGAATGACCCGTTTGAAGCGGAAGGCAACTTCGAGGCCAGGGCCCGTGAACACCGCTATGCCTTTTTTGCTCAGACCGTACGGGAGTATGGGTACCGCGGGGTCCTGGTCGGTCATCATCAGGATGACGCGATTGAAACCTATCTCATGCAGAAGGAAAAAAACCTCGTTCCGGATTATTACGGGCTGCGCAGGGAGCGGATGATAAATGGCGTATGGGTTGTACGTCCTCTGCTTTCCTTTACCAGGAAGGAACTCCGGCAGTACTGTGACATACACGGCATCCGCTATTATATCGATCATACCAACGCGGATCTTTCCTATGCCCGCAACCGGATCCGGGCGGAACATGTCGAGGGAATGGATTCCTTCACAAGACAGATGCTGGCGGCGGAAATGGAAAAGGAAAACGCCGTGCTGCAGGAGAGAAGATGCCGGGTGTCCGCCCGTATTCATCAGGGAGAAGCAGATCTGATGGAGTATCGGAATCTTAAGGAAGAAGACCGCCTGACCCTTCTGCGTCAGCTTGGAAAAGCGGAGCTGGCTCATGCCGGTCTGGCCTGGATCAGGGAAATCGATTCCGTGATCATGAAAAAACAGGATACGGTGATTCCCTGCGGAAACCATCGGATTGCAGTGGACGGAGAACGGATCTTCCTGCAGCGGATTCCTGCGCCGTACCGGCATGCATGCAGAAATCCGGAAGAGATTCTGGCGCTGAAAAGTCCGTATTTCCGGACTGAACCAGGAAAGCCGGGGGTCAACGCGGTGACGGTATCGGAAAAGGACTTTCCGATTATTGTCCGCAGCGTGGAGAACGGAGACAGAATTGCGATGCGTTTTGGCACAAAGCGGGTGCACCGGTTTTTCATAGACCGCCATATTCCGATCTGCCAGAGGGATACATGGCCCGTTGTTGAGAACGCCGCCGGAGAGATTATCCTTGTTCCGGGGCTTGGCTGTGATAAGAGTCATTATTCTATAAGGCCGGATTTTTCTGTGATACAATATTCGCATTGAACACTACGGAGGCTATACGAATGTCTTTAAAGCAGGATATTAAGGAAATTCTCGTCAGTGAGGATCAGATCAGAAACCGTGCCCGCGAGCTTGGTGAACAGATCACCGCGGATTATGAGGCAGAGGGCAAAAAGCCGCTCGCGATTGCTTTGCTTCGAGGATCTGTTCCGTTTCTGGCGGATCTGATCAAGTATATCGATCTGGATATTCAGTATGACTTTATGGATGTTACCAGCTACGAGGGAACCCGCAGTACGGGGGATATCAAGATTCTGAAGGATCTCGACACATCCGTGGTCGGAAAGGATATTCTGCTGGTAGAGGATATCGTGGACAGCGGTTATACGATTCAGGCGGTAAAGGAGCTGCTTCTTGCCAGAGAAGCGGCATCCGTCAAAGTTGTTACACTTCTTGACAAACCAGCCCGGCGGGTAGTGGATGTGCAGCCGGAATATGTCGGATATCCGATTGAGGATCTGTTTGTCGTAGGCTACGGCATGGATTTCAATCAGCGGTATCGCTGCCTTCCGTTTATCGGTGTCTTAAAGGATGAGCTCTATCGCTGAATGTGATTTTGGAGTATAGGTGCAATGCAGAATAACAAAAACAAGAAAAAAGTACTGAATTATCTTCCGTATCTGATTGTGCTGGTTGCGGTGATTTCTCTGTTTACCCTGAATCAGTCGGCTCCTTCGCAGTCGCTGAGTTATGATCGGCTGATGCAGATCATTGAAACAGAGAATATTGATGAATCCACTCTTTCAATCGGACAGAATATTTCCACGGTCAAGGGAAGCTATACGAAGGATGGCAAAAAGGTTTCGTTCAACGCATCCATTCCTTCCACCGGCAATTCCATCAATGAGATCGTGGATCAGCTCGACAGCTCCAAGCTGACGATTGTGGACGCGGACGCAAGCAATCTCTTCCTGGAATTCCTGTATTCCATGTTCCCGCTGATTGTGGTTGTGGTCATGGGAATCTGGATGATGAACCGGATGAACGGAGCCGGAAGCGCGAATGCCCGGGCGTTCGATTTCGGCAAGTCCCGCGCGAAACTGGAAAACAAATCCAAGGTCAAGTTCGACGACGTTGCCGGATGCGATGAAGAGAAGCAGGAGATGGCCGAGATTATCGACTATCTGAAATATCCTTCCAAGTTCAAGAAGATGGGTGCCCGGATTCCCAAGGGTATCCTTTTGAGCGGACACCCGGGAACCGGTAAGACGCTGCTTGCCAAGGCGGTCGCCGGTGAGGCGAACGTTCCGTTCTACTCCATTTCCGGTTCGGACTTTGTTGAAATGTTCGTCGGTGTCGGCGCGAGCCGTGTGCGTGACATGTTCCATCAGGCTCAGCAGACAGCCCCGTGCATCATCTTCATTGATGAAATCGACGCGGTCGGAAGACAGCGCGGAGCCGGCTTCGGCGGCGGTCATGATGAGCGGGAACAGACATTGAACCAGCTCCTTGTGGAAATGGACGGAATGCAGGACAACAATGGTGTTGTGGTGATTGCCGCGACCAACCGTCCGGATGTTCTGGATCCGGCCCTGTTAAGAGCCGGAAGATTTGACCGTCAGATTACCGTAGCGCTGCCGGACAGAAAAGGCCGCTGTGCGATTCTTGGTGTACATGCAAGAAACAAGCATATTGCCGGTGATGTGGATCTCGATGCTCTGGCGAAGCGTACGCCGGGATTCTCCGGTGCGGATCTTGAGAATGTCCTGAATGAAGCGGCGATTCTTGCGGTACGGGACAATGTGAATGAGATCGGCATGAAACAGATTGACGAGGCGATCGACCGTGTCATGATGGGTCCTGCCAAGGTCAGCAGAGTATATGATGAAAAAACCAAGAAGCTGATCGCCTATCACGAGGCCGGTCATGCGATCATCGGTCTGTTTCTTGAAAACGGACAGGTGGTTCAGAAAGTCACGATTATTCCCCGCGGGCAGGCAGGAGGTTATAACCTCATGACACCGAAGGAAGAGAAGATGCTGAATACGAAGAAGGATCTGCTCGCGTCCATTACATCCTTTATGGGCGGACGTACAGCGGAGGAAATGTTCTTCGATGATGTGACGACCGGCGCGAGCAATGATATCGAACGGGCAACCAATATCGCCAAGGATATGGTTACACTGTACGGTATGAGTGATCTTGGCCCGATTAAGTACAACGCGGGCAGTGAGAATGTCTTCCTCGGCCGTGATTACAACAGTCCGAACAATGTCAGCGGTCAGGTAGCGTTCGAGATTGACCAGGAAGTCCGCAAGATTGTAAATTCCTGTCATGAGAAGGCAAGATCCCTGCTGGAGGAACATCGCAGTGATCTGATCAATATCGCCGAATCTCTGATTGAGCGGGAGACGCTGACTTCTGAGGAGATTGAGAAGATCATCCGCGGTGAATCGATTGACGAAGAACCCGGACCGGTGAATACCGATCAGGGAGCGGCTCCGACAGCAGCCTGAATCAGATGATACAGAAAACCACCCAGTTTAGACCGGATGGTTTTTTCATGTATTGGCGGAAGCCAGGTCCTCAAGAAGTTCTGTGAGAATCTGATAAGCTTTGTCAAAGGAGGAGAGTTCGAGGCGTTCGGAAGGGGAATGGATGTCTTCGGCAACAGGGCCGAGCGTAATAATATCCATTTCCGGATCCAGACCTCTGATGACGCCGCATTCAAGGCCCCCGTGTGTGCATCTTTCTTTCAGAACAAGCCCATGACGCCCGCAGACCCTGCGGTAGTATTCCCGCAGTCTGGATTCAGGCGCATAAGGCCAGCCAGGGTATCCTTCCGGAACATCTGCCTCCAGACCGGTCAGCTCCGCAAGAAGACGGAGTTTCTGAGCAATCAGGCGGCGCCGGCTGTCGGTATCTGAGCGGACCATGACGGTGAAGATGATTTCTTCTCCGGTATCCGTAATGATGCCGAGATTCAGCGAAGCAGTGGTAAGACCTTCAATTGCCATGGAATGATGGAGATACCCGTGGGTCATCAGAAACAGATAATTCAGCAGCCGGTCTGACACTTCCTTTGAAAGAGCCGTTTCTCTTTGTTCCGTTTCAGTGAGTACTGCTCTGAATCCAGGATCGGACGCACTCAGCTCCCTGGTAATGTCCTGTATGGTCTGACGCATGACTTCATTCAGTTCTTCCAGAGTGTTGGAAGACTGGAATACAAAGACCGCTTCTCTTGGAATGGCATTTTCCTTCATTCCTCCGGACAAAGAGGACAGAACAATGTCACAGCCCTTCAGCTGAGCTTCCTTCAGAATCCGTCCGGCTATGATATTGGCATTGCCCCGTTCAAGATGAATGGCATTGGCGGAATGACCGCCCAGAAGACCGCCGACGGACAGCTGACAGGTTTTCCCGGCGCACTTCACCATCTCTTTCTTCTGCCGTATCGTAACAATCATCGATCCGGCAGAGGACACGGTTGTCTCGCTGACCCCGCCGCCGTCAAGCGAGATGTACTGATGACCATGGAGATCGGAAGCCTTCAGCTCCATTGCGCCAAGCAGTCCGATCTCTTCCATGACGGTGAAGATACATTCCAGCGGAGGATGTTTCAGGGTATTGTCCTCAAGGATTGCGAGCATATAAGCGACCCCGGTTCCGTCATCCGCCCCAAGTGTCGTTCCGCGGGCACGCAGCCAGCCGTCTTCCACATAAAGATCCAGAGGATCCGTCTCAAACTGATGATGGGAATCCCGGTTTTTCTCGCATACCATGTCGATATGGGCCTGAAGAATAACCGGTTCCGCGGACTCACAGCCGGGACTGGCCGGTTTATCAATGATGACGTTATATACATGATCCTGCCGATAAGGCAGATGATGTTCTTCCGCGAACCGGCAGATCGCATCACTCAGTGCTTTTTCATTCCGGGATCCATGCGGTATTTCAGAAAGCTTCTTGAAATACCAGCACCACCGTTTATTCAGATCAAAGTCCATAAATCCAGAAATCTCCTGTCTGAAGTTATTATATGTCTCCAAAACCAGCCGGAAAGAGGAATTAAACCGCTTATTATTTCCGGTTATGCTAAAATCGGAAGGAGAAGGGAAGAAAAAATGGACAGGAGCTCCGCAGGATTTCGAATGCTTTCATCTGTCGTGATCGGCGCGGCCGGCGGGGTACTTATGGCCGGCATTCTGCTGTTTCTGTTTCTGGAAACCGGATGGCAGATCAATACCCTGAGTTTCGGCCTGATTGTACTGACTGCGTCCGCTTTGCCCTGGTGCATGAACTGGATTGAAAAGCGGGGAATGAATGGATATGTCGCAGAAGGGGTAATGACCGCAGTATCTCTGGTGATCTGTCTGCTCTATATGCATGAAGCATCCGGAAACAGATCCGCGTCGGAAGCGATGACCAGATCATTTGTGATTGTCCATGCTGTTTCGGCAGTGATAACCCTGATCCGGTTTCTCATCAACAGGGCAAAGGAGAGTGCATGATGCTGAAAAGTCCTTGGTATGATTCTGTCAATCTGGAATCACCGCTCGGTGAATATCCGCGGATGCAGCTGCAGCGCGGTTCTTTTACATCGCTGAACGGGCCGTGGGAATTTCAGATTACGGATGGAGCAGAACCGGATCTGCTCAGCGGCTGGTCACCGATCAATGTTCCGTTTGCGCTTGGCTCCCCACTTTCCGGAACGGATCGGAATCTGAAGCCGGATGAAGTGCTCTGGGTCCGCAGGCAGTTCCATTATTATCCGGAAGGACCGATGACCGTGCTGAATTTTGAAGCGGTGGATCAGTGCTGCGTGGTCTATCTCAATGGAATGGAAGCGGGAAGACATGAAGGAGGATACACTCCGTTTTCTCTGGATGTGAGTTCTCTGATCAAGGAACATAATGAAATACTGGTGCGGATTACGGACCGCACGGATACCGGTCTTTATGCCTATGGCAAGCAGCGCCTTGAAGCCGGCGGGATCTGGTATACGGGCTCGGCCGGGATCTGGCAGACCGTATGGCTGGAGGATCTTCCTGAACATGCGGTTCAGGATATCAAAATCACCCCCGACTGTGAAAATGACTCGGTCTATCTTCGGATGGCCGGTACCTACTCCCAGGTGGTAATTACGGTTTTTGCGGGAACGGAACTGGTTCACAGGGGAATTACAAATAAGAAGGATTATACGATCCCGCTGGAAAACTATCATGCGTGGTCGAATACGGACCCGTTTCTTTATACCCTGTATCTGCAGACGGAGGAGGAAACGGTCAAGAGTTATTTTGCCATGCGCCGGTTCGGAGCCAAACGGGATCACCATGGCTATCTGAGATTCACCCTGAATGGCGATCCGCTTTTTCTCTCCGGCATTCTGGATCAGGGATACAACAGTGACGGACTGCTGACATATCCATGTGAAGAGGCAATGATCTGGGAACTGAAGAAGATCCGGGAAATGGGTTTCAACATGATCCGCAAGCATGTCAAGGTGGAATGCAGGAGATGGTATTATCTCTGCGATCTTCTGGGGATCCTGGTCATGCAGGATATCCCGAACGGCGGCCACCCCTATGACTTCAGACGGACAGCCGTGCTTCCGACGCTCGGATTCCGGAAAGCGGATGATAAGGAATATGATAAAAACGGCAGGGGAAGTCAGGAACTCAGAGACGCATATTATCAGGAACTGAACGAAATTCTCGACATGCTTTACAACTGCCCGTGTGTCTTTGCGTGGGTTCCGTTTAATGAGGGATGGGGTCAGTTTGACAGCGCTGAGGTTACCGAACACATCAAACAGTACGATACGACCCGTCTTGTGGATTCGGCAAGCGGCTGGTTTGATCAGGGGGCCGGTGATTTCAACAGCCGCCACTGCTACTTCCGGCCGTTCCGTGCCCCGTCAGGGGATGGGAGAATTCTGATTCTGAGTGAATTCGGAGGATATTCCTATGCGGAGGCCGGACACAGTGAGGTGAAGGGCAAGCTGTACGGCACAAGGAAATTCTCGGATATGGCAAAATGGAATGATGCCGTGCTGAAGCTTTTTGAACGGGATGTTCTGAGCAATGTTTCAAAGGGACTTTCCGGAAGCGTATTTACCCAGACGGCAGATGTGCAGGACGAATGCAACGGGCTGTTCTCGGCCGATCGAAGAGTCGTCAAGGCAGATGAAAGAAAACTGCGCAGGCTGAATGAACGTATTATCAGGAGTATGAAATGAAAGATGAAACCGTCATTGCGGAAGCGATGAATCAGCAGGTCAGAATCCATTGTGCAAGATCCACGGATATGGTAAGCGCCGCCCAGAAAGCGCATGACAGCGCCGCGGCATGTACTGCCGCCCTTGGCAGAACCCTGACGGTTACCGGTCTGCTTGCGAGTGATCTCAAGCAGAAGGAAGAACATGTCCGGGTCAGAATCAGCGGCGGCGGACCGATCGGACGGATCATATGCGAGGGCGACGGAGCCGGAAATGTGCGCGGATTCGGCGAAAACATGAATATCTACGCATCCAGACCCGATGGTCATCTGGATGTTGGAAAGGTAGTGGGGACGGAAGGCACGCTTCAGGTTTCCCGCGATATGGGACTGAAGGAACCGTTTACCGGAACGGTGGAACTTGTCAGCGGGGAAATCGGAGAGGATTTCGCCCGGTACTTCGCGGTCAGTGAACAGACGCCGAGCGTGGTTTCAGTAGGCGTTCTCGTCAATACCGATTCTTCGGTGCTGGCGGCAGGCGGTCTGATCATCCAGCTGCTTCCCGGGGCACAGGAGGAAACCATTTCCGCTTTGGAGGAGATGGTGAAAACCATGCGGCCGATGACGGAATACATGCAGGAAGGAATGGAGGCGGAGGAGCTGATTCTGCATCTGTTTCCGGATGCGCGGATTCTTGGACACCGGCAGCTGCGGTGGCACTGTGACTGTTCCAGAGAACGGTTTTCTGATGCGATGATGACCCTTCGGAAGGAGGATATCGCCTCTATGATCGAAGAGGATCACGGTGCTGAGATTGTCTGTCAGTTCTGCCAGAGAAAATATGTGTTCTCCGAAGAAGATCTGAGAGAAATTCTGGAGAAGAGACTTCATGTGGAAGATCGGAACCGTACCAGTTGAAAACCGGATCATTGCCGCGCCGCTGGCGGGGATTTCCAATCCGGTTTACCGGCTTGAAAACCGTCGGGCAGGAGCCGGGCTGACCGTTTCAGAGATGATTTCGGATAAAGCGCTTCATTATCGGAACCAAAGGACATTTGACATGTGCGCGGTTCTGGAAGAAGAACATCCGGTTTCCCTGCAGCTGTTCGGCGGGGATCCGGAGACGATGGCGGAAGCGGCGGAATATCTGAGCGAGCATACCGCCTGTGATGTGATTGACATCAATATGGGCTGTCCGGTTCCGAAGGTGCTGAAAGCCCATGCGGGGTGCTATCTGCTGGCACATCCGGAACTTGCGGTATCCATAGCCAGAGCAGTTGTAAACCATACCGACCGGCCGGTTACCGTCAAGATGCGGGCTGGCTGGGATCAGTCCAGCATCAATGCGCCGGAACTGGCCAGAGCGCTTGAGGACGCGGGGATTTCCGCCATAGCGGTACATGGGCGGACCCGGTCCATGCTCTATCAGGGAAAATGCAATCATGAATGGATCCGGATGGTGAAGGAAGCCGTCCGTATTCCTGTGATTGGAAACGGCGATCTGAAAAGTCCGGAAGACGTGGACCGGATGTATGAAGATACAGGATGTGATGCGGTAATGATCGGAAGAGGACTGATGGGCAGGCCTTATTTAATTCAGGAACTGACCGCGCATGAAAAAGGCGAACCATACGCACTGCCTTCCTATGAAGAACGGATAGAACTCTGCCGGGGGTTTGGTGACCGGCTCTGTGCGTATGAGGGAGAGCATACCGGTATTTCCATGCTCAGAGGCCAGGCCTGTGCCTATTTTGAGGGAATGCCGTATGCGGCAGTCCTGCGGGGAAAACTGTCCATGATGAATACCCGGGATGAATTCCATGAGCTTCTGGATGAGTACCGAGACACAATTGGAAAGTAAAAAAATACTCCGCGAGGAGTATTTTCAGGAGCAGATCAGTGTCTGAGAAATTTACGATAGATCCATATTGCGACGCATGCGCCGATGACAGCCATGATGATGGACCCGATGAATCCGCTGGCTTCCAGGCCGATCAGTCTGCCGACAAAGCCGCCGACAAAGGAACCGAGAACGCCGAGGGCAAGATTACTGATGACATCGTTCGAATCCAGTCCCATCAGGCGGGAAGCGATGAATCCGGCCGCAAGACCTACGAGAACAGAATAAATCATCCAGGAAAACATTTCACGATACCTCCTTCCGGACGTTCTTATGTTAGCATTGACCGACGGTACCGATAATAAACATTTGAATGCAATTGTATAATGGAAAACGGATGAAAGGATCGTCGGAGAGTTTATCTATGAGTGAGTTTGATACGATTTTTTACAGAGATGCATACTGCCGTGAATTTGACAGCGTGGTAAAGACATGCACGCCTTTTAAAAAGAAATATGCCGTAGAACTCGAGGATACGGCATTTTATCCCGAGGGCGGAGGCCAGCCGGGAGATACCGGTACCCTGAATGATCAGAAGGTCGAGGATACCCGGAAATCAGACGGCCGGATCATTCATATTGTTTCAGACCCGATAACAGAAGGAACACCGGTTCATGGCGTCATTGACTGGGAAAGACGGTTTGATCATATGGTAATGCATACTGGCGAGCATATGGTTTCCGGGCTGATTCATCAGACCTTCGGCTATGACAATGTCGGCTTCCACATGGGCGAGGACGCGGTTACCATTGATTTCAACGGTTCGATGGACTGGGACGCATGCATGCGGGTGGAAGCGAAGGCAAACGAGCTGGTTCGAAGGAATCTGCCGGTTTCTGCGGGAATACCCGATGAAAAGGAACTCGCTCGGATGGATTATCGGTCAAAGAAGGAGCTTCATGGTGAGGTGCGGATCGTCACGGTTCCGGAAGCGGATGTATGTGCGTGCTGCGGAACCCATCTGAAATCCACCGGTGAAATCGGATATGTCAAGCTGATCAGCCTTGCCAATCACCGCGACGGGGTCCGGATTGAAATGCTGGCGGGAAAACGGGCAGAAGAATTCATGCGGAAGGTGATGGATCAGAATCTGCGGATTTCCCATCTGCTGAGCGCCAGGGTTCTGGAAACTTCCGACGCGGTGGAAAGACTGCTGAATGGATATCAGAACGCGAAAAGAAGTCTGCGCATTGCGGCGGAAGAAAGCATGAAGGAAAAGATCGCGTCACTTGTGCCGGGAGAAAGATACTATATTGCCTTCGCGCCGAATGCGGATCACGAAATGCTGAGATATTTTGCCAATGCAATCCTGCAGAAAACAGGTGCGGAGTCTGCGGCCGCTTTCAGTGAAGAGGACGGAGAATGCCGGTATGTGATTGTTTCTGAAACAGTGGATCTGCGGAAAGAAATACGCGGATTGAATCAGGAACTGAACGGACGCGGCGGGGGAAGTCCGCAGCTGGTTCAGGGTGTCTTCCGGGCGGATTCGGATACGGTATATGAAACAGTGAACGCGCTGTTTCAGGATCCGGGGAAATAAGGAATTCATCGTCTGATTGTCCGCAAAGGACTGCCGCATCTGAGGAGGATACCTGATTTGAGTGATAGGCCGAAAGAGATCGAAAAAGAAGATCGAAGAATTCATACTCTGCGGGATGAGG
Organism: uncultured Erysipelotrichaceae bacterium; assembly: GCA_946537255.1. Lineage (GTDB taxonomy): Bacteria > Bacillota_I > Bacilli_A > Erysipelotrichales > Erysipelotrichaceae > Bulleidia. The sequence goes on from CAMNFS010000007.1 coordinate 54,598, forward strand.
CTCCCGCAAAAGCCGTTTTCCGCATGGGGGTTCCGCTGATCGCCGGAATGTTCATCATGGTTCTGTATAATCTCGTGGACACTTTTTTCATCGGCCTTCTGCGGGATGACTATCAGCTTGCGGCGGTGAATCTTGCCTACCCGGTCATGATGATTACGATAGCGGTATCCAATATGGTCGGAAGCGGATCCGGATCATTGATCGCAAGGAGTCTTGGCGCGGCGGATCAGGAAAAAGCGGAGCGGACTCTGACGGCAGGCTTTGTACTTACGGCAGTGCACAGTGCGGTTCTTGCCTGCCTTGGTCTTCTCTTTCTTCCTTCTCTTGTTAGGATGCTTGGGGCGGGGGAACATACGGTGCTTCCTGCCAGCCGGTATATCCGGGTGATTCTGATCGGAAGCCTGTTTACCATGGGCAACTACACCTTCGGTCAGCTGCTCAGAAGTGAAGGATCCGTGCGTTATTCCATTGTCGGGATGATTCTTGGGACTGTGGTGAATATCATTCTGGATCCGATCTTTATTTTTGTTCTGAAACTGGAGATCACTGGCGCGGCAGCCGCGACGATTCTCGGAAATGCGGCAGGCATGGCGGCTTCCCTTTATTACTATCAGGCGGGGAAGACCCTTCTGTCTCCATCCGGGCGATATGTGCGTCTCAGGAAGGATATTGTCAGGGAAATCTACTGGATCGGTGTTCCGGCTTCGCTTGAAACTCTGCTGACATCCGCGGCATATATTGTCAACAACAAGCTGGCGGTGGGATATGGAGAACTGACGGTTGCGGCGATGGGAGTCGCTCAGAAAATCATGTCCCTTGGAAGCTACATCTATCAGGGCTTCGCGGCCGGAACCCAGCCGATCATGGGTTATAACTACGGAGCCGGTGATTATAAGCGGATGCTTGCCGTTCTGCGGGCCGGGATTCTTGTGACAAGCGGATGCGAACTGTGTGTGATGGCGGTATATGGCATTTTTGCCCCGCAGCTGATCGCCGTCTTTACGGATACGCCTGAGGTGATATCCATAGGGGCGAAAGTACTGCGGGCGCAGATGCTCATCCTGCCGTGTGTCGGCGCGGTTTCCATGTCAAGAATGTCCTTTCAGGCAATGGGAAAGCCAGGGTATGCCTTCGGTATCACCATGGTCCGGCAGCTGTTTCTCTATGTTCCGCTGCTTCTGCTGCTGAACAGCGTCTTTGGTTTCTCCGGCATGATCTATGCCCAGCCGCTGACGGAGCTGATTATGATGGCTGTTTCACTCCTTCTTCTCGTTTGTGTGATACAGGAGGAAAGCAGAAAGAAGGAAACAGTTCATTCGTAACGCGGACATATAAAAAACATTGCCGGGGCAATGTTTTTCAGTTAATCGCTTAAATCGTTATCGAGAGTGATTCTTATATCATAGTCAGGGAACGCGGCTCTGACATCTTTCTGAATGCTCTGGAATATCTCATTCTGGTCTTTCCGGTATTCCATGACCACATCAAATGATATCCGA
>CAMNFS010000008.1 GCA_946537255.1 uncultured Erysipelotrichaceae bacterium
GTCTTTTTTCTTTACCCTTTCCCTGAGCGACATGATTCCGAAATTCGCGTTCATCGGCTGAAAGTGATCCGGGTCAGCGGTGGCAATATAATGCGCCATCGCTCCGATCATCGTTTCCTTCCCCACCGTAACGAGCGGCTCTTCTTTCAGATAATGGCTGAGGTTGATCCCTGCAAGCATGCCGGAGGCGGCACTTTCGACATACCCTTCCACTCCGGTCATCTGTCCGGCAAAGAACAGATCTTCACGCGCTTTTGACTGATAGGTTTCCTTCAGGCAGTGCGGGGCGTTGATATAGTTGTTCCGGTGCATGACGCCATAACGCACGATTTCACACTGTTCAAGCCCCGGGATCATCCGCAGAATCCGCTTCTGCTCTCCCCAGGTGAGATGTGTCTGAAAGCCCACGAGATTATAGAGCGTTCCTTCCGCGTTGTCCTGACGCAGCTGTACCACCGCGTAGGGCCGCCTGCCGTCTTTTTCAAGGCCGACGGGTTTCATCGGTCCGAAAAGAAGCGTATTCCTTCCCCGCCTGGCCATGACTTCAAAAGGCATGCAGCCTTCAAAATAAACTTCCTGCTCAAAGTCATGAAGAGGAGCGGTCTTTGCGGTGATTACCGCTTCATAGAACGCGCTGAACTCTTCCTCACTCATCGGGCAGTTGACATAGTCCGCGTCTCCCTTGTCATAGCGGGATTTGCGATAGGCTTTGGAAAAGTCAATGGATTCCGCGGTCACAATCGGTGCCGCCGCGTCATAGAAATAACAGTACTTTTCATTCAGCAGCTCCCGGATCGGTTTCATGAGCGCTTCACTTGTCAAAGGCCCGGTCGCAATCACACAGGGACCATCCGGAACAGCGTCCGCTTCCTTTACGGAAACAGTAATATTCGGATGATTCCTGACGGCATGGTCCACATATTCCGAAAACCCACTGCGATCAACCGCCAGGGCGCTTCCGGCCGGAATACGGGTATGGTCCGCCGCCTCCATGATCAAAGAACCGATGATCCGCATCTCTTCCTTCAGAAGACCAACCCCGTTGGTCAGTGCGTCTGAGCGCAGGCTGTTGGAACAGACCAGCTCCGCAAATGTGTCCTGCGAATGCGCCGGCGTTTTCCGTGCCGGTTTCATTTCCACAAGCGTCACCTCTATGCCGCGCTGTGCCAGCTGCCATGCGGCTTCGCACCCGGCAAGCCCTGCCCCGATCACTGTCGCTTTTAATTCCCTGCTCATTCCTGTTTCTTTTCCTTCTTCCTTAATCATTCCAAAAAGGCGGCATCCCGCCCTTCTGTTATTCTACTTTGTATCAGACGCCGCTGTCTTTCGGCGGGAAGCTGTTTTCTTCGCAGCCGGTTTTTTAGCAGCAGAAGTTTTTCTTGCGGTACGGTCCTTTTTCGAAACAATCTTTTCGCCGTTGAGATTTTCCATATAGTGACACTTCGGAAATCTCGAGCATCCATAGAAATAGGTTCCGTAGCGGCTTTTTCTTTTCAGCAGCTCGCCTTCCCCGCATTCCGGGCAGCTGCGGCCGGTCGGTTCAGGCTTTTCCTTCTCCCTGCCTTCCAGCTGTGCCTTGTAATGGCAGGATGGAAAGCCGCTGCAGGAAATGAACTTCCCATACGGACCGGTGCGGTATACCAGCGGTTTTCCGCATTCCGGACAGAGATCCCCGGTTTCCTCCGGCTTGATCTTCTCCATGTTTTCATACGCGCTGTCAAGCAGCGGGACAAACTTTTCCCAGAACCGTTTCAGTGTCGCGGTTTCATCCTCCTGGCCTTCCGCAATCCGGTCAAGATCCGATTCCATCTCCGCGGTGTATTTCACATTGATGATCGAAGAGAAGAACTCATCCAGCTTTTCGGTGGTGAGAATTCCCTGCTCGGTCGGGAAGAAGACCTTGGTCTTGGATTTCTCGGTGGAGTTTTCCAGTTTCACATAGTTGCGGTTCTGGATTGTCTCAATGATCATCGCATACGTACTCGGACGTCCGACACCCTGCTCCTCAAGAACCTTGATCAGCCGTGCTTCCGTATAACGGGCAGGCGGTTCCGTAAAGTGCTGGTTTGGCTTGATCTCTTCCGGTACCAGCTTCTCCCCTTCCTTCAGCATCGGCAGAAGGGTGTCCTTGGAGGAATAGTAGTCACCATAGACCTTCAGCCAGCCGTCAAAGACAAGCGTCGATCCGCTGGTTGTAAAATCGTAGCCGCTGCGGGAAAGAGTAATGGACTTGCCGGCGTATCTGGCCGGGGCCATCTGGCTCGCAAGCGCGCGGGCATAGATCATTTTGTACAGTCTGTACTGCTCACTGGTCAGGTATGGCTTGATCTTCTCCGGATCATTGTCGAGACTGGTCGGCCGGATCGCTTCATGCGCGTCCTGTGCGTTGGCATCATTTTTTACCTTATAGGAACCACGGTAGTTTTTCCCGTAGGTGGTTTCAATCAGCTCACCGGCAGCTTTTATATAAAGATCGGAAAGCCTGGTGCTGTCTGTACGCATGTAGGTGATCAGACCCTCTTCGCCATTTCCGATATCCACGCCTTCGTAAAGACGCTGGGCAATCGTCATCGTTCTTCTGGCGCTGAAATTCAGTTTGTTGGATGCCTCCTGCTGAAGCGTGGAGGTGATGAACGGCTTGAACGGCGCGGTGGATTTCGAGGTTTCCTTGATCGCGCTGATCTCGAATTCTCCCTGGCATGCCTGGAAGGCTTCCATCGCTTCCTTCTCGCTGTGCAGTTCCGCTTTTTCCCCGTTGATTTTCGCGAGGCTGGCATTGAACCCGGTTCCGTCCTTGCAGAATCTGGCATCGATGGTCCAGTACTCCACCGGTACAAACGCTTTGATTTCCTTTTCCCGCTCAACAATCAGCTTCAGGGCAACGGACTGAACCCGGCCTGCCGACTTGGATTTGATCTTATTATGAAGGAGCTTGGAAAGCTTGAAGCCGATGATCCGGTCAAGAATCCTTCTGGTCTCCTGAGAGTGAACAAGATCCATGTCAATCGCGCGGGGATGCTCGAATGCCTGATGAACCGCATCCCTGGTGATCTCATTGAAGGTTACACGGTCCACCGCGTTTTCATCCAGCCCGAGTTCCTGAGACAGATGCCAGGAAATCGCTTCTCCTTCCCGGTCCGGGTCGGTCGCGAGATAGACGCTGTCGCTTTTTCTGGCGAGCTTCTTCAGCTCGTTAACGGTACTGTTCTTATCCGGGCTGACCACATAGGTCGGCCGGAAATTATCTTCAACATCAACCCCGAGTCCATCCTTTCCTTTGATGGCAAGATCACGGATATGTCCTTTGGAGGAAACAACCTCATAATCCTTTCCAAGGTATTTCTGAATGGTTTTGGACTTGGAAGGTGACTCTACAATAACAAGATTTTTCATGAAGGCCTCACATTCTTTTTTCTGTGTCACAAGGAACAATTCCAAAGAATATCCCAAGACGTTTATCTTGGCAAGCAAAACTCAAAAACTTTTCAGCGGACGCATCTGATGCAGAATCGCCTCATCATAGATGAGATTGGCGCCCTGTGAAATCAGAAGATTACAGCCAAGTCCGTCAGGATCATTGAAAAGATAAGGAAAACACCACACCTCCCTGCCAAGATTCAGCGCTTCATTCACCGTTCCCATCGTGCCGCTTTTCACAGCCGCCTGGGTGACGATCACCCCGTCGGACAGCGCCGCGAGAATCCGGTTGCGCCAGGGAAAATGATGTTTCTTCACCCCTGTACTGCTGGGATATTCGGAAAGAATCAGCTGTTCCTGTTCCATTCTTCTGTACAGATATTCATTCTCTCTTGGATAGCGGACATTGAGACCGCAGCCGATCACGCCGATCGTCCACCCGTGATTTCCCATCGCGGTCCGATGAACAATTCCATCCACGCCTCTGGCAAGCCCGGAAACAAGCACAAACCGTTCGGAAAGAATCACCGCGGCCAGTTCCGTATTCGCCTTTCCATACGCGTTCACTTTCCGGCTTCCGACAATCGTGATGCACGGTTTCTTCAGAAGCCCGGGATTCCCCCGGTAGAAAAGCACCCAGGGCGGAAACCGGAGAGAGCGCAGCCGGGCCGGGTAATCCGCGTCCAGAATGGTGAGATAGTGATCCGTTATCACCGCTTTTCCAGGATCTTCATCGGTTCTTACAGCATTGGCAATGGCAGACCAGTCACCGTCATGTTTATAACTGTAAAGAGCCAGACGTTCACGAAGATTCATAAATAAAAAAGCCTCCATTGTACTGATAGTCACAAACGGAGGATTTCTCCATCAGTTTCTGTTGGGACCGGTCCTTTTTCAGAACAGGCTGAGCTGCTTTGCGGCCACCGGGCCATAGCTGCGGCGGTGGATTTCGGTAATGCCGTAGTCCTCAATAGCCTGCAGATGTTCCTTTGTCGGATAGCCTTTGTTTCTGGCAAAGCCATACTGAGGATACAGACGGTCATACTCCTTCATGATTCTGTCTCTCGTCACCTTGGCAAGAATACTTCCTGCCGCGATCGAGATCGACTTCTGATCTCCCTTGACCAGGGAAACAGCCGCCTGATCCAAAAGCGGCATCGCATCTGTCAGAATGACATCAGCGGGCAGATCCGAAGCGATGGATGAAAATGCCATCTGATCCGCCCGGTAGATATTCCAGCGGTCGATTTCCGCCGGGGAAACATTGCGGATTTCAAAATACAGGGCATCCTGCTGAATCACGTCAAAAAGACGTTCCCGTTTTGCCTCGCTCAGAGCCTTGGAATCATAGATTTCCGGATTTTCATAGCCAATCGGAAAGATGACTCCGGCAACCGTCAGCGGTCCGGCCAGCGGTCCCCTTCCGGCCTCGTCAATGCCAAGCACAAGCTTTCCGTCCGCCCATGCCTGATGTTCGTAGTCATTCGGACACACCCGCTTCGCTTTCATCTTCTTCTCTTTCCAGGGTCATTTTTCCCAGCCGCCCGCGCCGCAGTTCATGAAGAAACAGGGAGGCAGCCCTGTCCCGGTCCGCAGCCCCGTCTGCCTGAAGAAGATTGCGTTTTTCCGCGATCGCCTCCAGCATCGCGTCCGTACGGATTGCCGGGTCGGTTTCATATTCCTTCTCAAGCCGCATGGGATACAGGTCACGGATCACATGGATGGTATCCATCGCCACTTCCTTGAGATCAAGAATCGTATCATTGATGGCACCGGTCGCGGCCAGAAGAGAACCGACGCGCTGATTCTCAAATTTCGGCCAGAGCACACCCGGTGTATCCAGAATCTCGAGGGTTGGATCCGCGTGGATCCAGGTCAGAGACCTTGTGACTCCGGGCCGGTCTTCGGTTTTCGCGCTGCTTCTGCCGGCAATCCGGTTGATCAGGGTTGACTTGCCGCAGTTGGGAATCCCGACTGCCATTGCCCGCATGGCCCGCGGCCGGATGCCGCGGCGGATCATGCGTTCGCGCTTTGCCTTGGTAAGCTGCTGGCAGGCCTGTACCACCTTCTTGCGTACATCCTTGTCTTTGGCAAGATTCATGGCCATGCAGATACAGTCGTCACGATTCAGTTTTCTGACAAAGGCGGCGGTTGCCTCTTCATCCGCGAGGTCGATTTTGGAAAGCAGAATCAGCCTGGGCTTCTGAGGAGCCAGTTCCTCCAGCACCGGATTATGAGAGGAAAGCGGGATTCTCGCATCCCGCACCTCAATGATCATATCCACTGCCTTCAGATGCTCCGCCATATCCCGGCGGGCTTTTTCCATATGGCCGGGATACCATTGAATCGTTACCATGATTTCACTCCGAACTGACTCAGAGGAAGCAGAATAAATGCCCCCTTGGCCAGAATCTGTTCCTTCTCAAACGGGCCGTAATAACGGCTGTCGCGGCTGCCCGGACGGTTGTCGCCAAGGCAGTAATATTCCTTTTCGCCCAGGGTAACCGGTTCCACGTCACTCATGAATCCGGTTCCGAAGCTGTCCTTATATTCCTTATTCAGGAAGGGTTCTTCCATGACCTCGCCGTTGATCTTCAGCACCCCGTCCTTGTATTCGAGGGTTTCGCCCGGCATTCCGATCACCCGTTTGACAAGATATTCATTCTTCTCCCCCAGATAGATGATCGCGATATCAAAACGCCGGATATCTCCCAGCCGCACACTCAGCACATTGGATATGCCAAGGGCGTTGGATTCCAGGGTCGGATACATCGAGCTTCCCTGAACCCGGATCGGTCGCGCCAGAAACTGGGTACACAGAAAAACAATGGTCATCGAAATCAGAAGCGTCTTCAGAAAATCCCAGATCTCCGCCCAAAGTGAAGTTTTTTTATCTTTTTCGTTTGTTTCACTCATAGTCTGTACTCACACTTCCATCCTTCATGACTGTTCCTGCGGGCTGAACTTCACGCAGTAAAAATCCCCAAGACTTTCATCCGCGAAGAATTCCTTGAATTCCAGTTTGAATTCCTTCCTGTCCTCAGGAACCTGATAGACAAAATCCGCGGTATTGGTTTCTTCCTTTTTCAGAACCACGGTTCCCGGAAACATCCCCTGCACTCCTTCCAGGCTGACATTCCGCTTGTAGGTCGGGGCGGTCGCCCACTCATCCCGGTAAGTCAGCGGAGTACTGTAATCCTCTTCGCCGGTTCCGCCCCACTGTACCTGATAGTCCGTATCATACAGGGTAAGATCTGTGCTCTGGGTGCTTTTGGTGGTGATGGTCAGAACCAGAAGTTTCATCCCCTGATCCGGTTTGATTCCCTGATAGTCGGATGTAAGATACGCGTTGTTCAGCGTAAATTCCAGAAAAGCGGTTTTCATGGTATCGCCAAGGGCGCCATCCGCCCTTCCAAACGAAGATTCAATGACCTTCGGACCGGTCTCTGAGACAGTCTCAGTACTCTGTTCAGAGGATTCAGCAGCGGAAGAAGACGGCTTTGCGGACGGAGTGCCGCTCGTTCCGGCACAGCCGCAGAAAAGCGTCATCAGAAATATCACCAGTACGGTTCTCTTCCATTTCATACTCATCCTCCAAGGGAATAGACAATAATCCCTGCAATAATCAGAAGAAGCGCAGCGGCCTTCTTCGCATTCATTTTCTCATGAAAAATAGTAACACCGAAATATGTGATATACACATAGGAAGTTGTCTCAAGGATCGGACCGAGCGACAGCGGAATCCCGCGGTAGGCAATCACCGAACAGAGCGTCGCAATCACAAAGATCACATAGGCTCCGATCACCAGCGGATTGAGATACTGATCCCAGAAGGAGCGGTACTGTTTCTCCGCCGCCTTTTTGAGCAGTACCTGTGAAACCGCGCTGATAAAAGTCCCGAAAAGGATGAACAGCGAATAACGGAAGGTTTCACTCATTGGGATCCTCCTCTTCGTCCGCGTAAGCATACAGAACGACTCCGGCTACTACCGTCAGAAGTCCGATCACCTTCATAGCGGTCACCCGCTCCTGAAAAAACAGAATCCCGTAGAGAAATCCCCAGACAACCGTCACTGCTTTATTGGCAAAGGCCACAGTCAGCGGCAGGTGCCGGATCACCTGCTGCCAGCCGATCGCATACACCCCAAGCAGAACAATCACCATCCCGTAATACAGACAGAACTTCGGGGAAAGAAACGGTTCTGTCGCAGCCAGTTTGGAAAAAACAGAAGACAGGGAATAGACCGCAAGCAGCGCGTGCAGAAAAATCCAGATGCCCGCACGTTTCATTCCTGATTCTCCTCAGGCAGATAGGCAAGCAGATCCTGCCTTTTTTCCGCCTTCATCAGAAAGTATCCATGCCGGGAAGAACTGTCACTCACTTCTCCGCTTCCTTCCTGCACATCGGCCCGCACAAGATATTCGGGATGTTCTTTTTCCAACAGATTCAGCACCTCCCGATCCGCTTCATCAAAGATAAAACGCACTGCCGCCGCCTGTTTTTTTTCAGGATGAAACGGAGCGGTTTTTTCTCCCAGAGCACAGTCAATCACCGCTTTGACAAAGTCATATCCGGTCGAGATCCGAACCAGATCACTGCCGATGAAATCCCCGCCCATCCGGCCGCCGATTTCAATCAGACGAATCGTTCCGCTTTCATCAATCTTCAGCTCACTGTGGCTTGCGCCAAGCGTGATTCCAAGACTGTCCAGGGCGTGATATACCGTCTTCCGGATACGGGAAAGCGTCTTTTCATCGAGATCCGCCGGTTCGATATGACCTCTTTCTATAAAATGAGGTGCCCCGGTCGTGAATTTCTCCGTCACTGCAAGCATGGTATGGGAACCGTTCTGGGAAATGCATTCCACCGAGTATTCCCTGCCCTCTGCATACTCCTCGACCAGAGCTTTTTTCTCAAACCCGCAGGCCAGGGCATGACGAATGGCATCCCTTAGAAAAGAAGGATCCGTGACCTTTGTAATTCCGCGGCTGCCGGATCGATCGGTCGGTTTGACAATGACCGGAAAAACCAGGCTTTCCATCACAGGATCCGTCTCCGATTCCACGAGAATGCTCCGGGGGCTTGGATCCCCTTTAGAGGCAAACGCGAGCCGCATGGCCCGTTTGTCCGTGGAACGCTTTACCGCTTCCGGGCTGTTGGCGCAAAGACCCATGGCACTGGCAACGTAGCCGACCGTGATCATCGCAAGATCCGAGGCAATGCTGGTGATGCCGTCGATCCCGATTTTCCGGCACTGCGCGAGAATCGCTTCTTTTTCCACTATGGAAATCGGATAAAAGAAATCAGCCGCTTTTTCTCCGACATCATCCGCAGCCCAGGCAAATACATGGGTCGTGATGCCGAGCGACTTCGCTTTTTCTATTAACGGCAGCTGCAGATAGGAAGCGCCGATGATCGCAAGATGTTTCATTTTCTTTCCTTCAGATTCCTTGTTTCATCAATGACATAGAGAGGCCGGTTGCGCACCTCATCATAGATATTTCCGACATACAGTCCATGAATTCCAAGCGTGAACAGAAGCAGCCCTCCGACAAGATAGATGGAGATCATCATGCTGACCCACCCTTCCGGAATCGTGCCGTCACAGAAATGGCGGATCATAAGATAGAGAATCGCGAGAACCGAGGCGGCCGAAAACAGCATGCCGATATAGATTGCGATATAGAGCGGTCTATTGGACTGAGATGTGATCTCTTCCATCGCGTAGCGCAGCTTTTTGGCAAAGCTGTAGCTCGATTTGCCGGCGGCACGCTCCTGGGCAGTGATGTCAATGACGGTATTCCTGTAACCAAGCCACCGCAGAAACATGATATATCCGCGGTTTTTTTCGTTCATGGTCAGAAACGAATTCACCGCCCGGCGCGAGGCAATGGAAAAGTTGCCGATGGCCGGATCATAGAAATCATCCGTCAGAAGATTGTAAACCCGGTAGAATAGGGCGGAAAGAAACCGCGTGAGAAAGGAATCCACCCGGTTGCGGCGGCGTACGAAAACCACATCGTAGCCCTCCCGTGCCTTCTCGTAGAGTTCCCTGATCCCTTCCGGCTTATCCTGCAGGTCGCAGTCCATGACAACGACATAATCCCCTTCAGACGCCCGGATCCCGGCGGTAATCGCGCATTCCTGTCCGAAGTTCCGGGTAAAGTGAATGCCGCGGATGCGCGGATCCTTCTGACACAGCTTTTCGATATCCTCCCACGAGTTCTGAGGGTCCCGGTCCTCGACATAGATGATTTCAAAGGAAACCCCGAGCTCTTCCATGGTTCTGATCAGGCGGTCCGTGAGTTCATAGATGGCCTCACGGCATCCATATTCCGGTATGACTACGGACAGGTTCATGACGTTTCCCTCCCGAAGAAGGAACGTACTGTCTCAATCACGGTCATGCGGTCAGCTTCCGTTAATCCATAGTACATGGGAAGCCTCGTCAGCCGCTCGCTCTCTTTTGTGGTATACCGGTCTTCTCCATGAAAGCGGCCGAACTGTTCTCCGGCGGGTGAGGAATGCAGCGGCACATAATGGAACACTGACTGCACGCCGCGGGACTTCAGATACGAAATGAATTCCGTACGTTCCGAAAGATCCCTCAGCTTGAGGTAGAACAGATGGGCGTTATGCCTGCACCCTTCCGGTACCACCGGCAGAGTGACCCGGTCTTTCAGATCCTGAAAGGCTTCATAATAATGATGCCAGGAGCCAAGACGGTCTTCATTGATCGCATCCGCCTGATCAAGCTGAGCCAGGAGATAGGCAGCGTTGAGCTCAGAGGGAAGAAAGCTGTCTCCGACATCCACCCACGTGTATTTATCCACCTGACCGCGGAAGAATCTCGCCCGGTTGGTTCCCTTTTCCCGGATAATCTCCGCCCGTTCAATATCCTCCTTCCGGTTGATCAGAATGGCGCCTCCTTCTCCCATCGAATAATTCTTCGTTTCATGGAAGGAATAACATCCGAAATCACCGATCGTCCCCAGGGCTTTTCCCTTATAGGAAGCCATGACCGCCTGAGCCGCATCCTCTATCACCAGCAGATGATGCCTGCGGGCGATCTTCATGATCGTATCCATCTCACATGCCACTCCGCCATAATGCACAGCCACAATCGCTTTTGTTTTTTCGGTGATCGCCGCTTCAATCTTTGTCTCATCAATATTCATCGTATCCGGACGGATATCCACGAATACACAGACTGCTCCCCGCATGACCGCGGCGGTCGCGGTGGACGAAAAGGTGAAGCTTGGAAGAATCACCTCATCGCCAGGCTTGAGATCACAGAGAATCATTGCCATGTCAAGAGCGGATGTCCCGCTGGTTGTAAGCAGCGCCTTTTCAGTATGAAACCGGTTTTCCATCCATTCAGCGCATCGTTTTGTAAACGGGCCATCCCCGCAGATATGATGAGACGCGATCGCTTCCCTGATATAGTCCTCTTCTCTGCCCGTACAGGGAGGGATATTAAACCCGATCATGCCCGGTTCCCCCTGTACGCTTCGCACATCTTCCGCTTCATGTCAGCGTAGGTCCTGCGCTCAAGATGACGGTTCATCAGGCAGTCATCCCGAACCCGCTCCACAATGCCGTTTTTGGTATAACGGGCATAATAGCTGCGGATGGATCTCCCCTTCGGAAGCAGTTGTTTCAGGAAAACCTCAAGATGATCCAGCGTATCCGCATATTCCTGTTCGCCGCAGTTCATGGAACGGGTTTTGTAAAGCATGTATTTGAACGCCTCAAACATCCGGTAGTAGAAGATATTCGGTACCCCGCTGATATACGCGGACTGATTCAGTATGGAAAGAAACACATCGATTTCCCCGTTCATTGCCTTGAAGCTTACATCCTGCATCGAATTGCCGGTGCGGTTGATCAGATAGTTGGCAAGCGGCTCATCGGTATAGACGGCCGTCTTTGCCTTGAGAAGAGACAGATAGAACAGAAGATTATCCGTATAACCAACCTTCCGGGGGAATTTCAGGTTCTTTGCGGAATCCGTGCGGTAGAGCTTGGCATGCGGGCTTGGATCCACAAAAAAGAGATCATTGAAGGCCATGGTGTTCTTCCGGTACAGATTGTTGGGCACAAGGGTCACATACGCCCGGTTATAGGCACTGTCATATACTTTTTCATCGCTGTCTTCATATACAAAATACTTTGCACCGATGGTAATATCCGCATCTCCCGTCCTGGCAAGAGTAAGCAGCTTCTCAACCGCCTGAGGCTCCAGGGTATCATCGGGATCGCAGACCAGAAAATACGGTGTCCGGATCACCTGAAGCGCTTCGGAAAGCGCCGAGCCATAACCGCCGTTTTCCTTATGAATGGTACGGATCATATCCGGATGGGCTTTTTCATATTCATCCATGATCCCCGCGCAGCCATCCGGAGAACCGTCATCCACCGCCAGAATTTCAAAGTCCCCGCTGGTCTGCCGCAAGAGTGAATCAAAACACGCGCGCAGGTATTTTTCCACATTGTAGATCGGAACAATCACGGTAACGCTTTTCATTGTCATTTTCTCCTCCCCCGCAAGGCAAGATATGCCTTCAGACGAATCGGATCGGTATAGATCCAGTCGTTTTTTTCTCTTGCTATCTTATATCTGCATTTCGGAAACTCCGGCCAGTTGTTCCGGATATCCATGAAGCAGACATCGATATATTCATTCACCAGCTTCCGGTCCGTACATTCCCTCGTCTTCTTGAGACATTCAAGAATATTCACACCGCCCAGAAACTTCAGTTCTTCATAATAGGTCTCATAGATCCCGAGCCGTTTGAAATCATCCAGAGTGATCTTGACCATGTCCAGCACATGATATGCCCGCATGTTGAACTCCCCGGTGATGTTTCCGGGACGGTCCTTCAGATAGTCATACAGCGGCTCATGGACAAAGGCAACTCTGGACGCCCGGGCGATCAGCCGGTAGGTCGTGCCAAGATCCTCATAGAGACATCCCCATGGATAGGCAATGTCATGGTCACGGAACAGAGAAAGCCGGTAGATCTTGTTCCAGGCGGCGTTTGCGATACTGGTCAGAAGCCTTGGATCCTCCTTCAGGGAACAGACATCCGCGTCATCCGGACCGCTCTTTATGATCTCTTTTCTGCCGCTGGCCTGATAGTACTGGTAAAAATCAAAGATCACCATGTCCGCGTTGGTTTCATGAAGCTTTTTCATGCATGTTTCAAGCATGATCGGCTCTATGAAGTCATCACTGTCAATAAAGCTGACATAGGTTCCCTCTGCCCGCTTCATGCCCTCATTTCTCGCATCGGACAGGCCGCCGTTTTTCTTGTGAATCACGTGAATCCGCGCGTCCCTTTCCTTCCAGGAATCAAGAATCTCACCGGAACGGTCCGTTGAGCCATCATCCACGAGAATCACTTCAAAATCCTTCCAGGTCTGCGCGAGGATGGAGGAAATGCATTTATCCAGATAGTCCGCGACATTGTAAACCGGAACAACCACTGAAATCTCAGGCATTGGCAGCTCCCTTCCGGTTTCTCAGGGTATTGAGAACCTTCATGCACAGTTCTTCCTTCATCGCAAACAGCGTCAGAAAATACACAGCCATCCCCGTCAGCACTTCCGCGATCGTGCCGGCCGCTGATACCGGCATGATCCGCTTCATGCCAAGCACCGCAAGGCTCATGAGGACAGTCGCGAGAAGATAGATCCGATAGCTGCGGCTGAAGAAATGAAAATTCACCTTCTTACGGATCATGAACATCTGAATCCCGGTGACGGTCGCCTCGGCGATCACACTGGCAATGATGGCACCCATGGCACCATAGCGGGGAATCAGGAACATATTGATGAGGAAGTTCACACAGGATCCGGCAATGACGGAAGCGCTGTACTGGCTGTACATGCCGGTCGGAACCATGTACTGGATGCCGGTGACGTTGGACATCGAGATCAGAATGATGACCGGACAGCCGTACATGATGAGGGTTGAGACAATCGGCCACACCGGAATGTACCAGGCGATGAAGGTAGTGGCTATCGACATCATCCCAAAGCACATCGGAAGCGCGAGAAGCATGGAAATCTTCATCGTGGTTTCGATATACTTCTCTGCCCTTTCCGCCCCATCCGCGTTGTTGTAGTACACATTCGTCACTCTCGGCAGCATCACCGATCCGATGCTGGTGATCAGAAGCAGAAACATCTTGACGGTATTCATCGAGGTGTTGTAGTAAGTGACGTGATCCTCGGAGTACAGAGCGCCGACCATGGTCTGATCAAGCATGGTATAGACGGAAATCGCGATCGTCGGAACAAACAGCTGAAAGGTCGCCCAGAAGTGGTTCTTATACGCGTCAAAGACCGAGACCTTCTCAAAGGTCAGATACTTGCGCAGCTGCACAAACATGATCGCCTGGCCGAACAGCTCACTTCCGACATTGATCAGAATATAGATCCAGAGATCCTCCGGCTTCTTGCATAACAGAAAAATCAGTCCGACTCCGATACATTTCACGATGATATTGCGGATGCTGGCTTTCTTGAAATCCTCCACCCCATAGAAGAACCAGGTGATATCCAGCATGGACGCGAACATCGTAAGACCGGTCAGATTATAATAGAGGACGTTCTTATGGATCGCAAAGTGCACAAACAGATAATAGGCAATGATGGCAATCAGCATGTTTGTCATCTGCATGTACAGGATTTCAAAGAACGTCCTGTTGCGGAGACTGATATCATCCCGTACCTTGGCGATCTGACGGTTTCCGTAGGTATTGACGCCGAGAATACCGAAAAGAATGAACCAGTTCATGATTGAACCGGCATACTGGTAAATACCAAGGGAATCCTTACCGATATGGACCGCAGTATAGGGAACCAGGATCAGCGGCAGAATAATCTTCACCAGCTGATAAAGGATGTTGTAGATATAGTTTCTTAAGATCGTTTTATCCATAATAAAAACCGCTGTCATTATATCATTGTTCGCTTCCCTGGAATGTCAGGATCCAAAAAGGCAGAGAAAAGGAAGAGGAAATATCCCCTTCCTCAGTCCTTTACACTGACCCATTCATCCGTTCCGGCAATCCAGGAATCCTCCCCGATCCGGTACCAGGTATAGCCATAGGCTGTTTTTTCTTCCATTGCCGTATAGGTATGCCCCTTTACCGCCTGACCCTTCAGGGAGGCGGAGATGCTTGGTCTGGAGCGGATATTCAGATGATCCACATTGACGGTCACCTGAAGTTCCTTCTGTGCATCCGATCTGGCGCGCACTTCTTCTGCGGTTTCATACTCCACCCATTCATCCGTTCCGGCAATCCAGCGGTTTCTGCCGATCCGATACCAGGTATAGGTACCGTCATTCTCCGTTTCAAACACCCGGTAGCGCTCGCCGTTTTCCGCATACCCTCTGGCAGTGCCGGTTGTGCGGGGAGCCGATCTCACTCTCAGTTTATCGACATGAACGCTTACCATACCGATCGGATCCTCCTCTTCTGCCAAAGGCTCAGAGAAAGCAGTATCCGCAAGTTCAGGTCCCGTCTCTTTGACAAGCGAGCTTTCATAGACCATCTGCGTGCTTCCTCCGCCATCCATGCGGATCGCATCGTGCACCTTCAGATCCGTAAGGAACGAAAGAACGGTCTCTTCGCCAAGCGTTCCATAGATCGTAATCAGAAGAAACTGCCGATCCGCCTTCTGGGCAAGGATGGTAAGAGCTCTTCCATAGGTCCGGTAATTGATGTCTCCATACGCTCCGCCGGTGATATCCTGCTGCCTGCCATCCGCAAAATAGGTATAGGAACCGGATATTGCGTAATCCTCATTGATCCGATAACCACTCGACCAGTGCCAGAGATCATCCCCGTTCCACTGACCCCATGCCCAGCCATGATACCTGAGCTTCATCTGACCATCCGTGATATAAGCGGTCGCAAAGCCATTCCCATAGGCCGGAGTATTTTTGATCGGACCCCAGCAGGTCCATTCATTGTTCCGCCGAACCGCTCCGACCGGCTGACCATAGTTGCCCTCCTCCATCGAGAAGTATCCGCCATTGATCCCTCCGGCATACAGATATCCCCTGTCCAGCGTCTCCATATCCGCCAGTTCATCCAGATACTGAGGCGTCTCGCAGTAGTCGATCTGCACATGCGTATGTTCACTTGGATTCACCCGCAGGATGTCGTAGTACACATCCTCCAGAATTCCCTCCTCATGGGTGATATCCTCTGCTTTTCCATCGGTATAGACATTGACTGCCGATACAACCTTGCGTCTCAGCGTGTCGATCCGTGTCTCTTCATCCCAGGCGTGGGTCACTTCCTCTGCCTGAACCGAAAGCACGGTGCCGCTGCAGAGAAAACAGGCCAGTATCAGGCCCAGAATTCTGTCAGACTGTTTTTTCATCCTGTCACCTCTTGCGTTTCATTATATCCAAAAACCGGAAAGTTTTCGGCAGAAACGAACAGACAGCCGGAACTTCCGGCTGTCAGTAAACTTCTTCTTCCTGTCCTGTCGCGGCAATCTCTTCGCCAAGCACTGGCTCAGGCAGGATGGCTGTCTCTTCCTGAACAGGCTCCGGTTCCGTTTCCATTTCCGCCTCTTTCACGGATTCTGTTTCCTGAATCTCTCCGACGGCGGCAGTTGTGCCCTCAAGGGCTTCAACCCAGCCAGGCAGCGCCGGAATCCAGCGCTTTTTGCCGATGCGGTACCAGGAATACACCGCATCCTTTGCCTCTTCATATACCGTATAAACACTGCCCTCATTCAGGGTTCCCACCATTGCGGATGAAGCATCCGGAGAAGTATGCACTTCGGTATTGCGGGCATTCACACGGATCTGAAAGGGATCCATATCCCGTTCCCGGGCTTCCTGAATCTCGTCGTTGTCAAAGAATTCGACATCCCCTTCCTTCGTTTCAATCCACCGCTTTTCGCCGATCCGGTACCAGGTGGATTCTTCTTCCTTCTTTTCCTCAAACACCTGATAGCGCTCGCCGATGGTAGCCTCACCCTGTTCCTCATCGCCGGCTTTGGCTTCCTCATAAACCGGAATCCGGTCAGCCTGAACAATCAGATATCCAAGCGTTTCCTCGTCAGTTTCTTCCTCATTGGCCATGGGCATCTCGGTCCATTCCAGCTCCGGCGGCACATTTCTGACATATTCTGTCTCATACACCATCTGAGTGGAACCGCCGCCGTCAAAGCGGATTGCGTCATAGGCGCCGAGTTCGCCGAGAAAATAACGGATCCGGTCTTCGGCAACCGTGCCGTAGATCGTAATCAGAAGAAACTGCAGATCTGATTTCTGGGCGAGGATGGTCACTGCCCGTCCGAACGCCCGATAGTTGATTCCGCCGGAACTTCCGCCGGTGATGTCCTGCTGAACGCCATTGGCATAATAAGTGAAGGAGCCTGATACACCGAAGGCACCGCCGTCGATCGTATATCCGGTCCACCACGCCCAGCCGGCATCGCAGCACCATCCGCCGCCGGACCAGCCGTGATATCTCAGTTTCAGATTGTCGCCGTCAATATAGGCAGTCGCAAAACCGCTGCCGTAGGCAGGCGTACACGGTTCCCCATTCCACCAGGCCCACTCATTGTACCGGCGGACCGCGCCGACCGGTTTGCCATAGTTTCCGCCGCCGCCGTTTTCAAAGTACCCGGCATTGATGGAACCGGCAAAGTGATATCCCTGTTCCAGCCGGTATCCGTCCACCATTGAATTGATATGGGCGGGAGTGGCGCTGTAATCCACCTGAACCAGTGTGTTTTCCGTCGGATTGACGCGCAGAATATCGTAGGTCACGCCGTCAAGAACACCCTCTTCATGCGTGATGTCATCATTTTCGCCTTTGGTATAAACAGAAATCGCGGTACTGACGGGACGTCTGAGATAATGAACCCGCTTGGTCTCATCCCAGGAGTTCTGTACCTCCTCGGCATGTACCGGCACGATCCCGTTCACTGTCATAATGGCCAGAAACAGAGCCGCCGCGATTCCTTTTTTTCTTCTTCTGGTATCTTTCATTTTTCACCGTTCACAGTCCATCATTATACCGGGGATTTCGCCAAAAGGAAGAGAAAATGACTGGTCACCCCCTTTATTTCCAGACGATTGGAAAAGATTCATGTGAAACAGTTTTCAGATTCCGGCTGTATTCCCTGAAACAAACAGAAAGGTGCTGTTACAAGAAAGCCGGTTCCAGCCTGTCAAACCGCTGGAAATACAGTTCAAAGCTGAAAACTTCAGTTGAAATTCTCAACAATTCATTTTAATTGGCATCAGCTGATGTCAGTTTCATCATGCCTTAATCGTAGATTCCTGCTCTCTTAACTCATCATTCATTCAATATCCTGCATCATCACTCCCTTCAGATTTTCCGGACTTTAATTTTGGTTGGCCCCCTATCAACTTTGGAGAGAAAAAAGGCGGCGGAAGATCCGCTACCTTGAACGTTTTTTAGAAAGCATCGTGCCGTTTGCGATGCGCCTGATCTGATTGGCTGCCCGATGGACACTGGTATGAATATGCTTTTCATAGAACGCATGGCGGAGAATCATCTCATCATGCGCCTTTGTATACATGGAATGAGGTCTTCGGAATGCCTTCTCATACGGCTGATCAATAATATGGATCAGAAACTTCTCAAACAGATCCGGGTCTGCATATTCAAGAACCGGCGGCTCATTGATCATCGCAAGATAGCGCTCCTCATCCTGATCGATCGCCCGCACTTCTTCAAGCACTTCCTCAAAGCTGTCATAGTCATGACAGGAAACAAACGCCTTCGGGTTGAAGTCCTCTGCCGCCGTGGGATCTCCGTAATAGATCGGAACTGCCCGTGAAGCAAAGGCATCGACAATCTTCTCTGTTACGTATCCTGGATAGCAGGCATTTTCACATGCAATGCAGAAGCGGTAGTTTCTGCCGAAAGCGATCTTGTCCTTGACCGCACCGCCCACATTGTTCCGATAGCGGCCGCCGCTTGCGACAGGCTGATAGGTACTGAGTGTTTCAAACAGTCGGGTCCGATCATCCTGGCCGAAGCAGTTGGACACAACGAAGGAACAGAACCCCTTCTTTGCCTTCAGCTCTTCCCTTGTAAACACAGGCCGATCCTTTAAGGAAAGATATTCCTTTTCATAGCCATGAAACAGATAGTATGGAAAGCGGATATACCGGTCGCCGAATTCCAGCCGGTCAAACCCTGCCGCGTAGTCGCATTCATTGAAATCCGGTGTGATGCATTCGCCGGTATAGAAGATGCGCACGCAGTCATAGTTCAGATGATCCGTTCCGAAAACCGAATAGATCAGATATTCCGGACGATCCTTTGTTACGATCACATCGTAGTGTTTCTTCAGCAGCGGCAGATAGTCATTGTTCAGCGGGTCAAAGCCGCGGTGCTGATCCGCAAAGGCAACCCGGATCGTCCGCTTCATCTGTTCTCCAGAAGCTGATCACAGAATGCCAGTGCCGCCTCGGTTATTGCGTCCATGTTGTAATAGCGATACTGCGCGAGCCGGCCCAGCAGATAGACATTGTCAATACCTGCAAGCAGGTCAACATAAGCCTGATACTTCTCTCTCGACTCGTCCGTAAATACCGGATAGTACGGCACCCGGCCGTTCTTCCCGTTCCGGTCATAGGCAAACGGATACTCCACCGCGATGGTTGTCTTCTCCTTCGGCGGGTTTTTCTGCATGTTCTTGTATTCCGTAATTCTTGTATACGGATGCATGTCTGCCCGGGTCGGATAGTTGACGGTTGTGACCGGCTGAAAACGCCCTTTTTCCGTACGCACAGTGAATTCCAGACTGCGGTATGGAAGATCCCCGCAGCGGTAATTCAGCAATTGATCCACAAGGCCGGTATATACCACAATGCCCTGGTACAGGCTGCCATCCAGCCACACTTCCTTCTTTTCCGGATCTACGGAGAGACGGTCCATCGCTTCGGTATTCAGAGCGATCTCAATGTTTTCATGATCCAGCATCTTTTCAAACATCGCGGTATAGCCCTGGTCCGGCATCTTCTGAAAGCTGTCCTGAAAATACCGGTCCTCATATCCGGTGATCACCGGCACCCGGCCGGTAACTGCAGGATCGATTTCCTCAGCGGTATAGCCCCACTGCTTCATCGTGTAGTACTTGAAGACATGTTCAAAAATATACTCCGCGAGTTCCCGGATTTCCGGATCCTTATTTTTCCTGAGCTCAAGAATCGGAACCTTGTGATCCTCGCCATAGGCTTCCGTCAGAACGGATTTCAGATGTTCCGCCTTCTCCTTTTCAAACAGCATGTCAATGGACCGGAAGTTGAAGGGAATCGGAACCAGACGTCCCTGCACATATCCAAGCACCCGGTGCTCATAGTCATACCAGCCGGTAAAGCGGGAAAGAAACTCCACTGCCCGGGAAGAATTCGTATGGAAAATATGCGGGCCGTACTCATGACGCATGACACCGTTGTCATCGAGCCAGTCATAGGCATTTCCGCCGATATGATTCCGCTTCTCAATAAGAAGAACGGATTTTCCATGTTCCGCAAGTACGCGGGCCGTCACTGCGCCGGCGAACCCGGCACCGATAATTACAGCGTCCTTCATGATTACTGTCTGTCCTTGTACATCTTGGCATAGTAATTCTGATATTCGCCGCTGACAATATGTTCCCACCAGTCCCGGTTCGAAAGATACCATTCAATGGTCTTCCGGATGCCGCTTTCAAAGCGGTACTCCGGCTTCCAGCCAAGTTCGGTTTCAATCTTGGTCGGATCCATCGCGTAGCGCAGATCATGACCGGGCCGGTCCTTCACAAAATGGATCAGGGATTCCGGTTTGTTCAGAACTCTGAGAATGGTCTTTACGACTTCCAGGTTGGAAACCTCGTTATGACCGCCGATGTTGTAAACCTCTCCATCCCTGCCATTGCGGATAATAAGATCAATCGCCGAGCAGTGATCCGTAACATACAGCCAGTCTCTGACATTTGCGCCTTCCCCATAGACAGGAATGGACTCATCCGCGAGCGCTCTGGAAATGACTAACGGAATCAGCTTCTCCGGGAAGTGATACGGACCGTAGTTGTTGGAGCAGCGGCTGATGGTCACCGGCAGTCCGAAGGTGCGGTGGTAGGCGTTGACCAGCAGATCAGCGGATGCTTTGGAAGCGCTGTATGGGCTGCTTGTATGAATCGGTGTATCTTCATGAAACAGAAGATCCGGCCGATCCAGCGGCAGATCTCCGTATACCTCATCCGTACTGACCTGATGATAGCGCTGGATACCGTATTTCCGGCAGGCATCCATCAGGGTCTGAACACCGAGAATATTTGTCTTCAGGAAAATACCGGGATCCTCGATCGAACGGTCGACATGCGATTCCGCCGCGAAGTTGACAACAATGTCAAAATGTTCCTTCGCAAACAGATCATCGATGAAATCCCGGTCGGTAATGTCACCTTTGACAAACCGGAAATTCGGTCTGTCCATAATCGGTGAAAGTGTCTCAAGATTTCCCGCATAGGTCAGTGCGTCCAGGACAACCGTTTCATCCTCGGGATGGCTGTTTACCATCATATGAGCAAAGTTGCCGCCGATAAATCCGGCTCCGCCGGTCACAAGAAGTTTCATAATTCCCTCCATATCCGCGCTGTCTCAAGCGCGATTCCTTCCTCCAGTGATACTGCCGGACCCAGTCCGGTCAGCTGTTTCAGTTTTGTAATATCAAGTACGATGGACTGCACCACCGGTACATCGCTCTGCCGGTGTTCGATCCGGATCTTCTGACCGGTGTGCCGCTGTACACTGTTGATAATCTCACGAAGACTTGTTCCCTGGCCGCTTCCGACATTGACCGTCTCATTGCATACGCCCTTTTCCAGAAGCGCGGAGATATATGCGCTGAGATCCGTGATGTAGAAATAATCGCGGACACTGCTGTCACTGACCCACATCTCAAATACCTCATGGCAAAGCGCCTTGCGGATCAGAATCGGAATCACTCCCTGCTTCTTCTCCGCGAGCTGATAGCCTCCGTATGGATTGGAAAGCCTCAGGATCAGATAATCCATGCCGGCATCGCGGATCACCTGTTCACTGACAGCCTTGGATCTTGCATAAAGGCTGATCGGGGCGATGGGATCCGCTTCCGAGATCGGCCGTTCCGTATTGCCGTAAATCGTGCCGCCGCTTGAAAAATGCACAAACAGACGGGCCCCGCCCTTTTTCAATGAAGCGGTCAGTTTCCCGTAAAGCGCCCGGATTTTTTCCAGCTCCGCTTCCTCACGGTCACTCTGTGCCGTATTTGCGACGAGCCCGATCGCGTCAATGATGACAGCGTCACGGAATTCCTGCCGGTCCATGACCGCCTCATCAAAGGCATTGACCATCCGGAAGGAGTCAAGCAATGGCACATACGGACTGTCGATGCCCCAGATTTCCGCATCAAAACGGTCTTTCAGCAGACCGTACAGATTATATCCGAGATATCCTGCTCCAAGTATGATTATCCGCATTCCGCTATGACTTTCTCCGACTCAGCTTTGACTTCACATTCTTTTTGGCAATGGCCCGCAGATAGGTTCCGTATGGACTGTGGCCATAGCTTTCGGCAGCCTTCAGCAGGGCATCTTCATCAATCCAGTTGTTGTACCAGGCAATCTCTTCCGGAACCGAGATCCGGATCCCCTGCACATCCTCAATCATGCGTACATATTCCGATGCCAGCGAAAGTGACTCAATCGTGCCGGTATCAAGCCAGGCAAAGCCCCGGCCGAATACGGTAATGTCCAGTTCGCCGTTTTCAAGATAGATCCGGTTCAGATCCGTAATTTCATATTCTCCCCGGGCACTTGGCTTCAGACGCTTTGCGTATTCCACAACCCGGTTGTCATAGAAATACAGGCCGACCACGGCATAGCTGGATTTTGGATGTGCGGGCTTTTCCTCAAGGGAAATGACCCGTCCGTTTTCATCAAACTCCGCGACACCGAACCGTTCCGGATCATTCACATACTGCCCGAATACCCGGGCATGCCCGGTTTCCGTGGTGCAGCGCACAGTTTCTCTGAGCATTGTTCCGAAATGATTTCCGTAGAAGATATTATCGCCGAGAATCAGGCAGACATCATCATCACCGATAAAATCAGCCCCGAGCACAAACGCCTGGGCAATCCCGTTGGGCTTTTCCTGCACCTTGTAGGAAAAGGATACGCCGAACTGGCTTCCATCCCCAAGCAGCCGCTCAAAATTCGGAAGATCCTGAGGAGTGGAAATGATCAGAATATCCCTGATCTCCGCAAGCATCAATGTGCTCAGCGGATAATAGATCATCGGTTTGTCATAAACCGGCAGAAGCTGCTTCGATGTCACCCTCGTAAGAGGATACAGTCTTGTACCGCTTCCTCCGGCCAGAATAATACCCTTCATAAGTAAATTCTCCTTCAAGCCGTTCTTATTCTATCACAGAGCAAAAGCCCGTACGTAATCCCTTCACTGCCTGGAAAAAACAAAGGAGAACCTGATGCAGGCTCTCCTACGGCTTATTCGTTTACAGGATTGTCCGACTGTTCGCCATTCTGCTCTTCCGGGGTGCTTTCCGGCTCCTGAGGAGTTTCCGGTTCCGGATCATTGCCCGGCTCTGGATCCGCGGACGGTTCCGGATCGGTACTTGGCTCCGGTTCACTGGTCGGGGCTGGCTCCGGCGTTTCCGGTTCAGGAGATACTGTTGGTTCAGCAGTCGGATTCAGCGTCTGTTCTGCCCTTTCCTTTTCCTCCCTTGTCTCATAGCATCGATTGGTCAGATCGGACCAGACCCACTGATAGGCCTGGCAGGTTTCCGCATCATGAGCCTGAGACGGGCTGGTGAGTTTCGCGGCTGCCTCCTCGGCTTTGGTGCGGTCTTCCTCGGTCGCAAAGCACTGACCGAGTTTGTCAGACCAGAACCAGCTGAAGGTCTGGCAGGCAGTTGCCGTCTTTACTTCCGAAGCACTCTGGGGAGCAGCACTCGGCGTTGGCGTAGCAGTGGCACCGTTCTGGGCAACCGTTACGGAAATGCTCGAGATGCCCTGGATGCTGGAGCCGGCCGGTACCGACTGCGACAGAATGGTTCCTTCTGCCGCTGCTGCGTCCGCCACATAGGTCACAGACAGAGAGATCCCCTGCGCATCGCAGAATGACTGCAGACTTCCGAGCGGCTTACCGACATAGTTTCCGATCGTAGTCGGAACCGTGCTCGGGATGATTGCCTCGTTATAGGTTTCCGCGGAAATGGTCGGAACATAGAAATCCCAGTTGACAGACCACTGCAGGGATTTGTCCTGCGTAATCGGAGTATTGAGATTGATATTGCGTTCGATCGCTTTCCGGGTATCCGCAAGGGATCCCTGCCAGAGCCGGTAGATGTAAAGCGACATCTGCAGTCCCTCATCCCAGAGTCCGCTGGAATAACCGGTTACCCGGCTGCCCTGCAGCTGGATGACCTTTTCGACATGGTCCTGATCATAATAGCGGTTTGCCTTCTGCAGCGCATAGCTCATGAAGCCGGTCATCTGTGACAGCGAGAGATTGGTCTGAATATTGTCTCCCGCGGCATCCATGACATCGAGCAGCGTATTGATGTCACGGGTCCGCATGATCTTTCTGAGAATGGCTTCAATTACTTCCTGCTGATGTTCCTGACGGGCAAAGTCACCGGTTGAAAACAGATGCCGTTCGCGCGCGAAGGCAAGTGCCTGTTCTCCATTGAGCAATACATCCTTGCCGGCCGGAACCCAGACCGTATAGGCACCGCGCTCACTGTCGGAATTCTGACCCACGAACTCAATCGGGGAATCCACGACAATTCCGCCCAGAGCATCCACGACCTGTACGACGCCCTTGAAGTTGGTATCGACATAGTAGTCAATATCCACCCCGACAAGATTCTGTATCGTATTGATCAGACAGTCCCGGCTGACCGCGTGAGCCGCGTTCAGCTTGGAGGAATTGCCGCCATAGCAGCTGATCGGAACATAGGAGTCACGGGCAAGCGAAGACATCGTGACCTTCATGGAGATCGGATTGACCGAGCAGAGAATCATCGTATCCGAAAGCCCGTCCGCGTTGCCGATCAGAAGAACCGTGAATGGTTCCTTGGTAAGATCCTTATCAGAACCGGAGGTATTTTCCACCGTAACCGTCTTTTCAAAATCCATGATGGACGCGGTATTGTTCAGAAACTCCTCCATTCCGGTTTCATTGGCAAAGAGATTTTTGTAATTGGTCGGCAGAACCGCGCAGTCGATCTCGCCATTGAACAGCGCGAGAATCACGGAGGAATAGTCCTGATACTCACTGAAGTTCACATTGACCTTCTCGCTTTCGATCTGCGCTTTTCCAAGCGCTGCCGTCTGGGTTCCGGTGGCCAGACCGACCGATCGGCCATCGAGCTGTTTGATCTCTGTATACCGCTGCGTTCCGGTATCGGAATAGACAACAAAACTGGTCGAAACGCTTTCCTTGGTCGTAGAGCTTGTCATCTTGTCAACGTTCCGGTTCACCCTGCCAAGGGCATAGGTGCCGTAAAGGCCGATGCCAAGCAGTCCAATCATCAGCACAATGCCGGTGATAAAGACCGATTTCGTGCGGGTACGGATTCCGTACATGAGAGCCATATTCATCATGATCAGAATGATGATGCACAGAATATTCACCGTCACGAAGGTCTTGCCGGAAAGATTGGCGAACCGGGTGGAATTGAACAGCGTGATGATGACCGCAAGATTGGCGATAACCGCAAGCACGGTCACCACGATATTGATATTCGTCATATCCCGGTGGAATCGGTTGGATGATCTTGAACTCTGCGCTCTTGCGGAATGGCTGGAAGCAGAGCGACTTTTCTCCGTAGGGTTCTGCGGTTTTTGAGCGGAGTTTTTTCTTGCCGGGGTCTGTTCCGGGGTTTTTCTTTCACTCATGACTGTCCCTCCCCGTCTGTTTTTTCATCAGAGCCGGCTGCACCGGTGCCGTTTTCGGCTTCCCAGGCTTCCACGCTGTCCATATCGTAGAACTCAACAATTTCAAACCGGCCGTCGTGATCCGCGACAAGAAACCGCATCCGGTGCGGGAATTCCGTAAGATTCACAGTCGCCTCACTGCCATAGGTCCACGATACCTGAACCTGGTAACAGGGATAGGTGACCGGAGGATCCACACTCTGTACCGTAAAGTCATCGGTACGGAAGGTCGGAACTTCCGTGGTGATTTCCGCCACTTCAGGAAGATGCTCGCGGCCATACTGGGAAATGTAAAGATCCAGGTTGGAATACGGATACCACCGGTTCCACTCCTCGAATTTCGCATACTTTTCCGCATAGATATACTGCAGGCCGCCTACTTCATAGTTGCCGTCCTTGTTGGTCCAGGTGAAATAATCGGTCACAAAGTTGTATACGACCGCTTCCGCCTTTTCTTCCGGTGTTCCGGAAGAAAGCGAATCCGTCAGCTTCTGGAAATACTCCTTGGAGATTTCCGTCGGATTGTTTCCGATTTCATACAGGGAATTCTTCATGGTCTTTCCGGTTTTGACGGAAAGGGTTTCCTCGTTTCCCTGATTCGCAACCTTGCTCATGCGGGCAGCGTTGACAGTATTGATGCCAAGGGCAAGAATCGCAGCAACTGATATGCCGATCAGAACATAACTCAGGATCGATGTAACCTGACGGCTGCGTTTTTTCTGCGCATCCGCTTTTTTCTGACCGGGAACCGTTCTGCGAACCGTTTTTTTCCGATTCTCTGACATGTGCTACCTCCAATTCTCTAATTACTCATAGAACTTTTTGATAATGTAGTTCGGACGATGGCGCACTTCATCGTATACCTTGGCGAGATATTCGCCGAGAATTCCGCTGGAAAGAAGAATGACGCCGCCCATGAACAGAACCAGGGCAATCAGAAGGCTGGTCCCGCTGATCGAGTGTCCAAGCAGATTCAGGATGAACATCGCGATCAGAACAATCAGCATGATGATTGTCAGGATACCGCCGACCCAGCTGGCAATGGACAGCGGCATGACCGTATACTCAATAATCCCATCCAGCGCGTAGCGGAACAGCTTCGGAAAGGACCACTTGGTTTCTCCGGCGACCCGCTTGATATTCTCATATTCCAGATACTCGCACTTGAATCCAACCCAGACAAACAGTCCCTTGGAAAACCGGCCGTATTCCTTCAGTGAAAGAATACTGTCAACCACCTGGCGCTTCATAAGCCGGAAATCCCGGGCTCCGTCCACGATCTCCACTTCCGTGAAGCGGTTGATCAGCTGATAGAACTGCCGGGCAAACCAGGAACGGATCTTCGGCTCACCCTTGCGGGTCACCCGGCGGGTGCCCACGACATCATCGTTGTTGGCTTCCATGACCGCGAACATCTTCGGAATATACTCAGGAGGATCCTGAAGATCCGCGTCCATGACGGTGACATAGTCCCCCTTCGCAGCCCTGAGTCCTGCCAGAAGCGCGCCTTCCTTGCCGAAGTTGCGGGAAAAGTCAATCACCTTCACTACTCCGGGATTGGCATGATAAAGACGCACCATTTTTTCCAGTGTGCTGTCTTTTGATCCGTCATTGACAAAAATCACTTCATATTTGAGATCCATGGTCCGAAGCACTTTCATCAGCGCCTCAAAGAACAGATCAACTGTTTCTTCTTCGTTGTAGCACGGGACTACGATTGACAGTAATGCCATTGATTACCTCCGAAAAACGCAATCATTATACCTTAATTGCCTGCGCCATTACAAAACAGAGCCATGCGGTCACACCGGGCGTGCTCATGGTTCCTTCTCTGATTATTTCACACTTCCATTCATCGAACAATTGTCTGGGCGAAAAAAGGATGGTCAGAAAAAAACGACATTTCTGCCGTTTTCCTCTTTTTTCTGATCGGTTCAGCGGGCGCTGTCAATGAGTTCAGCAACCTGTGCCTCCGGACGGAAGCCGAGTCCCTGACTGGCGACGGTTCCGTTTTTGAGCACGAAGACCGCCGGAATCGAAGCGACATTGAATCTCGCCGCAAGATCCGGAAGCTCATCGCAGTCTACCTTGACGAACTTCACATCCGTCACCTTCTCGGAAAGCTTTTCTACAACCGGCCCCAGCATTTTGCAGGGACCGCACCAGTTTGCAAAAAAGTCTACGAACACCAGTTCATTGCCGGCAACGATCTGATCAAATTCTTCTGCGCTCTTAATCTTCTGTACCATGGTTTGTATCCTTCCTTTCATCGGTTCTGATTATTGCATATTTCAGAAATCAGTTTCAATTCAAATGCCCGCACTCAGCCGACGGTGATGGAATAACCGGTGGTGAAGACTTCATGCGGATTCAGAATCAGGGTTCCCTCCCGTTTTTCAAACGGCACTTCCGTTTTTTCAAAGTCTGTGTGGGAATGCCATGGCTCGATGCATACAAACGGGGCATGCGGGCTCCAGAACGCGCACCATGGAAACCCGGGCGCCGTCACCTTCACAAATGTTTTTCCATTGGTAAGCGTGTAGGCGGAGCTGTTGGGATGCGTAAGAATCACGGTAGCGGCAAGCGCCTCTTTGTCCAGTGTGAGCTCCTGAATGGTTTCACCATGAAGCGTTTCCGGCTGATCAAAGACAATCCGGTAGTCTTCAAAGGATTCTCCCTTCTTCATCGGCACATTGAAAGCCGGATGATAACCGAAATTGAACGGCATGGCACGCTCATTGGCATTGGTGATTTCATTCTTCACATGCAGGGTATCTCCATCAATGGAATAGGTATTTCTCAGAATAAAGTGAAACGGATACTGACGCAGTGTCTCCTCACTGTCCCTGAGTTCCATGACGATTTCACGCTCCGAATGGGAAACACAGGTGAACTCGCTGTTTCTGGTAAATCCATGATTGCCGGTATGATACTCCTGTCCGTCAATGTGCAGCACTTTGTCCCAGGTGCTTCCAACCATCGGAAACAGGGTCGGATTGCGGCCGGCCCAGAACGCGGGATCCCCCTGCCAGAGGTATTCCACCTCATTGTCGTTTCGCTTCAGACTGTGCATTTCCGCCGCGTGCTCACTCACGGAAACACTCAGAATTTCATTTTTCATGGTAAAGACTGCCATCTTTTCTCCCTTCCTGTGCATGTCTGCTTTTTCTTCATAGTATCCGAATACTCCGGGGTTGTCATGATATAATGTCGCAGGGCTGAAAAAGCCTGTGATGTTTTTATGACGGATGCAAGGAAAAGAAAGAAACGGAAAAAAAGGCGGCTGAAAGCCAGAATCCGGCGAACCTTCCGGCAGACTGTGATGATGGTTGCTGTATGTCTCATCACCTTTGCCCTTTTTGCGTATATTGCCCTTCTGATTATTCTGAAGGGGCCAAGTCCCACCTTCTCCAACATGGTCGTTTCCACCATGTGGGAAACCCGGCGCGGAAAGGCGATTGTTCGGACGATGTTCACGGAAGATGAAATAGAGGCAATCCTTTCCAAGAACGCGGTTGACAACACCACCACGGTTGCCAATGTGACGGAGAATGACTATGGCGAATTCAATATTCCCGAGTCCGAGAAAAACCGGATTGATGTAGTGGATGTGTCCGGCGGTACCTTCAAGGGCAAGCTGATGATCATCCGTGACCCGTCCCGTGTGCATCTCGGGGTCAATTCCCTGATGCCCGGCGGCAATACCGGTTATTCCGTACAGGATTATGTGGAAGAACTCGGAGGTCTTGCGGGAATCAACGGCGGCGGTTTTGATGACCCCAACGGCAAGGGCGACGGCTCCATTCCGCAGGGAATCGTCATCCGGGACTCCAAGATTGTTTTCGGATCGCCAAGCGATTATGAATGCCTGATCGGCTTCAATACCGCGCATCATCTGATCGTCGGTGACATGACCGGCGAGAATGCCCTGGAGTGGGGTATTACGGACGCCGTCACCTTCGGCCCGGTGCTTGTCTATGATGGCCATGCCTGCGCGATTACCGGCAACGGCGGCGGTCTGAACCCCCGCACCATCATCGGTCAGCGGGCAGACGGGGCGGTGCTGATGCTGGTGATTGACGGAAGACAGACCACCTCACTTGGCGCGTCCTACGAGGACTGCATCGAAATCATGCTGGAAAACAACGCGATTGTCGCGGCAAATCTCGACGGAGGCTCCTCTTCCGTCATGTACTATAACGGCAAAATCATCAACAACGTAGTTTCAATGAACGGAGAACGACTGGTACCTACTGCATGGATCGTGAAGTAAAAGTAAAAGTTAAAAACAAACGTGCATACAGCGAACAGCTGCGGAGCGGAGAACGCTATTACATGAATCTGCTTCGGGTTTTTCTGTCGCTTGTCATCGTTTTCTCGATCGGCTGCGTCTATCTCTATTTCTGGCTGTATTACTATGAACGCCATTCCATCAACGGTGCCCTCACCCAGTATGTCAAGGATGTCACTGACCGCAAATGGGACAAGGTCTACCGCGAGGACCGCAGATATTTCACGGAGCTGAACACCAAGGAAGCGGTAACCGATTTTCTGTTCTATGTCTATGGAGATAAGAAACCCGGCGGAATGACCTTCTCCTTTGCCAACAAGGATGAAACCTATCAGTACTATGACTGTTACTACCGGCAGTCCTACATCGCAACCCTGCAGATTGTCAAACCGGAAAACAGCCGGGTCTGGAAGGTCAGAACCCTGATCGGCTCGAACAATTATGAGGTGGAAACCCTGAACAGCAGTACGTTCCGGATCAATGACATTCCAATCACCCCGGACTACAAGCATGAAGACAATCTCGTGCCCGGAGCCTATGCAGGCTATGAGCTCGACGACAAGCTCCCCCGCGTCAGCAACTACTTCATCGGAAACATCGTCGGCACCCCGGCCATTGTCCCGGAAAATGAAAACAACATTGTCATCCGGGATTACACCGCTTCCCGCTTCATGATCGGTCAGAAGCCCGATACCAGCCAGCGGAGCGAATTCGCCGCGGCGATCAACGATACCGCGATGGCCTACTGCAAATACATTACGGAAGATGGAACGCTGTATGATCTCAAGCAGCATCTGCTTCCCGGAACCGTATTCTATGACGCGATTTCCTCCTTCAACAACCAGTGGTTCACAACCCATGAATCCATTGACTTCCAGAACATCGATATCTTCGATATTCTCCCGGTCGGCGACAATGCCTTCATCGGCTCCATCCGGTTCGATTATGTCGTCACCGCGACCAATGTCTCACAGACCTATTCCAACCATTATCAGATGTTCTTCATCCGGGATAACAACAACGACTGGAAATGCATCAACATCTATACCGTATCCACGGATGACAGCAGCCCTTCCCTTCCAAACGTCAATATTGAAGAACCGGAAGAGGAGGCTCCTGCCGAGGAATCCCCGCAGCCCCAATCCACCTGATCAAAGAGCTTCGGCTCTTTTTTTCACGCATGCCTGCTCCTGCACGCATGGAATGCGCCGGCAGCCATTCCTCATTATTTCCCATGTGAACACAGAAAAAAACAGCAGGATCTGAAGGCTATGGCCCTGGATACCCTGCTGTCTGCAGATGCAGTTGTCTTTCTAGGAACGTCTTCCCACGCCCCAGAAGCTGCCGTCATTGCGGAGGATGACTTCACACGCCTCCTCTCCATACTGTTCCTTGCAGAGAGCCTTGCCTTCTTCCCCCTCAAAGACGGTTTCATACTGAGAAATCACATCTACCGGTACGGAAGAACATGGAAGCGAAGGATCCACGGCCACCGAAACATCACACCCGGACGGCGTCGGTTCCGGTTCCGGGACATTCTCCTGGTCGCTTTCAAGCGCACCTGATTCCATGACATGAATCGTAATGATGACCTCTGACTCATTATTGGAAAGGTCCGTACAGACAATCGAAGGATAGTATTCGCCTGGCTTTGTGTAATCCACATACCCGCGGAGCCGGGTCGGAAGAAGCCCATCCACGTCATCATAGCCGCCGATATTGGAAAAATCGATCGGATGATTGACTTCCGTGTAGAACTCGTACTGTTTCATGTTGATATAGGGCGGCATGGTGTCAGGTGTATTGACAGGAAGAATCGAACTGTCCTGATTTATGACAGCACATCCTGCAAGAAACAGAACCGCACCAAAAGAGAGAAGTTTACGCATCCTTGTTCCTCCTTCTCTTCAGAATTCCAAGCACTCTCGAAAACAGATTCCGGAAGCTGCGGTAGAACATCCAGTAGATGATCGTAGTGACAACGGCAGTCAGTCCCGCCAGGATCAGAATCGAGAGAATCAGAGAAAACCTTCCCTGCATGGCATATGAGGCAAGAAACGTGTTCCAGAACAGATATCCGGCCCCGCCGATGCAGAAGGCAATCAACAGCCTGCTTACAACCATGAAGTAGTAATCCTTTGCCGGACGATGAAAGACCATGCGATAGACCAGTACCGGATTGTAGGAAAAATCCACGGTCCAATAGGCACATGTCGTCGCAAGCACCACCCCGAGCAGACCGAGTTTCTGAACCAGAAGAACCGAAAGCAGAATCTTCACCCCGGCAAGGATCCACGCATTGTTCTTGGCGTTGACATACAGGCCGTTGGCGTCTCTTGCGATAATTACGGGCTGGCGCATTGTCATATAGAAGATATTCAGTCCGAAAAAGAAACAGATCGACATGCTAGCGGTATAGAGCGGATCATTCATCCAGACCGGCACAAACTGAGGCATGACATTGACGATCGTACAGGCCACAATCGTAGATACATAGGTCGCGAAATTGAAGAATTCCGTAAAAACGCCATAGCTGTCCGCGTTTCGATCATTGAACAGATTTCCGAAAGAGTTCATCGGGGACTGAACCATGGTCTGGGTGATCTTCCCGATGTTGTCAGTAAGATAGCTGTAGGTCCCGTAGACAGAAGACATGACATAGCCCATGAAGCCGCTGACAACGATGTTGTCGGTCTGGGTGGTCGCAAGCTCGGAGAGCCGCTGCACCATCGCGTATCCGGCCTTGTTCTGAAAGGAATGATCATCCGGGTTACCGGGCTTTTCCTTCAGCCATGGATACTCCTTCAGGGCGATCATTCTCGAGAGCGTATTGGCGCACAGAATATTGAGCGCTTCGATCATCAGAATCACCACAAAGGGCATCTTCATCAGAATGGCAGCCACCATGGCAGCCATCCGCACGATCGAGATAATCTGAATCCAGAAATTGATGCGGTATTCCTTCTGATCCGCCATGATCACAAAATTCGGTCCGAACAGAAAATAGGAAATTCCATAGGGCATGGCCAGCAGCAGGAAGGTCCCCACCGTTTCCCAATAGGAGAACGGGCTTTCCGCAAGATTCGGGAAAACCAGCGCTACCAGCAGCGAAGCGGCCAGACACACTGCTCCGGTAATGCGGAAAATACGGACCGCTCCATGATAGATATTCTTCACCTCTTCCCTGTTTCCCTCCGCAAGCGGTTTGTAGAGCAGCTGCCGGAAGGCAAGAGAATAGGCAAGTTCGCAGATATTCAGAAAGGTGATCACCTGGGCAATGGTCAGCTGCAGTCCGTTGACCGCGCTTCCGTAAAGCGCCACAAAAAGACGGACTTTGATAAATCCGATCAGCGGAAGAATCAGAGCCGAAACGGTGCTCACAAGAAAGTTGTAAAAACTGTGTTTTGTTCGGGACATGTTTCCTACTTTCGAATCATTGGATCAAAGATCCAGGAAGTTAACGGACTGTACAGTTTCAGAAAGAGACGGTTTTTGAAGGAAAGACTGTTCAGATACGGATTGGCTTTCCAGTTGGGAAAGTATTCCTTCATGACCTTCTCACTTTCCTCATAGTAGATGCGGGTGCGGTCTGAGCGGATAAACCGGAACATCCCGTACAGCCGCAGATGCTCGATATGAAGATATTCCAGCTCATCATGAAATGCCTCATACAGACCGTCTTCCTGAAAGCCCCTGCGCACAAGGGCAAGGCTGTCAAAAATATGGGAAAGCCGGGGATCACTGGTGCTTGCCATGATGGAACCGGCCCGCTGACGGTAGTCAATCAGACATTCGGGAAGATACGCGATTTTCTCTGAGCCGGCAAAAATCCGTGTTGTGACGGGAAGATCCTCATACCAGAGTCCTTTGGGATAGGACAGCCCCTTCTTCTGAAACCAGGAGGCTCTGTAAAGCTTGTTCCAGGCAAACATCGGCGAAAGCATCGCTTTCTTCTGAACGCTTTCCGCCGGGCGCGTGCTCAGCCCCTTCATGACGAAATCCCGACTGCTGTCAGGGAACCAGTAATGAATATCCGTAACCAGCACATCCGCGTCCCCGATGGCTTCAAGCATGTGTTCATACAGCTGCGGCCTGACCCTGTCATCAGAGTCAAGAAAGGCAATATACTCCCCTTCCGCATGCGGTATGGCGAAATTTCTCGCATCTGCCAATCCCCCGTTTTCCTTATGGAAGTAACGGAACCGGCTGTCCTTTTCAACATAGGATCGGGCAATCCTGGCAGTGGCGTCTGTTGACCCATCATCCACGAGAAGGATTTCCATATCCAAAAGCGTCTGTGCCAGAAGTGAGTCAAGGCACTCTTCCAGATACTGCTCTACATTGTACATCGGTACAATCAGACTGAGCCGCATACGAAATCCCTCCTGTCGGTAAGCGAACTCCATTATACCATTCTGTTCTTTTTCCCGTCCTTTGCGATCGCGCAAAAGACAAGAACAGCATACAGGAAACAGGACACGGCAGAAATGCGTTTCCCTGCCTCATATCCCTCAGGAGTAAAGACAAATTCGATCTTCCATGTGCCGGGATCCAGTTCAAACCCGATGAATCCGGTGTTGACGCATTCACAGTCAATCTTTTTCCCGTTGGCATAGACCTCCCAGCCTTCATTCCAGGCAATGGCGGTCGCGACCGTCCTTCGCTCGCCCGTTACGGTGATTTCCGCTTCGGCTCCGTTTCTGGTAAAGCCAGTCAGTTTCAGGGGATCCAGCGCATTCAGTTCTTCATATACCTCTTCGAGATTCCTGTCGCTGATCCAGAAAAGACGGGCAGGTATGACGGCGGTTTTGAAGTTGCTGTTATGGGTATAAATACCGACTGCGTCGACCTTTTCCTGAAGATGCACGGCATGAAAGCCGTATTCGGAAAACTCCTGATAGGAAATTACCTTGCCATCGCGGTAAAGCTCATAGCTGCCCTCCCCATAGGGCTCCGTCATGGAATAGTCAATAAAGAGCGTTCCCGGTTCAGAAAAGGCATGTTCCAGAACCGTATTGTTGATTTCTCCAAGATCCTCAAACCGGGGATCGTTGACTGGTTCATTCGCGGAGGAATCCGTCAGGATGTTCGTGGTCATGAGAAAATCCTGACGGGAGCGCTCCATTGTTTCACAGGCGCTTGCCTTCACCGTATGCATGGACGCAAATCCAAGTCCCGCATGGGCTTTGTTCCGATAGATCAGAACCGGTGTTCCATCCCCTGCCGCAGTGCTGGAATAAAGGTCATATCCGGCCGGGACGAAGGACTTTTCTCCCTGCGTGGCAATCAGATACCGGTTTCCGAAAACACTGTAGGAAAGAAACTTCGAGGGCATGTAGGGAATGAACCAGTTTTCACTGATGCGGCGGTGATAATATCCTTCACTCGGGTTGTTGTACAGGCTGAAATAGGAAGAACTGCTGAAATAGCGCTTGGCGTAAGGAAGCAGATAGTTTTCCGCTGTTTCCTCATCCGAGCTGATCCGGTAAAAACCCGTATCTTCTTTCTGAATCTCATCGGTAATACGGGTATCAAACAGCATGGTTTCATACTGCCTTGCGCGCTGACCGGCCCCGACAGTGACAGTGGTTCCATTGACCATTCTTGCATACATGCACAGCAGTGCCTCAGCCATAAGCGCCATCGCAAAATACGTCCTCTTGTTCTGCGTAAGAGCGTGCCGGTAAAAAAAGGCAAGAGCGATCAGAAAAGGAACAATCAGCAGAATCGAAATCCGGTTGGAATCACTGGCAGTATGAAAGACAAAGGCAATCAGGCTGAACAGCAGAAGAGCCGCAGTCACTCCAAGCGCTGAGCGCTTAAGAAGTGTCTCATCCCAGTCATCCTGATGTTCGATCAGCTGGCTTACCAGCACGACATGAAAGACAATCAGAATAAAACACCATCTCGCGGCGGTATTGCCGTTGAAAATCACATAGGCATCCGGAATCAGCACGCACACCGCCAGAAAGCCAATCATCCCAAGCAGCGGCTTTCGGCCCTCGAAGTCCGTCTTAAGAGCCTGAGGAAACAGCAGCGGAGTCAGAATGAAGCTGTACGAAAACAGTGCGTAGGTATGTACGCCCCCTTCCCGGAATGGCGATGAGAAAAGATTATAGTCATAGTCATTGATCACCGGAGAAAACGGAGAGCTTATGGCCCGGAACAGTTCCATGGGTCTGAGAAACAGCCACTGGGGATCCCTGAGAAAGGAAAGGATTCCGGTATTGACACGGGAGCTTGCAAGCAGCACGCCGGCATCCATCAGAAAGACAAATCCCGCCATGCCAAGGCCAAGCACATACAGAAGAAACGGCTGAATCAGCTTCCGGATGGTTTCCTTCAGGCTGTTTCCCTTCATCATGAGCCGGGTTGTCATATAGAAAAGAATCAGCCAGGAGGCCATGTACATCGTAAACAGATCAAGGATGGTAATCAGGGCAATGACGGCCGGAAACACCAGTTTCTTTCTTCCTGCCATCACTTCCTCCATGATGTAAAGCAGCAGACAGAGATACATCCAGGCATCAAGATAACTGTAATAGTGCTGCTGAAAGACCGCCCAGCCGCAGAAGGTCATGATCATGGTTCCGGCAAACCGGGCGGCGTCGTTTTCGGTCAGATCACTCAGCCAGTGATACGCAAAAACCGCCGCAAGAAACATAGCCAGCATCTTTACTATGGGAAAAGCCGATGGAATCATTTCGGCCTTCGGCAGCAGCATCATCAGCCAGAACGACGGGGAACCAAGATAGGAAAGAAACTGAATCGCATTGGATGTCCCAAAGCTCATCATCCAGTTCCATGTCCCGAAGGTTCCCGCATGAAGATCCCGATAGAGACCGACCGTCAGCGGAATCACCTGACGGGTTTCATCTCCCCAGTAGTAATACCGCAGCTGCGGCATCAGAAGAAACGGCAGAAAGGACGCGAGCAGAACTCCCGCCGCAGCCAGCAATGTCTGCTTTTTCGACAGCGTGATATCCGGTTTTCTTCGCATCAGCTTCCGCAGAATATGTTCATCCATATGTGTATCAGTATACCCTGAATCCCTGTTCAATGCCTCAGGCAAAAAAAGGAAGCATCATCACAGACACTTCCCTTTCCTTTGTTTTCAGATTTCGTGAATCAGAAGTCCGCTCAGCAGCTTCGGTTCAAACCAGGTGGATTTCGGCGGCATGATCCGATGATCATCCGCGGCGGCGATCAGATCATGGATGTCGGTCGGATACAGAAGAAAGCCGACCGAGCCGCTCTTTTCCGTCCGCTTCTCCACTTCCGCCATCGCGTCCTTTCCGCCGATGAAACTGATCCGGCTGTCGGTCCGGGGATTGCGGATCGCAAGCAGAGGATCAAGAAGACTGTTCTGCAGGATGGACACATCGAGCCGGGCAATACTGTCCGCCTCATCATAGAGATCTGCGTGAGGCTTCAGAGAATACCACTTTCCGCCGGTTATCATGATGATTTCATGCATGTGTTCCGGCGGCTTTTTCTCACATGGAGCAAGATCAAAGGACTTCGAGATTTCTTCAAGAAACTGTGCTTCCTGCATGCCGTTGAGATCCCGTACAACCCGGTGATAGCCAAGCAGGGAAAGATCCTCCGCCGGAAATGCCGCGGCAAGAAAGCGGCCTGCCTCATCGTTTTCACCTGCGCCAAGGGCTTCGGCGACCCTTGCGCTGGAGGCGGCACGATGATGTCCATCCGCGATATATAACACCGGAATCTCCTCAAAGATTTCCGCGATTTCCTGCATGCGGCAAGAATCGGAAATCTTCCAGATCTGATGGCGGACCTCGTTCTGCACAAGGTCATAGACCGGTTCCTCTTTTGTCGCATCATTCAGCAGATCTCTTAGCCGGTCAGTGCCGGGAAAAGTCAGAAAGACCATTCCGGTCTGGGCACGGGTCGTCAGAATATGCCGGGTCCGATCATCCTCCTTGGCGGCGACCGTCAGCTCATGACGACGGACCGTCCCGTTTCGATAATCCCTGACAGAGGCGCATCCGACAATGCCGGTCTGGGTATGATCACTGGAAATTTCACGATAGATGTAATACGCCTGCTCATCTGAAAACAGCGTTCCTTCCCGCTTCATATTCTGATAGGCAGATTCCGCCTGATCATAGACAGCCTGACTGTACGGATCGATATCCTCACACAGATCCGCCTCCGAGCGGATCACATGCACAAAACTGTGCGGGTTTTCCGCAAGCTTTCCCGCTTCCTTAGCGGAAAGTACATCATACGGAAGGCACGCGACAGCCTCCGCCATGTTCTTTTCTGGCCGGATGGCTGAAAACGGATAGAACTTTGCCATGAATTTTACCCCCTTGAAAAAGGGACAGTATGTCCCTGATGATCAGTAGCCGTGTTCCTTCGACCACTTTTCGTATTCCGCATCGGTAGCGAGCACCGAATGGGTATCACTGATTCTGTGAAGGTGTCCTTCGGTATAGACAACCCCTTCCTTTTCCTTGTTGTATTCCACCGCAATGCGCTTTTTTTCAACCCGCGGATTGGGGCGGGGAATCGCGCTGAGCAGAGAACGGGTATACGGATGAACCGGATTCTCGAAAATCTCATCGGTTGTGCCGGTTTCCACGATATGTCCAAGATGCATGACACCGATCCGATCAGAAATATACTTGACCATGGAAAGGTCATGGGCGATGAACAGATAGGTTGTGCCGAGCTCATCCTGCAGATCCTTCATCAGATTGACCACCTGAGCCTGAATCGAAACATCCAGCGCGGAAATCGCCTCATCCGCGATCACCAGGCGCGGATTCATGACAAGGGCTCTGGCAATGCCGATGCGCTGCCTCTGACCGCCGGAAAACTGGTGTGGATAGCGGGTTGCGTGTTCCCTGGAGAGACCGACTTTTTCGATAATCGAATTGACCTTGGCATCAAGATCATCCGCGTTTTCATACAGGTGATGGATTTCCAGTCCCTGGGCAATGATCTCCTTGACCTTTTTGCGGGGATTGAGACATGCCATCGGATCCTGGAAAATCATCTGCATGTTGGTGCGCAGGTAACGCTCATCCGCCTTCGTCATTCTGCCGCTGATATCATGGCCGTCAAAGATGATTTTCCCGGCCGTCGGATCATAGAGGCGGATAATGGAACGTCCGGTGGTGGACTTTCCGGAACCGGATTCTCCGACCAGCCCATAGGTTTCACCGGCCCAGATATCAAAACTGATGCCGTCGACTGCCTTGGTCACAGATCTTCCCGAACGGAAGTACTGCTTCAGTCCTTCCACATGCAGAAGAGGTTCTTTTGTCATATCTATTACAGTCATTCAAGAATCCCCTCCTTCCGCATCTTTTCCATCCGGTCTCTGAGCTGTTCCGGCATCTCCACTTTCGGAGCCCGCGGATCACAGAGCCATGAGGCAACCCGGTGCTTTCCGCCGACATCGAACATCGGCGGTTCCTCTTCATAATCGATCTTCATCGCGTACGGATTGCGCGGCGCAAATGCGTCACCGGTAATCTTTTCGAGAAGATTCGGCGGGGTTCCGGGAATCGCGAACAGACGGGTGGAATCGGTATCGGTATCCGGCATCGAAGCCAGCAGTCCCCATGTATACGGATGCCGGGGATCATAGAAGATCTCGTCAATATCTCCCTTCTCGATGATTCTTCCCGCATACATGACATCCACGTAATCCGCGACCTTGGCCACAACACCGAGATCATGCGTGATATAGATGACCGCGAAGTTGCTTTCCGCCTGAATCTCCTTGATCAGCTCAAGAATCTTGGCCTGAATCGTGACATCCAGTGCGGTTGTAGGTTCATCGCAGATCAGAATATCCGGCTCACAGGCAAGGGCAATGGCAATCACAACCCGCTGGCGCATTCCGCCGGAAAGCTGATGCGGATATTCATGGAACCGTTTTTCCGGATTCTCAATACCTACTTTGGCAAGCAGTTCGATCGCCCGCTTTTTCGCTTCTGAATAACTCAGCTTCAGATGGAGAATCATGCCCTCCATGATCTGTTTTCCAACAGTCATCGTCGGATCAAGGCTGGTCATCGGATCCTGGAACACCATGGCAATATGGCGGCCGCAGAATCTGTATCGGATTTCCTTCTGGGAGAGCTTGGTCATGTCAACCGTTTCCCTCTCTCCCTTTTCGTTGGTATAGGTATAGTTGATGGAGCCGCTGTCAATATGACCGTTGTTGGCGAGAATTCCCATGATCGTTTTGACAGTAACGGATTTTCCCGAGCCGGATTCTCCGACTACGGCAATCGTTTCTCCCTTGAACAGGTCCATCCGCACTCCCCGGATGGCATGGACCGTACCGCTTGCGGTATCGAAGCTGATGTTCAGATCACGGATCGACAGCACGCGGTCATTCAGATCTCTTGAAGTCGTCATGTCTGTCCTCCTTACATCTGTTTCATATTCGGATCAAACGCATCGCGCAGACCGTCCGCGAAGAGATTGAAGCTGAGCATGAGAAGCGCAAGCACAATCACCGGAAAGGCGATCTGATACGGATGAATCGTAAGCGATTTGTACCCATCCGAGATCAGAGATCCAAGGCTTGCCTCAGGCGGCTGAATACCCAGACCGACAAATGACAGGAACGCCTCGGTGAAGATCGCGTTTGGAATGGAGAACATCGCCATGATGACCAGCTGACCGAAGATATTCGGCATGATGTCCTTGAAGATGATCGCGAAGTCACGGGCACCGAGCGTCTTGGAAGCCAGAATATATTCACTTTCCTTGAGCTTGAGCACTTCCGCCCGGGCAATTCTCGACATGCCGATCCAGCCGGTGATCATCAGCGCGAAGATAATGGAGATAATACCGGAAGGCAGCACCATGCCAAGCAGCGTTACAACCACAAGGGTCGGAATGCCATTGAGAATCTCCGCGATTCTCTGCATGATCATATCCACTCTTCCGCCGAAGTAACCGGATATCAGACCGTACGACATGCCGATGACAATATCAATGACGACCGCGACAAGGGCAACAAGCAGAGAAATGCGGGTTCCCTGCCAGACACGGGTGAACATGTCACGGCCATTGTAGTCGGTACCGAACCAGTAGTTCACATTCACTCCCTTGGAGGCATAGACATCAATCCCGCGCTCCACGCCGCCGAAAATGCCGGGGATCTTGGGCGGAAGATTCTTGTGTTCAATAATGATCGTGTCATAGGCACGGCCGGAAATCATCGGTCCGATAATGGCCATGATCACAATAATCAGAATGATGACAAAGCCGATCAGAGCACCGCGGTTTTTGGAGAAATGGCTCCATACATCCCGCCAGTAGGAGGTTGCCTTATAGGTTCTGTCAACCAGCTTCTCCCCTTCCTGCACAAAGACAAAATCTTCCGGAGAATGATCGTCATCCAGAACCGGAGCATGTTTTTCAAGCATTACGTCACTCATGATCATGCACTTCCTTTCGCAACCCGGATCCGCGGATCAATAATTCCATACAGAATATCAACAATCAGCATCATCGCGATATACATCGCCGAATAGACAAACGCACACGCGATGACGACGTTATAGTCATTGTTCTGAATCGCCTGCACCATCAGCATGCCGATGCCGGGAATACCGAACACCTTTTCAACAACCATGGATCCGGTCAAAAGATTGACGAGAATCGGTCCCATGATCGTGATGATCGGAATCAGCGTATTTCTTAACGCATGCCTGAGGATCAGGCTGGTCTGCCTGACACCCTTTGCCTCAACGAGAAGGATGTATTCACTGTTGAGCACATCAATCATCTCCGAGCGGGTAAACCGTGAAACATTCGCGGTCGGAAACATGGCCAGCGCAATCGTAGGCAGAATAATCGAAGCGCTGACGTTCTTGGAATTGTAAAGAATCGGCGTCAGCTTCAGTACAAATCCGATGTAATACGCAAGCAGAAGCGCAAATACATAGGACGGTACGGAAACACCGACAATTGAGATAAACGAGCAGAGCGTATCGATCCACGTGTTGTGGTTGAGCGCCGCGGCAATGCCGAGCAGCAGCCCGAGCACTGACCCCAGCAGCATCGCTCTTGCGCCGATGCGGATGGAAAGCAGAAGCGGCGCAGAGATCAGATCAGAAACAGCCTTGTTCTTGTTGAGGACATAGGAAACACCGAGATCTCCTCTCAGAACGGCTCCGAGATACTTGAAGAACCGTACAAAGAACGGCTGATCCAGGCCGTATTTGGCATACAGAAGTGCCTTCTGTGTTTCCGTCAGTTTCTCATCATTGAATGGGCTTCCCGGCATTTTGTCCAGCATCAGAAACAGAACGAACAGGATGACAAGCAAAGTGGCAAGACTGATCAGAACACGTTTCGTAATATATTTCGACATATGTTCCCCTTTCCTCTGAAATCGGAATGACAGACAGTCCCCGCAGGAACTGTCTGTCATGTGTTCAATCAACAGCTGACTGACAAAGAATTACTTCTTGTAGATGTGACGGTAGTCATCGACAGCCGCACTGTGGAAGTTGATGTTGGAGACGTTCGGATTGATCATCATCGCGCCGCCGTTCTGATAGACCGGGATCACCGCGAAGTCTTCCGCGACAAGAACCTTTTCGGCCTCAACAAAATCAGCCCATCTCTTTGCGGAGTCCGCCGCGTCCTCACCCTGAGTAGCCTTGAGAACGAGCTCATCATACTTGGCGGAGTTGTAGCGTCCCTGGTTGTTGGAAACGTTGGTGGAAAGGAACAGATCCATATAGGTCTGCGGGTCAGCATAGTCCGGGCCCCAGCGGGTAAGACCAAGCTCATACTTCTGAGACTTCATGAGTTCCAGTCTTTCCTTCTTCGGCTTGGAGTTCAGCGTGACTTCCATACCCGGGCAGTTCTCCTTGAGCTTTGCCTGGATGTATTCCGCAACTGCCTTGGAAGCTTCGGAATCTTCGAACATGAGCTCGAGTGTGACATCACCGCCGAGTTCCTTGACCGCAGCGTCATAGAATTCCTTTGCCTTGGCAGGATCGTACTCTGTGATCTTGCCGGCGGATTCACGGTAATCCTTGCCATCCGGGCCGGTCGCAAGCGCAACCGGAATTTCACCTTCTGCCGCGATGGAGCCATCCATCAGTACATCCTTGGCGATGGTTTCACGGTCGATCGCGTAATGAATCGCCTTGCGGAGGTTCAGGTTCTGCAGCTTATCCACTGTCATGTTCACAGGAATGTACCACAGATAGCCAGTCAGACGGTTTGTGAAGCCCGGTTCACCGGCATACTGGTCAACCTGCTCACCCTGCAGCTTGACAACATCGATGTTTCCGGACTGGTATTCAAGCAGAGCAGACTGAGTATCCTGCTGGAAACGGAAGACGACTGTCTCAGCAGCTTCCGGATCGAGGTTGAAGTAATCCGCGCGCTTTGTAAAGGTGTAGGAGTTGCCCTGTTCCCAGCCGGTCATGTTGTACGGACCGCAGTAGATCATGTTGTCCGGAGAAAGAGCGAACTGATCTCCCTGAGCTTCATAGAATTCCTGGTTGAGCGGGAAAAAGCTCGGGAAGGACATCAGACCAAGCAGGAAGTCGCACGGAAGCGTCAGTGTAACTTCAAGGGTCTTGTCA
Source organism: uncultured Erysipelotrichaceae bacterium (assembly GCA_946537255.1). Lineage (GTDB taxonomy): Bacteria > Bacillota_I > Bacilli_A > Erysipelotrichales > Erysipelotrichaceae > Bulleidia. The sequence goes on from CAMNFS010000008.1 coordinate 43,310, forward strand.
TCAATGGCTTTGACACCGAGTTCCTCGACGGGTTTTTCACCGGCGTTGACCTCAGCGGCGTTGACACAGTGAATGGTGTCAAGAATAAACGCATACTCTGATGCGGTCTCCGGCGCGTCCAGTCTCTGCCATCCGTAGACAAAGTCCTTGGCTGTGACCGGGGTTCCGTTGGACCAGGTCGCGTCCGCGAGATGGAATGTGTAGACAAGACCGTCTTCACTGACATCCCAGCTCTTCGCGAGTTCCGGAAGCGGTGATCCCGCAGCGTCAAGGCTTGTGAGACCGGAATAGCACATGGACTGCATGATGAAGGAGTTTCCATCGGTTGCGATGTGGTGATCCATCGTATTGAGGTCTGCATCGAACGCAACGACTACTTCGCTGCTGTTTGCGGATGCGGCAGGCGCAGCCGCTGCATCTGTTGTACCAGCGTTTTCCGCGGCAGGCGCACTTCCGGTGTCCGTGCCGGCAGCCGGCGTTCCGGCGCTGGTGCTCGTTCCGCATCCTGCCAGCATCGCGGCAGCCAGTGCAAAACTGAGCGGTTTTTTGAAATCAATCATGTATATTTCCCCCTTTCTGAAAATATACACCTATTTTAGCGAATGGCTTTTACATGAGCAAGCAAATTCCCATCATTTTCTGCAAAAACTTTCAAAGCACACCTTTTATTTTCATTGTTTCTTTCACTCTCGTCATTCCCCTTCTGAGCCAAAAAAGGAATGAATCAGAAGACTCGCTTCTGCGAAAAATAAAAATGCCTCACACAGGTGAGGCGGGCAAATCCATGATTCAGATTTCAATGAAACGATCAGATATTCTTGATTACTTCGGAAAGCTTTGGCATCATCTGCTGTTTTCTGGAAATAATATCCGGATCAAAGCCGCTGTGATCGTCGAATCTGGTCTGGATCAAATCGCTGATCACATAGGACAGCGGCCCATAGAAGACAAACAGAGAACCGTTGCCCATGACATCTGTAAACAGCATGACCAGAAGATCGAGCTTGCGGGCTGCCTGCTCTTTTTCGACCGTCTTCTTGAATTCCGGCAGAATCATCTGCACTTCTTCCATACGGCTGTAATTGGTCTGACCGATCGCGAAGGTGTAGCCTTCCACCTGATAGTTCTTGAGGTCGCGGTTGAGAATATCCTCCATCGAGGAGTCCTTCAGCGACACGGATGCCCCGAGCATTTCTCTTGCATAGGCGTCAATATCTTCGATCCCGGCCCGTTCCGCGAGCCATTTTGCGGCAAGACGGTCCATGTCCGTCGTCGTGGCGCTGCGGAAATTCAGGGTGTCACTGAGAATCGCGGACAGAAGCAGACCGCTCATGTCCGGATCCGGCAGAAGGCCGTTTTCCTGATAGAGATTGGAAATGATCGTGCAGGTGCATCCGCACTTCACATTCCGGTACATGATCGGAAGACTGGTTGTGATACCGCCGATGTGGTGATGGTCGATGATTGCGACAATCTCAGCCTCATTAATATGAGCCGCGCTCTGATTGACCGCGGAATGATCCACCAGAACAAACTTCCGGCGCGGGTAGTTCATGGTATGATAGCGGGCAATCGCGCCGACAATCCGATCATTCTCATCCAGAACCGGATACGATCTGACACGGCTCTTGGTCATCTTCTGAGCGACATCATCGATATACTCATTATCCCGGAAAAACATCGGTTCTCTGGTCATGATGTTTTCCACGCTGTAGGATTCGGAAATGACACGGGCGGTATGCATCGTATCCTCACTGCATTCCACCAGCGCACATCCATGCGCTTCGGCAGCCTGTATGACCTCCTGATCCGCCTTTACGCCGCAGGTCAGTATGATTCCGGCCGCTCCTTTTTCAATCAGCAGAAGATGCTTGTCCCTGCCGGTGGAAAGAAGCACGATAGCGCCCTTTACATCATATGGAGCGCTTTCGATATCATCCACGGTCACAATCCGGATCGTTCCGTTGAAGTCAAACTCGGAGGGTGTGACTACGATGTTTCCGCCGATGGTTTTGGCAATATTGGCAAGGCTTGCAGTAGCCAGCAGAGAGCTGAGATCTCCGTCCGGCTGAAGTCTTACATAGGAAAGATTGGTGGTGGTGCAGATCCCGCAGAGTTTTTCATTTTCATCCACAACAAAAATGGAGCGGTTCTGCGTTCTCAGCATTTCATGCCAGGCATGGTGGACGGTTTCATTTTTCGACATCAGAAGCGGCGGATCAATATCAATATCCCGGATCATCGTCCTGGCATCTGTCAGTAAAAGCGGATTCTCCTGATGAAACCGCTTGAGAATGAATTTTGTTTCCTCATTCAGGGGTCCCTGCCGACAGGGAACCGCCTTCTTTCCGCAGCGGGTCAGAAGATCAGAGTAAGTGATCGCCGAACAGATACTGTCAGAATCCGGATGCCGGTGGCCGGTCACATAGATTGTCTCATTCATAGCGTTCCTTTCTCGAGCGGTGCTCTTGTCTCACTGGATGTCGGAAAACACATTCCAGCGGATTTCCATATCATGCGGTATTGCTTCTTTCAAAAGACAGACCGCAGTGCATTCATATCCTTCCGGTACCGCAAAGGCAGTCCGGATCCGGATCGATGAGGGACTGGCGAAAAACTGTGTCAGACGAAAATGCAGGACAAGATCCTCTTTCATGTCCTGAGCGGCCTGATGCATGCGGCCAAGCGCCGCGCAGGCGTCAAGATGCGATGGCCAGTCTTTCTCCCTCGCAAAGACAAGCACTGCTTCCGCTTCCTCCGCCTTTTCACCAATAAGCTGACAAAGTTCAGAAATCATGCCGGCATTTTCCACAAACACGAAAAACCATCCGGGATCCTCAGCAAATGAAGCGCCCTCCACCGCGGCATGTTCCATCTGGTATTTCAGTTCCTGATTCATATCATCATCAATTCATGCACAATCATCAGTAAGTCAGTATTTCATTGCCGGTTTCCGTGATCAGAATCGTGTGTTCCCACTGCGCACTGTCACTGCCGTCCTTGGTATAAATGGTCCAGCCGTTGTACGGGTCAATCACAACCCCGGCCCTTCCTTCGTTGATCATCGGCTCCACGGTGATCACCATTCCCGGCACCAGCAGCATCCCGGTTCCGGCCTTGGCTTCGTGAGCCACAAACGGATCCTCATGAAACTCAATCCCGACTCCGTGTCCGCCAAGTTCCCGGACTACCGAATAGCCGCGGGAATGCGCATATTTGGCAACCGCGGCGCCGATATCACCGACGGTATTCCATGGCTGAGCCGCGGCAATGCCGATTTCCAGGCATCGTCTGGTTTCCTCCACCAGCTTCCTGCGGCGCTCACTCACCTTGCCGATCATGAACATTCTCGAGGCATCCCCGTAATAGCCGTGAAAGATCGTTGTAGCGTCAACGTTGATGATATCTCCTTCATGAAGCTTCCGGTGTCTTGCCGGTATGCCATGGCAGACTTCATTATTGATACTGGTGCAGACCGACTTCGGGTAGCCCTCAAAATGGTATGGCGCGCATACCGCTCCGGCTGAGGCGGTCACCTCCCGCACAATGTCATCGATTTCCTGCGTTGTCATGCCCGCATGGATTTTTTCACTGACCGCGTCCAGAACAGCCGTATTGATTTTCGAAGCCTCTCGGATCCCTTCAATCTGGCTGGGGCGCTTGATGAGATTGAGATCAGGCAGATGCTTCCCCTTTTTTCTCATCTGCTCCATCTTTTCCAGAATGTGTTCCGGAACAGGCTCGCTTTCAAAATAACTGTACTTGGTCTCTTCTTCCTTTGTCATAAATCATTCGCTTTCTAATTACTGGCCGGTACTTCCAAAACCGCCGGTGCGCACACCGTCGCTGCTGTCATCCTCTGTGATGCCGAAGGGAAGAAAGATTCCCTGCACCATTCCCGTTCCGGCTGAAATGGAAACGGTCTTCCCCTGGCGGCTGTCATTGGTGAGCTTGCAGAAAATATGGCCTTCGTTGTCAGCGGCATAGTAGTCGCTGTCGATCACACCAACGGTATTATTCAGCTGAAGCCGGTACTTGAAGCCAAGTCCGCTCCGCGGAAACAGCAGCAGCACATAATCCGGATTCATTCTAACACGAATGCCAGTCGGTACGAGTACCTCGCACCCTGGCTTGATCACAAGATCATACGGCGCGGTAAAATCATAGCCGGCACTTCCTGAGGTAGCCCGGCGCGGAAGATGGATCTGTTCATATATGGCCCGGATCTCTTCTTCCCCAAGATCATCGCGTATGGATCTTACGTCAGAGACAAACTGATTCAGACTCACCTTTTCAAACGCTGCGATACGGTTCATGTCATTCTCCCTTCAGTTCATTCATCAGCGCCCTTACAAACAGAGCAGCCGCCTTCTCAAACGGATAGACCGTGAGCCATACCCCTTCCGCAAGGAACAGATGATCCGGGTAGAAAAGCTGATGAACCATTTTGGAAATCACGCCCTTGGAATCAAGGGTGGAGGTATAGGCAAGAATTTTCTCAGCGGTAATCGCGGCCGGATAGTATTCATAACCTTCCTCCATGCAGGGAGCGAATTCCGCCAGAATCGTATTTCTCGCTTCCCGGAAGGTCCATACCCGCTCCACTTCACATCCGCACATGTTCATCAGATAATCCATGAATCCAAAGAACATCCGCCTGTCATCCACAACCTTCTGATGCTGGATGGACGCGATCCGGTCGGTAATGATCTGGGAGGATCTCAGCCGGGCGGTGATTTCTGTTGCCCGCTGGATTCTTCCCTCAAGAATCATGATGTCCCGCATGAATCCATGCCACCAGGAGGGAAGATCCGCCATTCTCGCAAAGGTGTACCGCACGCCGTCAAATATTCCAAATGCCTTCATGGCATCGTAATAACCAAGAGATTCCAGCCGGTTGATTGTTTTCCGGTCAAACGACAGGAAGGAGCCTGTTTCAACCTGAGGAAAGATATAGGTAATGCCGGTACGGTTGAAAAAATTGGGATGACGGGGATTGCCGGAAAGATCGATGGCCACAATCTCATCCGCGCCCATCTGCAGAGCTTCATCAATCGGAAGATTGTCATAATACCCTCCGTCAATGAAGTTCCCCTCTTCAAAATGATGGACCGGAAACGCCGGATAGGCACTGGCAGACGCGATCAGCCAGTCCACGCCATGATCTCTCATCATCTCCTTGTTCACATAGACCGGCTCGCGGTTATGCGCACGGCAGGTCACCAGTCCGAAGTCCACTTCCGAGCGGAAAAAGGTCTCCGGATTATAGAGAGACGCAATATAGTTTTTCATCGGGCTGATATCAATCCCGCGGTCCAGGATGAAATCACGGAAAAAAGGAAACAGACTGCTGCGCTCAGAGAACATGTCATTGAGATCCATATCAACGGAAAAGGCACCGTTGACGATCTGTTCCTGGGTCAGATTGTGCCACAGAGAATCCATGACACGGTAATCCTTCTGAACCACCAGTGCCGCGTTCAAAGCGCCGATACTGGTTCCGGTAACGAGATTCCAGTCGTCTCTGCCAAGTCTGCGCATGGCATGAATCACTCCGTTCTGATAGCTTCCGCGGGTTCCGCCGCCGGAAAGCACTAATGCTTTTTTCATAAGACCAACGCTTCTCCTCCTGCGGGGTTTATTTTATCACCTTTCATTGGGAAGACTCTTCCTTCTGCAGGAATGAGACTGATGAATGCTGTTTCCCGCGGCTTCCATCTTTTACTGTTTTGTGTATCCGTAAGCAAAGAGATATAATAAATCAGATCGGAGGCAGGACTAGTATGAAGCTGAATATTGCAGTGCTCTTCGGCGGTGAATCGGTGGAACATGAAGTATCCATCATCTCTGCACATCAGGCCATGGAAGCACTGGACCGGGAAAAATATCATGTGATTCCCGTTTATATTTCAAAGGACAGAAAGCTGTACAGCTCGGAAGCGCTGATGGACATGAAAAACTACAGGGATCTGAACGCGCTCACCGCCAAAGTTCCGCAGGTATATTTTGTCAATGAAAACAACAAGACCGTAATGAGGCCGGTCAAGGCTCCGCTGTTTTCCCACAGGGAAATCGCTGTGATTGATCTGGCGATTCCGGTGATGCACGGGACCAATGGCGAAGACGGAACCATTCAGGGATTTCTGGAGATGTACCGGCTTCCGTATGCGGGATGCGATCTGATCGCGGCCGCGGTCGGTCAGGACAAGGTCCTGCAGAAGCATGCGCTGGAAAACAGCGGTCTTCCGATTACGGAATGGTTCTGGGTCTATGCCAGGGAGATGGATACCAAAAAGAAGGAAATCCTGAATCAGGCTTCCCGGATCGGATATCCCCTGATTCTCAAACCGGCATGTACCGGCTCCTCTGTCGGAATCTCCATTGCCCACAACGAAAAGGAATATCTCATTTCCTTTGAGGAAGCCGCCCGTTATGACAGCAAGATCATTACCGAAAAGGTGGTCCGGCCGATGCGGGAGATCAACTGTTCCGTGCTTGGCGAACCCTGTGATGCCATCACTTCTGTTCTGGAAGAAGTCTTCCACGATACCGAAAACGAACTGCTCGACTTCCATGACAAGTACGAACAGGGAGGCAAAGCCGCCAAGGGATCCAAGGGCGTTTCCGGCATGGCTTCCACAAGCCGCTGCGTCAATCCGGATCTTCCGGAAGGAATCAGTGATGAAATCAAACGGCTGGCTCTTGAAACCTTCAGAGTCCTCGGATCAAGCGGTGTATGCCGCATCGACTTCCTGATGGATACGCTGACCAATCAGGTATATGTCAATGAGATCAACACGATCCCCGGCTCCCTCGCCTACTATCTCTGGCTTGACGCGGGTGTCCCCTTCCCGGCCCTGATGGACAAGCTGGTTGAACTGGCCCTGGAGCGGGAAAGACGCCGTCAGAGCATGATCTATTCCTATGAGACGGATCTTCTTAAAAACTACAGCGAACCCACTGGCGCCAAAGGCGCAAAGCGATAAGTTCCAGACACTTCCCATGCGGAAGTGTTTTTTATGGGGCAGTCCTTTTCTCTGCAGGCACCTCCATCAGTGTCTCAGTTTCATGACAAATTACAGCACACGGAAAAAAAGCGGCGGGTTTTCTCCAGGAACGACAGAAACAGGCAAACGGATCGCTGAAGCGGAATAAAAACATCACTGTTCCTGCCTGCAGCCAGCGATAAAGCAATGCGATCAGAACAGCTGTCTTTTCTGTTGCCGATGATAGATCGGACAGCTGTATGGAAAACGATGGCAGTCTCTCTTGTATGTTCACATTTCGTTTTCAAAGAAAAAAGATCAGACCCGTGACTGATCTGATCCAGCATCATACAGGACCCGAAGGTTTCCCTTCCTCACCATGTATGGCCGCAGTTTCTGCATTGATAATGGTTACGAACAACTTTGCGTTCTTCAATAACCTCTGTACCGAGAAACCGGAGATCCTGTTGCCCGCATTGACTGCAGCGCGGCTTGATTTTTCCCGGCTGGGGATCCCGGCCATCGCTTCCTGCAATCTGCTCTGCAGAAACCCCGTTGATTATTTTCTTTTCATCCATTCTTTGTTCCTCCGGCAGCTTTATTTTGCTGCTCATTTTTCAACGTATTGTTTTTCCGCATTCGGTTTCAATACCGAGTCTTTCCGGCAATCCGTTCTTCGGCCCTCTCCACCGCAAAAATACTGACAGGTAACCAGGGCTCAGGCAGGACAGACATCCGGCTGTCCCGATCCATACGGTCCGTTGCTTTGTTGTTTTTGCGTCCCGGCTATTCTCATATACGGTATGCATTCTAAATACCATCCTGCGTGTGAACAGTATTACAAAAGCAGTGCTGTTCATATCCTGTAAATCCATCGGAAATAAGGAATCTGGTATAATCGAAATCAGAAAGAATACAGAAAGGAAAATTCATATGTCAACACCTCATAACAGTGCGGAAAAAGGCGCGTTCGCCAAAACGGTTCTCATGCCCGGTGATCCCCTTCGGGCAAAATTCATCGCCGATACATTCATGGAGAATGTGGAGCTTGTAACCTCAGTCCGCAACGTCCTTGGATATACCGGAACCTATAACGGAAAACGGGTTTCTGTCATGGCATCCGGCATGGGAATGCCAAGCATGGGCATCTACTCCTATGAGCTCTTTCACTTCTATGATGTGGAAAACATTATCCGGATCGGATCAACCGGCGGATATATCCCGGAGCTTCATCTGTTCGATACCGTTCTTGTGACAGGTGCCTATTCAGAATCCACCTACGCAAGAACGCAGAACGGGGAAACAAGAGACACGCTTTATCCTTCGGAGGAGCTGAATAACATCCTGCGGAAGTCAGCAGAAAAGCTTGGCATCGAAATGAAGGAAGGTTTCTGTCATTCCAGCGATGTCTTCTACGCGGAAGAAGGAGCTACCGACATGGATTATCTTCTGAAGGACAAAAAGGTAATCTGTGCCGAAATGGAAAGCTTTGCGCTGTTCCATAACGCAAATGTTCTCCATAAGAAGGCCGCATGTCTGCTTTCCGTTTCTGACAGCTTTGTATACAAGGAAATCACCACTCCGGAGCAGCGTCAGACATCCTTCACCAACATGATGAAAATCGCTCTTGAAGGCGCTCCGGAATAAACCCGGTTTCTCTTTCAGAACACTT